>JBFXEX010000070.1:0-32127 GCA_050179645.1 Xanthobacteraceae bacterium | reverse complement strand
TTGTTTCCGGGCTGCCGCTGTTCACCAAGCCACTGACCACGCGGTTGCGCCTCATTCACGAGGCGTTCGCCCTGATGCAGCCGGGCGCGCCGTTCGTGCAGTTCACCTATGCGACCGTCCCGCCGATCCCGAAGGCGCTCGACCGGGTGCGCTCGGAAGGCTCCGAGCGGGTTTGGATGAACATCCCGCCGGCGCGCGTCTGGGTCTACCGGCGCGACTGACGGCGATTTGCTCGGCCACAAACTCGGTGCCACCCTCCCCCGGATGGGAAGGTGCGGGACCGGCCGTGCAGTTCCGCAACGCATCTATTATGAAGGTTCGCTCACCGTGACCCTCTGCCAAGAGGGAGATGGAACTTACCGCCGATACGTGTCCGCCCATGCCTCACCCGAAGATTCTCGTCGTTCCGGGCTCGCTGCGGGCGAAGTCATACAACGCGCGGCTTGCCGCGCTCGCCACCAAGGAACTGCTGCTGGCGGACGCGGACGTCACCCGTATCTCGCTTGCCGACTATCCGCTGCCGATCTACGACGGCGACACCGCCGAGAAATCCGGGCCGCCGCTCCACGCGCTCAAGCTCAAGCAGCTCGTCTGCGCGCACCACGGCGTGTTCATCGCCAGTCCGGAGTACAACGCCTCGATCACGCCGCTGATCAAGAACGCCATCGACTGGGTCTCGGCGGTGCGCGAACCGGGCGATCCGCCGCTCGCCGCCTACCAGAACCGGGTGTTCGCCATCGGCGGGGTGTCGCCGGGCCGCTCCGGCGCGATACAGTCGCTGATCGCGCTGCGCCAGGTGCTGGCGGTCGGCTGCCGCGCGCTGGTGATTGCCGAGCAGGTTTCGGTGCCGAACGCCGAGCAGGCGTTCGACGAGATGGACGAACTCAAGGACACCCGCGCGGCGGGCCAGCTCAAGGTGGTGGTGCACAAGCTGGTCGATACTGCCGCGCTGTTCAAATGACGGAGAAGAGCCTTGCTCGCTGATCCGCGCGACCGCCTGATCCTCGCCCTCGATGTGCCATCGATCGCAGCCGCGGAAGCACTGGTGGCGCGGCTCGGCGAATCCGTGACGTTCTACAAGATCGGCTACCAGCTCGCCTTCGCGGGCGGCCTCGATTTCGCGCGCGTGCTCTCCAGCGCCGGCAAGCAGGTGTTCGTCGACCTCAAGCTGCACGACATCGGCAACACGGTGGCCAGGGGCGTCGAGAGTGTGGCCAAGCTCGGTGCCACGTTCCTGACCGTCCACGCCTATCCGCAGACCATGCATGCCGCGGTCGACGCCCGCGCCGGCTCGCAGTTGCGCATCCTTGCCGTCACAGTGCTTACGTCCTATGACGACGCCGACCTCGCCGCCTCGGGCTACGACTTCACGGTGCCGGAACTGGTCGCCGAACGCGCCGCGCAGGCGCGCGACGTCGGGGTCGACGGCCTGGTCTGCTCCGGCGCGGAGGCGGCCTCGCTGCGGCCGATCGTCGGCCGCATGACGCTGGTGACGCCCGGCATCCGGCCGTCTGGTGCGGATGCCGGCGACCAGAAGCGCGTGATGACGCCCGGCGAAGCGATTGCGGCAGGCGCCGACTACTTGGTGATCGGCCGTCCGATTTTGGCCGCGCCCGATCCGAAAGCCGCCGCCGACGCCATCGTCGCCGAGATCGCGCGCGCCGCGCTTGAGCCGCCGCCCCCTCCGGCGGCCGCGTAGACCGGGACCGTCATGATCGACCACATGGGATTCCGCGTCCGGGATCTGGCCGCCGCACGCCGCTTCTACGCCCGCGACCGGGCGGCGGTCGATCGATTTTATCGCGCCGCGGTTGCGGCCGGCGGAATCGACAACGGTCCGCCGGGTATGCGCGGGCCCGCCGAGATGAAATACTACGCCGCGTTCGCACTCGATCCGGATGGAAACAATATCGAGGCCGGCGTGCGCGAGTAGATGGACATTTCACTCTGGGGATAATCGCTCATGCCGAAGGGCTACTGGATTCCACATCTCGACGTCAGCAACCCGGGAGGCTTCCAGGCCTACCGCGACGCCGCCGATGCCGCGCACGAGCACTACGGCAAGTCGAAGCTCCTGGCGCGCGGCGGCCGCAACGAGCGCCCGGAGGGCAAGCTGCGCGGGCGCAACGTGCTGCGCGAGTTCAGTTCGTTCGACGAGGCACGCGCCTTCTACGATGGGCCGGACTATTCCCGCGCCCGGCCGCTGCGGGCGCCGCACTCGGAGTGCGACTTCCTGATCGTCGAGGGCTACGACGGCCCGCAGCCGCCGCAGTCAGCGACGCCGCCCGCAGCCGCGGCGGTCAAGGGCTACTGGATCGCGCATGCCGACATCACCGACCCGGAGGGCTACAAGGCCTACATGGCGGCCGACATGGCGCCGCTCGGCCAGTTCGGCGCGCGTTTCCTGGTACGCGGCGGCCGGCAGGAGGTGGTCGAGGGCAAGCTGCGCTCTCGCTGCGTGGTGATCGAGTTTCCGAGCTTCGATGCCGCGCTCGACTGCTACCGCTCGCCGGAATATCAGGCGGCCGCCAAATTGCGCCAGGGCAAGGCGGAGTTCGACCTCCTCATCATCGAGGGCCTCGCCGGGTAGAGTCTGCCTCGGTGCCGTTTGATGCATAACGGTGCCGCGGATTCGGCGGACTCCCTCCCCGCTGTGGCCCGCGTGCGGGGCAGGAACGGGGGGCAGACCCCCCTGACCTGTCGAAACCGGGCGTTAATGCCCCTTCATCGGGGCGGCAGCAGACCCCGTTTGCGGCCGGCGCTGTGGTCACCTACATGTGCGGGCACATGCCGGATCCCCTCATGCATCCCTCCTCCCCCTCCAATTGGCACGGCACCACCATCCTGACGGTCCGCAAAGGCGGGAAGGTCGTGATCGGTGGCGACGGCCAGGTTTCGGTCGGCCAGACCATCGTCAAATCCAACGCCAAGAAGGTCCGACGGATCGGCAAGGGCGACGTAATCGGCGGCTTTGCGGGCGCGACCGCCGACGCCTTCACGCTGTTTGAGCGGCTTGAGGCGAAGCTCGAACAATATCCCGGGCAGCTCACCCGGGCTTCGGTTGAATTGGCCAAGGACTGGCGCACCGACCGCTACCTGCGCCGCCTCGAAGCCATGATGATCGTCGCCGACCCGCAGGTCTCGCTGATGCTGACCGGAACCGGCGACGTGCTGGAACCCGAAACCGGCGTTATGGGCATCGGCTCCGGCGGCAACTACGCGCTCGCCGCCGCCCACGCACTGTTCGACGGCCCGCTCGACGCCGAAGCGATCGTTCGCCGCGCGCTCGACATTGCTGCCGACATCTGCGTCTTCACCAACCGCAACGTAGTGGTTGAGTCCATCGATGCCGGGCAGCGATGACCGAATCCCGCCCCGGCCGCATTGCGTTCGAGCCCGTCTGCGACGGGCACCTGCCGATGCTGGCGCGCTGGCTCGCCGAGCCTCATGTCCGGCAATGGTGGGGCGATCCCAACGTCGAGCTTGAGTTGATCCGCAACGGTCGCGAAAGCGGCGAGGCCGACGGCTATGTCGGTCTGGTGGACGGTGCGCCGGCCGGCTACCTGCAGTCGTGGGAGCCGCACAAGTTCACCGGCGTCGAGCCGTGGATCGCCGAACTTCCCGCCGCGACCGTCGGCGTCGATATCTTCATCGGTCCTCCTGGCCTGATCGGGCGCGGGATCGGCGCCAAGCTGATTGCGGCCTTCGTGGCGCGGCTGTGCGCCCGAGGGCATCGCCCGATCGTCATCGATCCGGATGCCCGCAACTGCCGCGCCATCCGCGCCTACGAGAAGGCCGGATTTGTCCGCGACAAGATCGTGCTCGGCGCCGATGGTGAGAGCGACACACTGCTGATGTTCTACCGGAATTCTGCCGAGGCCGATGCATGACCGACTTCTCACCGCGCGAAATCGTTTCCGAGCTCGACCGTTTCATCATTGGCCAGAACGACGCCAAACGCGCGGTCGCGATCGCGCTGCGCAACCGCTGGCGCCGGCTGCAGCTCGACGAGAAGCTGCGCGAGGAAGTGCTGCCGAAAAATATCCTGATGATCGGCCCGACCGGCGTCGGCAAGACCGAGATTTCGCGCCGGCTCGCCCGGCTCGCAGGTGCGCCGTTTATCAAGGTCGAAGCGACGAAATTCACCGAGGTCGGCTATGTCGGCCGCGACGTCGAGCAGATCGTGCGCGACCTGGTGGAAGTCGCAATCACCCAGACCCGCGAGCGCAAGCGCAAGGACGTCAAGGCCCGCGCCGAGCAGGCGGCCGAGGAGCGCGTGGTCGATGCGCTGGTTGGCGAGAACGCCAGCGCCTCCACCAAGGACGTGTTCCGCCGCAAGCTTCGCGCCGGCGAGCTGAACGACAAGGAAATCGAGATCGAGGTCCAGTCGGGCGGCGGCGGCATGCCGATGTTCGAGATTCCCGGCATGCCGGGCGCGCAGATGGGCGCGATCTCGATCGGCGACATCTTCGGCAAGCTCGGCGGCGGCAAGAAGACGCGCCGCGTCACCGTCTCCGAATCGCACGATATCCTGATCAACGAGGAATCCGACAAGCTCCTGGACAACGATCAGCTGGTGCTGGAATCGATCAAGACGGTCGAACAGAACGGCATCGTGTTCCTTGACGAGATCGACAAGATCGCCGGCCGCGAGGGCCGCCACGGCGCCGACGTCTCACGCGAAGGCGTTCAGCGCGATCTTCTTCCCCTCATCGAGGGGACGACGGTTTCGACCAAGCACGGCTCGGTCAAGACCGACCACATTCTGTTCATCGCGTCGGGCGCGTTCCACCTGACGAAGCCGTCGGACCTGCTGCCCGAACTGCAGGGCCGCCTGCCGATCCGCGTCGAGCTCAAACCGCTCACCCACAGCGACTTCCGCCGCATCCTGACCGAGACCGAGGTGTCGCTGATCAAGCAGTACGTGGCGCTGATGGCAACCGAGGGCGTGACGCTCGATTTCACCTCCGACTCGATCGACGCCATCGCGGATGTCGCGGTGTCGGTGAACTCCAACGTCGAGAACATCGGTGCGCGGCGGCTGCACACCGTAATGGAGCGCGTGCTCGACGAGATTTCGTTCGCGGCGCCCGACCGCAACGGCGAGACCGTGACGATCGACGCCGCCTACGTCCACAAGCACATCGGCGATCTCGCCCGCAACACCGACCTCAGCCGGTTTATTTTGTAAGTAC
This sequence comes from Xanthobacteraceae bacterium, assembly GCA_050179645.1. Taxonomy (GTDB): domain Bacteria; phylum Pseudomonadota; class Alphaproteobacteria; order Rhizobiales; family Xanthobacteraceae; genus VAZQ01. The sequence goes on along the minus strand of JBFXEX010000070.1, from coordinate 26,932 downwards.
GCTCTCGTCATTCCGGGGCGCGCGTCAGCGCGAACCTGGAATGACGGGAATGTCAATTCACCGCTCGCGGCGCAGCCGCACATAGAGCGCGCCCTCGCCGCCGTGGCTGGCGGCCGCATCTTCGAAGCCAACGACGTAGCCGCGGAATTCCGGCATCGCGAGCCAGAGCGGCACCTGCCGCTTGAGCACGCCGGCCTCGCGAAAGCCGTCGCTGCCGGCACGGCCCTTGCCGGTGATCACCAGCACGTAGCGTGCGCCGTTGTGCTGCTCGCGGCGGAGAAATTGCAGCAGCGCCGCATGCGCTTCGTGCTGCGTGCAGCCATGCAGGTCGAGGCGCGCATCGATCGGCTCGGTGCCGCGCGCGAGTCGCTTCTTCTGCCGCCGCTCGATCGGCGCGAGTCCGGGCGCAGGCTTCGGCCTGGGCGCCGCGGCCGGCCGCGGCGGGGCGCTGCGCGCCGAGGTCTCGGGCTTGGGGGACGGAGCCGCTTGCCGGACAAGTACCTCGGGCAGCGTCTTGCCGGGCTTCGCTCTGGCGCGCCGGAGCGGGCGGACCGAACGCGTCACCTCGTGCCAAAGCGTGCGCTCGTCGTCGGACAGATTGCGCCGGCCGGGCCTGCGCCCCTTGGCGGTCATGTGCCGGACCGCGGGCGGCCGGGAACCGCCTGGCCGCGGGCCGGGCGGGCCGGCTTTTTGGTGCCCGCATCGGGCTTGGCCGGCTCGACCGTCGCGCCGGTCTCCTTCTTGGCCTCAGAAGCCGCAGCTTTCTTGGCGGCGGCGGCCGCGTCTTGCTTGGCGTCTTCGCCAACATTGGCCGGCTTCGCCAGCGGCAGCGGTATTGCCCGGCCAGCCTCGATCATGTCGAGCTGGCGCGGCAGGAGCATCGCGAAGCGTCCGGGATGGCGGATACGTCCGGCAATGCGGGCCGGACCGTCGCCGGCACCCCAATAGAGATCGGCGCGGGCCGGGCCGACAATGGCGGAGCCGGTATCCTGCGCGATCATCAGCCGGCGAAACGGAGTGACCGGGCGGGCGCTGTCGATCGGCAGCGTCGCCTCGATGTAGATCGGCGTGCCGTAGACATGGGTCTTGTCGACCGCGATCGAACGGCCTGGCATCAGCGGCACGTTCTGCGCGCCGACCGGCTCATCGTCCTTGTCAAGGCCGGTGATGCGGAAGAACACGAACGAACGATTGGTAGCGCGCACCTCTGCCGCCTTGTTGGGGTTGACCTTCATCCAGTCCTTGATGCGTTGCATCGACATTTCTTCGCGCGGAATTTCTTTGCGCTCGATCAGCACGCGCCCGATCGACGAATACGGATGGCCGTTGAACGAGTCGTAATTGATCCGCACCATCAGGCCGTCCTCGAGCATGACGCGCGCCGAACCTTGGATTTGGATGGTCAAGGCCTCGAACCAGTCGCGCACCCAGCAGATTTCGAGATGCCGGCCGTCGAGCGCGCCGGCCTCGATCTGGCCGCGGTCCGGATAGGGCACGATTTCGCCCTTGTCGTTGCGGCGGCCGATCGGCACGCTCTTGCTGTTGGGGAAGCTCGACGAACCCGGCTTGTAGCCTTGCGCTTCGAGATCGTGCGGGCGCCGATAGAGCGGAACGGAAAATTCCGGACTGGGGAAGCGCGAGCCCTGCACGATCGGCTCGTAGTAGCCGGTCAGGAAGCCCTCTGCGTCGCCGAGCTTGGTGATCCGCACCGGCCGGAAGTTCTCCTCGAAGAACGCGCGGGCCTCCACGGCGGTCGCGGGCTTGAGGCTGGCGGCTCGCCGGCAGACTTCCCACAGCGCCTGGCCCACCGGACGAGGATCGCGCGGGCTGGCCTGCTTGAGGAACGGCTGGCAGCTGGTTTGAAAGGCCGTGAAGGCGGCGATGTGATCGTCGCCCACCCAGCCGTTGAGATCGCTCCAGGTCGCGGGCTCGAGCTGGGCATCAGGGAACTTGAAGGGCTCGGCCCTAGACGGCACGGCGCTACCGCCAGCCAGAACCGTGGCAGCCAGCATGCCGGTGAAGAAGGTGCTTCGCCGCACCGCCATCGAAGCGAGACTCCAGCCTGGAACCCGACGCCGCCGGCGTTCGCGGCGCGACCTATCGCGCAACGCGCCGTCGGGGGCTCATATGAACTGGAAAAACGGCGGGTTAATGCCCGGCCTCGGTGGCGACCAGTTTCCAGTTGGGATCCCGCGACGCCAGATCGCGCGCAAAGGTCCAGACGTCGGTCACGTCGGTGACCTTGTCGGGACTGCCGTCGATCACGTTGCCGGATTTGTCACGGGTGACCGAGACCAGCTGGGAAACGAAGCGGATGGTGATCTGGGCGGTGCGCCCGCGCACGTCGACCGCCGTTACATCGGACTTGTCGATCGACACGAACCGGGTCTCGACCGTCTCGCCCTTTGCCTCACGTTCGCGAATGGCGGCCTCGAACCCGTCGTAGACTTCCTTTGCCAGCAGGTTCTTCAGAATGCGCCGGTCACCCTCCGCATAGGCGGTGACGATCATCTCGTAAGCGGCACGCGCGCCGGCAACGAAGTGCTTGATGTCGAAGGCCGGATCTTCGCTCGCTACGCCGTCAAGGCCCACTGCCACCGCTGAACCGGGCTCGGCAAAGCCCTTCCAGCGCTCGCTCGGCTCGACGACTTCAGCAGGCTTGTTCCCCGTCTCGGCGGCGCGGCCCGGCAAGGTCACAACATTGTCGTTGGTTGCGCCGCGCACCGCATCGCGCGCCGAATACGGATCGTAAGGCGGCCGCTCGCGCCCGGTCCGCTGACCGAGTACGCTGCGGAGGCGGAGGAAGATGAAAACCGCCAACGCCAGAAAGATGATGGTGTAGATATCGAACACGTCTTACACGCTCATGGCAGCCGTGAGGACGGAACTGGAAACCGCCGAGATGCCCCGCCACGGTCAGACGTCCGCGGAGAAGGTCCAGTTCCCCATTTGAATATCTAAGTACGCGATCGAGCCGATCCAGAGGCAGAGCATCGAATTGGCTCCTTCGAACCGACCATAGACGATCCCAATCGTGACGCCAACAAGGCCCGCAGGAAATCCGGACCGATGTCATTGGTAAAGTGGACATTTGTCGGCCTGTTGACACTGCCGGCGGCGGAGCTGGTGGTTCTGCTGCTGGCGACCGCCACTTTGGGCTGGTTCTTGACCTTGGTCCTGCTTCTCGGAGCCTCGCTCACCGGGATCTATTTGCTGCGCCAGACCGGCCGCGGCGACTTCGACCGGCTGCGGGAGGCCTTCAGCCGAGAAGGTTTGCGGGCGATTCACCTCGAAACCCCCGGCCTCGCCAACATGCTGGGCGCGATTTTACTGGTCATACCTGGCTTTATTACCGACATCCTTGGCGCGGCGCTGTTTGTTCCGGCATTTCGCCGCTGGGCCGCCGGGACAATCGGCCGCGCCGCCCGCCGGCGGCCTCAAGGACGCCAGGATCCTTCGGTCATCGACCTCGAACCGCACGAATGGCGTCAACTGCCCGACCCCGGCAAGAAGCGCCGCCGCAAGCCGAAAGGCGGAACATGACGGCAAACGCCGTCTTGTCCTTGTTCCCCTGCGGGCCGTGTGTTAGCCACGCCGCCGATTGCGGCAGTCGTGCAAGATCGGGGTGGAGACAGCGCAGATGACGAACACCGGCAATGGCGGCCCGCAACCGGGCCCGCAGGCGCAACAGAACGCGCCGCAGCTCAACGTCCTGGGCCAGTACATCAAGGATTTCTCGTTCGAGAACCCGAACGCGCCTCGCTCGCTGGCGCCGAGCCAGACCCAGCCGGCGATCAACATCCAGATCAACGTCAACGCCTCGCCGTTGTCGGAAACCGACTTCGAGGTAGCGCTGGCGCTGGAAGGCAAGGCTGAGCAGAGCGGCACCTTGCTGTTCGCGTTCGACCTGACCTTCGCGGGCGTGTTCCGCATTCAGAACGTGCCGCAGGAGCACGTCGGACCGCTGGTAATGATCGAATGTCCGCGGCTATTGTTCCCGTTCGCACGCGAGATCGTCGCCACCGCAGTGCGCAACGGCGGGTTTCCGCCACTGCTGCTCGATCCGGTCGACTTCGTCGCGCTTTATCAGCAGCGGATGGCCCAGCAACAGGAGCCGCCCGGCATTACGCCGCAGCAAGCCTGACCGCGCGACTACCCAACTTTCTCAGCGTCATTCCGGGGCGGCCGAAGGCCGGAATCCGTCGGGTCATGGTGGATGAGGGCGATGGATTCGGGACAGCCGCTTCGCGTGTCCGGAATAACGCGGAAAATTTTCGGAACCCGCTCTACCCCGGCTGGTTCGCGTACTCCCGCCAGATGGCCCCCTCCCCCAGCGTCGCTATGAACGCCGTGTGGGCCACCAACTCGTCCTCGGTAAGCCGCGTTGGCAGCGCGACGGTACGGGCGTAAATGGCGTTCACGCGCGTGCGCACGCCGCCCGCCGTTACGTTGGCGTCGATCAGGCTGAGCGTCGCCTGCCGCGCCCCGATCAACTCCAGATAGACTTCGGCCAGCAGTTCGGCGTCGAGCAGCGCGCCATGCTTGGTGCGCCGCGAATTGTCGATACCGTAGCGCACGCAGAGATCGTCGAGCCGGTTCGAGACGCCCGGATGCCGCCGGCGCGCCAGCAGCAGCGTGTCGACGAGCCGCTCGCGCCCCACCGCGCCCTTGCCGGCGCGCTCAAGCTCGGCATTGAGGAAGCCGAGATCGAACATCGCGTTGTGGGCGATCAGCGGCGCTTCGCCAATGAACGTCAGCAGGTCGTCGGCGATTTCGGCAAACAGCGGCTTGTCTTTGAGCTGCTCGGTCGAAATGCCGTGGACTGCGAACGCCTCGGCCGGAACGTCGCGCTCGGGATTGACGTAGCAGTGGTAAGTCTGCCCGGACGGAATGCGGTTGAGCAGTTCGATGCAGCCGATCTCGATCAGCCGGTGCCCCTGGTAGGGGTCGAGCCCGGTGGTCTCGGTATCGAGCACGATCTCGCGCACACAAGGTCTCCCGTCACCTGGTTCCGAAAAGTCGCTGACTCTTCGGAGTAAATCACACGGCCACTCAATAGGCCGCGAATCACTTCCGCCGCTTCGGCATTGTAGCAACCGATTCCAGGATCGCCCGCACCTGGGCGCGGGCGGCGTCGAGCCCCTGCGAGCTATCCACGATGAAATCCGCCCGCCGGCGCTTCTCGGCATCCGGCATCTGCTTCGCCAGGATGGCGGCGAATTTCTCCTCCGTCATGCCCGGCCGCTCCATGACCCGCGCGCGCTGGACCTCGGCCGGCGCCGTGACTACCACGACCGCGTCGACCCGCTGCTCCGCTCCGGTCTCGAACAACAACGGAATATCCAGCACCGCAACCTTGTGGCCGGCGGCCTCGGCGTCTTCGAGACGGCGCCGTTCGATGTCGTGCACCATCGGATGCACAATCGCCTCGAGCCGGCGCAGCGCCGCGTCATCGCCGAGAACGCGGGCAGCCAGCCTGGTGCGGTCGACTTTGCCGTCCGCGGTAGTGCCAGGAAACGCCGCCTCGATCGCCGGCACCGCGTCGCCCTCGTAGAGACGATGCACCTCGCGGTCGGCGTCGTAGACCGGCACGCCTTCTTCGGCGAAGAACCCCAGGGTCGTCGACTTCCCCATTCCGACTGAGCCGGTCAGCCCCAGGATGAACATGTCGGGACGCTCCCTGCGTGGACAGATCTGTCCGGGCCATGGACATATCCGGTCTGCTCGGAAGCGAACACATCTTTCCACGGCAGCCTCCCCGGCTCATCCCCCGCGCAAGCGGGAACGAGTGGGGAGAGAGTCCATATCAACTCGAAATTAGGCTCTACCGGCCGGCGGCGGCCGGGAACGCCTTGCCGCCCATCACGGTGCCCAGCACCTTGATGTCCCGCAGTTCATCGGGCGAACCGACCTCCAGCGGATTGCGGTCGAGCACCGTAAAATCGGCGAGCTTGCCGGTCTCGATCGAGCCCTTCTTGTCCTCCTGCATCAGCAGGTACGCCGCACCGAGCGTGACGGCATGCAGCGCCTGCGGGACGGTGATGCGCTCGCCCTCGCCCAGCACCCTGCCCGACATCGTCTTGCGCACTGTCGCGGCCCACATCGCGAACAACGGGTTGACGGGCGTGACCGATGCATCCGAATGCAGGCTGAACGGGATGCCCAGGCGCTGCGCGCTGCCGGCGGGGTTGATCCGCCGGGCACGATCCGGGCCGCCGAACGTCGAATAGTGCAGGTCGCCCCAGTAGTAGATGTGGTTCGCAAACAGGTTGGTGCCGGTGCCGAGCCGCTTCATCCGTCCGAGCTGCTCCGGCGTCACGTACTGGTTGTGCTCGATCCGGTGCCGGGACGTCAGGCTCGGAAATTGGCGTTGCGCCGCCTCGAGCGCGGTCAGCGCATTCTCGGTCGCCTGGTCGGCGTTGGCGTGGATCACCGCCTGGAGACCACGCTTGTGGACTTCGAGCACCCACTTGTTCAGGTCGTCCTGGGGAATGTTCGCGACGCCGTTGGCGAAGGTCTTGAAGTAGTAGGGCCACTGGAACAGCCCGGTGTAACCCTGGACCGATCCGTCGACGACGAACTTGACGCCGCCGATGCTGAGGCGGTCGGTATCCGATTTGCGCAGAGTGGCGAGATAGTCGAGCCCGCCCTTCTGCGCGATCTCGCCCTGCTGAAACATCTGAATGATCGGATTGAGCACGATCCGCAGCGGAAAGTTCGGATCGGTCGCCGCCGCCCGGTAGGCCTGATAGCCGCCTGGCAGGCTGCCGAACGACAGGTCGGCGAACGTCGTCACGCCGGTGCGATGCGCCAGCCTGGCCGCATCCCACGTCGCCTTGACCAGCGTCTTGGCGTCGAGCGGCGGCAGCTTGGCGACGAATGTCAGTGCCGCCTCGATCTCCTCGATCTCGCCGGTCGGCTTGCCGTCGCTCTTGACGATGCCCGGGACCTTGGTGTCGTCGTTGATGCCGGCAATCTCGAACGCCTTGCTGTTCGCGTAATAGATGTGCATCGACAGATTCTCGATGAAGATCGGGTGGCCATTGGAGATCGGATCGAGATCGGCCCGGGTCAGCGGCGAGTTGCCATAGAATTCCGGCTGATACCCCCAGGCTACCAGCCATCGGCCATCCCTCGGCGCCTTGGCGGCCGCGTCGCGAATGCGATCAAGGACGCCCTGCTTGGTCTCCGCTCCCTTGACCGGCGTGCCGTCGGGCGAAACTCGGTCGAAGCGGCCGACATAGATACCTTCCCACAACACGCCGGTGATCTGCGGATGCATGTGCGCTTCGATGAAGCCCGGAACGATCACGGCGTTCTCGAAGCGCCGGTCGATCTCGATCTCCTGCTTGGTGACCCAGCCGCGCACCTCGTCGAGCGTGCCGACACCGAGGATTTTTCCGTTCATCACCGCAACCGCCGTCGCGGTGGGCGTGCCGGGGTCGAGCGTGACGACCGTCCTCGCGGTGTAGATCGTGATCTTCTGCGCGGGCGAATCCGCCGGCGGCGAGGAAGCCGACGGGGCGACTGTGTCGATGCCGCGTGGCTCGCGTGCCAGCTCGGTGTGGGCCGACGTCAGCGTGGGCGTCGTGATGAAGGCGGCGGCAAGTAAGAATCGATTCAAAACGTGCATGTGTGCCTCCTGGGACTCCACGGTGGTCCACGCCGTACCGCAGCGCCGAAACGGTCGCCGGGTCAGCGTCGGGCAACAATGTTAAGATTCAAAAACGAAATGGTGGCAGGTTCATCACATCCTGCGCGAGCGCTGCGACGAGAAAGTGCAAGCTTATCCGGAAAGCCAGTGCAGCATGCCGAGCGCTCGACCCCGTTGCAGAGCCGCGTCATCGGCAGCTCGGACGTCCGGGGTGCCACCATGCTGCAGGCGGCCGAGCAATGCCCGGCCGCGCACGCGCTGAAAGTCGCTCCAGGTGAGCCGCTCGCCCTCGGGGAAATCTGCCGCCAGCGCGGTGAACTGTTGCAACAACTCGACGTCGCCAAGGCCGTAGGCCACATCGATCCCAGCGGAATAAACCCTGAGCGATCGACGTCAAAGCGTGCTGTCGGCGATCCTGCGCTGGCGCGCCACTTCTTGCTATGATCGACCGATTTTCGCCCGAACACTCTTGCCCCGCGGGGTGGCTATGATCGGGAAGTCGGGAGCTGCTTCACCCTCAAACCATCATGCTTCAGGACACGAGTTCGACCCGGCCGTCGTCGAGGTTGTACACCGCGCCGACGATACGAATCTTTTTCTCCGCGACGGCTTTGTCGATAATGGGTGTCGCGGCCTTCAGCTTTGCGACATTGAGGATCACGTTCTGCTTGATCGCGTTGTCGAGCGGATTGCCGCTGAGACCAGCCGCCGCCTTGACCGCAGGAGCGAGCGCCGACACCAGCGAAGGCAGATGACCCGGCAGCGTGGTGCCGTCCCGGATGGATTTGATGGCGGCCTCGACCGCGCCGCAGGACCTGTGGCCCAACACCATCAAGAGCGGAACATTGAGGATGGCGATGGCGTATTCGAAGCTCGCGATCGATTCGTCATTGGCAAAGTTGCCGGCCACCCGGCACACGAACAGGTCGCCACGGCCAGAGTCGAAAGCATATTCGGGGGCGATGCGCGAATCGGCGCAACTGAGGATCGAGGCGAAAGGATTCTGCCCCTGCACCAAAGCTTCTCGTTCGGCCTTGAAATCATGCCGCCGCGAGACACCCTCGACGTAGCGGCGATTTCCGGCGATCAGGAGCTTCAGTGCTTCATCCGCAGACACGACGTTTTGCGGTTTCGGTGGCGGCGTCTGCGCAAAGGCGCTCGACGACAGTGCCAAGCCGGCCGCCGCGCCACCGGCAGCCGTCAGGAAGGATCGGCGTGTCGTCGGGGCAGGCATCGTGCATCGGAAACACATGGGGTTTCTCCAGAGACCTGCCGAAGAGCGTAACCGATCCGGGTTAACACCGGCTCTATCGCCGCTCGACGATGGTCCTAGCCCGGACGGAGCAAGCGCAATCCGCGGATGCGTCCGCACGTGCGAGACCCTGGGTGCAACTTTTTTGCAATCCAGCCGGTATTCCGAGTCTCACAGATCGCGACGATTCCGGCGCACGACCGCCTCACGCCCTCGCCATCACCGAGGCAAGTGGCGCCTCCAACGTGTAGACGAACCCAGTCGGTCGATAGTCGAAAAGAACCTTACCATGCAACTGCTGACCCAGTGACTCCATCATGCGGGTGCCGAAGCTCTTTCTGGTCGGCGGCTGAACGGCCGGACCACCCTTTTCGGTCCATGTCAGTTGCAGCCGCTGGGTCCCGTCGTCGATCGTCCACGCGATCCCGACACTGCCGCCGGGCACCGACAGCGCGCCGAATTTCGTCGTGTTGGTGGACAGTTCGTTGAAGGTCATCGCCAGGGTGATGACCGCGCTGGAGGTGATCGCGATATCGGGACCGTCAACCGAAAACCGCCCGGCATTCCGACCGCCAAAGGGCTCGATGGCGCCGCGAACCACATCGGAGAGGCCGGCACTGGCCCAACTTGCCTGCATCAGCAGATCGTGCGCTCGCCCCAGCGCCATCAGACGGCCTTCGATGGCCTGCCGCGCCAGCGTGATGCTGGTCGCCGTTCGCAGACTTTGTGTCGCAATCGCGCTCACGGTCGCCAGCGTGTTCTTGATGCGATGATGCATCTCTTCAAGAATGAGCTTCTGGAGCTTGTCGGCGGCTTCACGCTCCTTGGCATCGATGCCGGCCTGGGCGAGCAGCGCCTTGGCATCGATGTCGGCCTGCAGTAGCAAATCCCGCAGGCTGTCGTTCTCCGCCGTCAAAACCGACTGTGCGGCAGTGTGAGGCGCACCGGCGAGCGCGTCGACCACAAGCGGTATGGCCGCATCGGGAAGAACCTTCAGCGTACCGGCCCCGACCATCGCCTGCAGTTCGGCGATCATCTGCGTCACTTCCAACGGCTTGCCGAAAAAACGACTGTCCGCCGGCTTGTCGATATCGGCCAGTTTGATCTGGCCGGACACCAGAATGATCTTGATCGAAGGCCAGCGGTCGTGGACGGCGTGCGCGAGTTTTAAGCCGTCCATGCTGCCGGGCATCTGGATGTCGGAAAACAACAGCGATATGTCGGAGCGGGACTCGAGAATGGAGAGCGCCTCGTCGGCATTGACGGCCTGCACCGCGGTGAACCCGGCATCCTCGACAAGATCGACCGCCCGCATGCGCAGCACCATTTCGTCCTCCACGACAAGAACGTTGGTTGGAGACTCGCCTGGCTCAGATGACATGGTTGCCTGACACTTTCTTGGATAAGCGGACACAACGAGTCGCGCCAATTTGCGCAGCGACGTTGGACCTTAGAGATTCGTCGGCTGCCGTTGCGCGCTTCCCATCCATCAATGGAGATGGGAGGCCCAATCTCATCGCTGAGTTTAGAAGATCGTACGCCTGCTACGGACCGTGCGCCTGTTGGAAGGAATTAGCGAGCAAGAAATGAGCGAGAACAAAAGAAGCCGTCACGTCAGCGCAGTGCCGAATGGGCTGAAGCCAGGAGGCGCGCCGCAGCGAGCTTTCGGGCCGATCGATGACCGCCTTAGGACACGCAGCTTCCTGCCACCTGCGCCAGCGGCGAGTTACCGATCGAGCTGATGACCGCCTCGCAGCCATCGAGCAGTTTCGGAATGACAACGATGTCGCGAGGGACGCTGGATACGGCTACCGGGGCCTGGACGAGAGGCGACCGGTCGCCTTTCAAAGCGCGGTTGCTGCTCTGTGAAGTCGCCTCGCTCGCAGAAAACGTCGACATGGCCGCTGCGGATGTGACTGGAGTGGCTGAGACTTTCAGTCCGGCGCAGACAATCAAGGCGAGTGCCGAGCCGAGGCCGGCCGCGATGATTTGACGATTTTGCATTTTGGTGTTCCCCGATCTGCAGTGAGAACGCAGGAAGGAGCAGAACGTTCCGCCGAAATACCGGAATAAGCTTCACGAGCTAAGAGATGCGCATCAGCGCCTATGGAACTTTCCGTTGCGACTAAGACGCCATTGCGCCCATGCGGCGGAACTCGGCGAGCAGCGGAAACATCGGCAGGCCCAGAATGGTGAAGTGATCGCCCTCGACCTTCTCGAACAGGGTGATGCCGACGTTCTCGAGCTGATAGCCGCCGACGCTCGCGGTCGCGGCGGTGCCGGCAATATCCAGATAGGTCTCCAGAAAATCGTCGGAGAAGTCGCGCATCGTCAGCCGCGCGACCGCGCAATGCTCGTACAGCACGGTGTCCTCCTGCATTAACGCGACGGCGGAGTGCAGCGCGTGGGCCTTTCCGCGCAGCGTCAAAAGCTGCTCCCGCGCCGTATCCCGATCGACCGGCTTGGTGAACCGCTGCGCACCGAGTGCCAGCGTTTGATCGGCGCCAAGCACCAGGCGCGCTGGCCGAGCTGCCGCAATGGTGCGCGCCTTCTCACGCGCCAGCAGTGAGGCGACAACCCCAGGATCGCGTGACGGCGCGGTTTGTTCGATCGCGCGTTCGTCAATATTGGCTGGTGCGATCTCAACAGGAATGCCGACATTCGCCAGCAGAATCCGCCGGATCTCGCTCTTCGAGGCAAGCAGCAGCGGCCGTTCGGCTAGCCAGAACGGCATGCTCAGGCCAGCGGCTGCCGGCGGCGCTCGGCCAGCAGGCTCAGAACCGCCGCGGCGGTTTCCTCGATGGAACGGCGCGTCACGTCGATCGACGGCCAATGGTGCTTGGCGCAAAGCTTGCGCGACAGCGCGACCTCCTCGGCGACTGCCTTACGGTCGATATACTGGTCGTCGTCGTGGTGCGCCTTGAGACCGAGCAGCCGGTTTTGCCGGATCTGCACGATCCGCTCAGGGCTGGCGTAGAGCCCGACCACCAGCGGCCGCGACAGTTCCTCGACATGGCGTGAGACGTCAACGCCGGGAACCAGCGGCACGTTGCCGGTCTTGACGCCGCGGTTGGCCAGATAGATCGAGGTCGGGGTCTTCGAGGTGCGGGAGACGCCGACCAGCACCACGTCCGCCTCCTCCAGACCGTCGAGGTGCTGGCCGTCGTCGTGCAGCATGGTGAAGTTCAGCGCATCGATCCGCTTGAAGTACTCGGCATTGAGCGTGTGCTGTGCGCCGACCCGGTGCGAGGTTTCGGTGCCGAGATAGGAGCGCAACAGTTGCAGCACGGGCCCGAGGATCGACAGGCAGGGCAGGCTCATCTCGCGGCAGTGCTTTTCCAGCCGCTCGACCAGCTCATTATCGAGCAACGTATACAGCACGATGCCGGGTTCCTCGCCGATCTCGGCCAGGACCCGGTCGAGCTGTTTCTGCGTGCGGACCAGCGGGTAGACATGCTCGACCGGCTGGACCTTGGCATATTGTGCGCTGGCTGCGCGCGCGACCGTGATCAGCGTCTCGCCGGTCGAGTCCGAGATCAGGTGCAGGTGGAAGTAGGTTCCGGGGTGGGCGATCATCGGCGAGACGGGCGGGACTGGCTGTGAAGAGCTGGGGACAGAACGGCGGATTCCTGGCAACTGCGGGCTCCCCAGGGGGACAGGACGCTACCGCGTCCACATTGTCCTTCCCGGGAGGAAGAAACCCGGAGCATCGGCGAATAGGGGGTAAATGTGAATACTTGCCACTGGAAGAGCGCGGAGATCACCGCAAATATCGATGGAATGCCGATTCGGACCATCACAAGCTCAATCGTCATGTCGCCCACAAGGCTGCAATTGTCCGCCATCTTCCGGCGTCACTGTGGATGGAAAAGTATGAGTCTAATCAACCGCCTAATAACTATAAACAAGAGTCTTGAAGCTCTTTATTAGAAGGGCGGTGAGTTCGTGCGGGCGGCAATCGCAATCCTGGTCACGGTTGTTCTGGCGGCGCTGCTGGTGTGGTGGCATCCGTCCGGATTCTACTTGTGGTTCAAGGCGTTGCATATCATCGCGATCATCGCCTGGATGGCCGGCATGCTCTATTTGCCCCGGCTGTTCGTCTATCACTGCAGCGCGCCGGTCGGCTCGCCGCAGTCCGAAACCTTCAAAATCATGGAGCGCCGCCTCCTCCATGCGATCATCAATCCCGCCATGGTGGTGTCCTGGGTAATCGGCCTCTGGCTCGCCTACGACGCCGGGTTTTTCCGCAGTGGCTGGCTCCACGCCAAGCTGGCGCTGGTCCTGGTGCTTTCCGGGACGCACGGGCTGATGGTGCGCTGGGTGCGGGATTTCGCCGAGGATCAGAATCGGCATTCTGAGAAATTCTATCGTGTTATCAACGAGATACCAACGCTGTTGATGATCGGCATCGTGCTCCTGGTGGTGCTCAAGCCGGCCTGAACGGCCGCATCCGTGGATGGCACGCGTAACGGCACTTGCGTATCGGCGCGGTATTTCATATGTTTGGAATATCTCCCTAGACGCAGGCAGATGCCCTTGAGTACCGGCCCCGAGTACGGGAACCGGCCTTAGCATCGGGCCTAAGGCTTCTCGCCCTCCGCCCAAGACCTGCGAATTCCCTCCCCTTAGCGACCGATCGGCCGCTTTTCCGACAGCCGATCCTCTCCACAGGACTACCCGCATGCGGGAAATGAAACTCCAAGACCTCAAGGCCAAGAGCCCGGCCGAACTCGTCTCCTTTGCCGAAGAACTCGAAGTCGAGAACGCCAGCACCATGCGCAAGCAGGAGCTGATGTTCGGTATCCTGAAGCAGCTTGCGGTGCGCGAAACCGACATCATCGGCGAGGGCGTCGTTGAAGTGCTGCCGGATGGCTTCGGCTTTCTGCGCGCGCCGGAGGCGAACTACCTGCCCGGGCCGGACGATATTTATGTCTCGCCCTCGCAGATCCGCCGCTTCGGGCTGCGGACCGGTGACACCGTCGAGGGCGAAATTCGCAGTCCGAAGGACGGCGAGCGCTACTTCGCGCTGCTCAAGGTCAACACGATCAATTTCGAAGACCCCGAAAAAGCCCGCCACAAGGTCAACTTCGACAACCTGACGCCGCTCTATCCCGACGAGCGGCTCAAGATGGAACACGAAGACCCGACCCGGAAGGACCTTTCGCCCCGCGTCATCGACATCGTCGCACCGATAGGCAAGGGTCAGCGCGCGTTGATCGTGTCGCCGCCGCGCACCGGCAAGACCGTGCTGCTGCAGAACATCGCGCACGCCATAACGGCGAATCATCCGGAATGCTTCCTGATCGTGCTGTTGATCGACGAGCGGCCGGAAGAAGTCACTGACATGCAGCGTTCGGTGAAGGGTGAGGTGGTGTCGTCGACCTTCGACGAACCGGCAACCCGCCACGTGCAGGTCGCCGAGATGGTGATCGAGAAGGCCAAACGCCTGGTCGAGCATGGGCGCGACGTCGTGATCCTGCTCGATTCGATTACACGGCTTGGCCGCGCCTACAACACTGTTGTCCCCTCCTCCGGCAAGGTGTTGACCGGCGGCGTCGACGCCAACGCGTTGCAACGGCCCAAGAGGTTCTTCGGCGCCGCACGTAACATCGAGGAAGGCGGCTCGCTGACCATCATCGCCACCGCGCTGATCGATACCGGCAGCCGCATGGACGAAGTGATCTTCGAAGAGTTCAAGGGCACCGGCAATTCGGAAATCATCCTCGACCGCAAGGTGGCCGACAAGCGCACCTTCCCGGCGATGGACATCACGCGCTCCGGCACCCGCAAAGAGGAGCTGCTGGTTCCGGCCGATCAGCTCAAGAAGATGTACATCCTGCGCCGCATCCTTAATCCGATGGGCACCATGGATGCGATCGACTTCCTGCTCGACAAGCTCCGGAATACCAAGAGCAATGGCGACTTCTTCGAGTCGATGAACGCCTGACGAATATTTCTCTCCTCCCGGTGTCCTGCACCGGGAGGAAGATCGTGCTACACGGCCATCACTTGTAGAGTCGGATTTCTTTCACGCGCGACGACAGGCCGAGGGCGTCGAGACATGCCGGCGGATTGCCGGGCGTGCAGGCGGTGACGTCGTTGACGAGAATCGCGGCCATCGCCTTGCATTCGGTGTCGACCAGGAAGGCGCGCACGCTGGTCTTGTTCGCTCGGATCGGCCCCATCTCGGTGATCAAGCGTCGCGTGATGCCGCCGTCGGTTCCGAACACCACGAGATCGAGCTTCAGGCTTTCCAGGCCCGCGTCGCCTTTGTTCTGGACGACGAAATTCATGCGGCAACGGTTTTCCGACGGTTCAACGCTATTGAGATCGATCGTCAGTTTTTCGTCCGCCGCCTGGGCGCAGAGCGGGATCAGCACGGGAAGTGCGATGAGCGCACGCTTGACGCCACGCATGGGAGTCTCCGGTCTTGTCTGAGTTCGGTCGCGCCGTGCGCAATTCATAAACCGACTCATTCGTAATCGGCAAGGCGCTCGGCACCGTACCGCCGCCTTGGAAACGTTCTTATTTAGTGCGCCGACGAATGCATCGTTGCGATCAGTGCGGTCAGTTCGTCGGGGCGTGTCACCGGCAGCGAGCAGGTGTCGCCGACGCAGACATACGCCGCGGTCGAACCTGCCGTCTTGATCTTCTCCTGTGCCGGATGCGTTGCGGGCAACGAAGCGGGATCGGGCGCATGCAACACGGTGCGATCAAGAAACGGCAAGCGTCGCGCAGCTTGAAGGAGTGCGGAGGCCCCCTCCCCGGTTCCGGTCACGACGATCTCGGCGCCGCGAAGCCTCAGGTCGAGCGCGTTGAGCAACGCGAGATGTCCGAACACGTTCTCGCCGGCGCTTGCCAGCACGCCATCGAACAAATGGTCGGCCTGGTCGCGCCAGGCGTGCTGTCCGGTCAGTGCGGCAAACCGCACCAGGTTCTGAGCGGCCAGGGCATTCGAATTTGGCGTCGCGTCGTCGGTGGTCGCGCTGGGGCGCACGACCAAGCCTTCGGCATCGTCGGCGGTGAGGAAGTAGCCGCCATTGCCGGCGTTGACATAGTGACGGTCGAGCGTGGCCTGCCAGGCGAACGCACGCTCGAGGTAGCCGTGTTCGCCGGTGGCTTCGTAAAGCGCCAGCGCGGCGCGGATCATGGCGGCATGGTCCGAGGCCAGCCCCGGGAACAGCAGTCGGCCATTGCGCCAGGAGTGCCCGAGCCGGTCGCCATGGCCCATATGGGCGGCAATGAAGGTGAAGGCCTTGGCGGCATGCTGCAGCCAGGTCGGCTCGCCGAATGCCATTCCGGCATGGGCCAGCGCCGCGATCATCAGGCCGTTCCAGTCGGCCAGCACCTTGTCGTCGAGGCCGGGGCGTATCCGTTGGGCACGCGCCGCGAGGAGCTTGGCACGCATCGGGCCGAGCCGGACCTCATCCTCCATGCTGCGCGGTAAGTTTCTCAGACGATTGAGAATATTGTGGCCTTCGAAGTTGCCATCGGCGGTCACGTCATAATTCGTAGCAAAGAACTCGGCGTCCGCCTCACCCAAGACCTGGGTGATTTCATCGAGGGACCAGACGTAGAATTTGCCCTCCTCGCCTTCCGAGTCGGCATCGAGCGACGCCGAGAATGCGCCGCCTGGCGTCGTCATCTCGCGTTCGAGCCAGCCCACGGTTTCGTGCGCACGGATGCGGAATAGGTCAATGGCCGAGTGCTGCCAGGCCAGCGCCAAGAGTTCCAGCAGCAGGGCGTTGTCGTAGAGCATTTTCTCGAAATGCGGCGTCAGCCATCGGTCATCGACCGAGTAGCGCGAGAACCCGCCGCCGAGATGGTCGTAGATGCCGCCCTCGCACATCCGCGCCAGCGAGAGCCGCACGGCCGCGAAGTAACGGCGGTCGCCGGTGCGTTGGCCGGCGCGCCAGAGGAATTCGAGCATCATGGGTTGGGGAAATTTCGGCGCTCCACGCATGCCGCCGTTTGCGGGGTCGATCATGCCGCCGATTTGCGAGGCCGCGCGATTGAGTTCTGGAATCCCGATCACGACCTTGCCGGCGGGCCGCGCACTTTCGGCCAGCCGCGCCATCAAGGCGCTGCGGTTCTGCTCGACGCTCTGCGGCTCCTGCCGGAACACCCGCTCGACTTCGCGCAGCACGTCGACAAAGGCCGGTTTGCCGTAGCGGGCGGTCTTCGGAAAGTAGGTGCCGCCCCAGAACGGCTCGCCGTCCGGCGTCAGAAACATGGTCAGCGGCCAGCCGCCGTGTTCGCCGAGGTGATGCAGCGCCGACATGTAGATCTGGTCGATGTCGGGCCGCTCCTCGCGGTCGACTTTGATGTTGACGAAAAGCTCGTTCATCACCTGCGCGGTGGCGGCGTCCTCGAAGCTTTCATGCGCCATCACATGGCACCAGTGGCAGGCGGCGTAGCCGACCGAGAGCAGGATCGGCTTGTTGGTGCGCTTTGCGTCCGCCAGGGCCTCAGTTCCCCACGGCCACCAGTCGACCGGGTTATGCTGATGCTGCAGCAGGTAGGGCGAGGTCTCGCGTGCGAGACGGTTGGTTTGCGCGGTGTCGGGTGCCGAATGCATGGCGGCACCGTACCCGGAATAACGGGCCGGCGAAATCCGGGCTTGCGCAAACGTGATGTGGAACCGCTCTCCGCGGTCACGTTCTGGGCTCGAACGACGAGGTTAGGCAAATTGCTCCGGGTATGCGGTTGTCAGTGCATGCAGCGCGTCGTCACCAGCAGCGTGAACGGATCGATCTGGAACTCATCTTGCAATGTATGCCCGAACAGGTTGAGCCAGCGCTGTTGCGCCGCATAGGCCAATTGCTCGCGCGCTTGCGGACACTCGAATTTCGTTTGTGCGACATTCTGCAAGTGATGGACCATCTCGTGGACAAGGACGGAGAGTTCCGCCGGCGTCTGTCCCGTCCAGTCCAGCGGCAGGTAGATCGTCGTCTCTCTTTGGTCGTAAATCGCAACCGTCGTAAGTGCGGCTTCGGATGGCGAGACCGACGAACCATCGGTGCCGAGGAAGGTGCGGTAACGGCGCTGCGTCATCGCGGCAGCGGACGCAAGCTTGACCTTCGGAAGCAGCATTGTCGGTTGGAGATCGAAGTTGGTCGAGAGCCATGTGACGATCGATGTGAGCAGGGCGTCGGAGGCGCGGTCAGACAGTTGCTCGACGATGACGGGGTTCGTCCGTCCGGGAGGTGGCGAGGATTGCGCCGCGGCTGCGGTTGGCGCCGCCACGACCGTGATTAAGGCGGCGGCTTGCATCAACTTGCGCATTACGTCCTCCATTGAATTTGCCTAAGGCTAACTCCACGCGGACGCTGCCGATGTGAGATGGCTTACACTCGCGCGCGATACGTCGGAGATCGGTACATGGGCGCATCGCGTAGCGACGATGGTCGGCATCGGTTGTGACATCGCGATGATTGAAGCAAGGTGCGGGCCATGTTGGCCGCTCGCCCCACCATATTTGCGCTGTCCTCCGGACGGCTGCCATGCGCAATCGCGGTGATCCGCATTTCCGGACCGAATGCGCGCGTTGCGCTGGAGCGTTTGACCGGCCGGGTTCCATCGCCGCGGGTCGCGACGTTGGCGCGGGTGCGCGACCCGTCAGACGGCAGCGTGATCGACGAGGGATTGGCGCTCTGGTTTCCGGGTCCAAAGAGTGAGAGCGGGGAGGACGTGGCGGAGCTGCAAGTCCATGGCGGCCGGGCGGTGGTCGCGGCCGTGCTGAATGCGTTGGGGAAGCTTGAGGGATTCCGGCACGCCGAGGCGGGCGAGTTCACCCGACGGGCGTTTGAAAACGGCCGGCTCGACCTGACGGCGGTCGAGGGACTAGCCGACCTGGTCGCCGCTGAGACAGAAGCGCAGCGCCGGCAGGCGCTGCGCCAGATGCAGGGCGAGTTCGCGCGGCGGCTCGAACATTGGCGCGGACAGTTGATCGAGGCGCGCGCGCTGCTGGAGGCCGGCATCGATTTCTCCGACGAAGGGGATGTGCCGGGGAATCTCGCCGCGCGGGCCGTTGCGATTCTCAGGCCCGTTGCGCAGGAGATTGGTGACGCTCGGCGCGGCCGGGGGGAGCGGTTGCGCGACGGACTACAGGTCGTCATCGCGGGTGCGCCGAACGTCGGGAAATCGACCTTGCTTAACCGGCTGGCGCACCGCGACGTGGCGATCGTGTCGCCGAGCGCGGGGACCACCCGGGACGTGATCGAGGTGCACCTGGATCTTGGCGGCTATCCGGTGACGCTGCGCGATACCGCTGGGATTCGCCCGACCGCGGATGCGATCGAGCAGGAAGGAGTGCGTCGGGCCGAGCATTGGGCCGCGGCGTCGGACTTGGTTCTGTGGGTGCTGGACGCGAGCGCCATCGAGCCCGCAGGCATCGACGCAGCGGCCGGCAGCCTGAAGGCCTATGGGCGCCCGGGCTGGCTCGTGCTGAACAAATGCGATTTGGTGGACGCAGACGTCTTGGTTAACGCAAACGTCGCTCAAAGAAATGAGCAAACGTTCATTTCATGCGATTTGCCATATTTCATGATTTCGGCGGCCGGTGGCCAGGGCGTGGACGGGCTAATCGCGACGATCGCGGATTTCGCCGCGCAGGCCTTTGGTGGCGAGCCCGGGCTGGTCACGCGGGAACGGCATCGGCAGATGATGGGTGATGCAGCGCATGCTCTCGGCGAGGCAATCATCTTGGCCGACCGGCAGGGCGCCGAGGGGCGGGAGGAGTTGATCGCGGAGCAAGCAAGATTGGCGACGCGGGCACTTGAGCGGCTGCTCGGCAGGGTCGACGTTGAAGAGGTGCTGGACGTGATCTTTCGGGATTTCTGCATCGGAAAATAGCCGGCGAGCAGGGGGCCGCGAATTGTCCGCCCGGCGATGTTTCACGTGAAACTGCTGCCATTGGACGGCACCGTAAGGGTCGGGTAGAAGCGCCACCGGAGCAGCATTGAATCATGGACCTGCGCTTCGATGTCGTGGTGATTGGTGGCGGGCACGCCGGCTGCGAGGCCGCGGCGGCGGCCGCGCGCATGGGTGCGCGGACCGCGCTGGTGACGCACCGCTTCGCAACGGTCGGGGCGATGTCCTGCAACCCGGCGATCGGCGGGCTTGGCAAGGGCCATCTGGTCCGGGAGATCGACGCCCTCGACGGGCTGATGGGCCGGGTGACGGATCGCGGCGGCATCCAGTTCCGGGTGCTCAACCGTCGAAAGGGACCGGCAGTCCGCGGCCCGCGCGCCCAGGCCGACCGCAGGCTCTATGCGGCCGCCATGCAGCAGGCGATTCGGGAAACCGCCGGCCTGACGGTGATCGAAGGTGAGGCGGACGATCTGACGCTCTCGGCCGGGAGGGCTTCGGGCCTCAGGCTGATTGACGGCCGGGCGGTGAGGGCAGTCGCCGTGGTGTTGACCACGGGCACGTTCCTGCGCGGCCTGATCCATATCGGCGAGCGCCAAACGCCGGCGGGCCGAGTTGGTGAGGCGCCGGCGCTGGGCCTTTCCGCCACCCTGGAGCGGCAGGGATTCACGCTGGGTCGGTTGAAGACCGGCACGCCGCCGCGCCTCGATGGAAACACCATCGACTGGGACGCGGTCGAAATGCAGCCTGGCGATGAGCCGCCGGAACCGTTCTCCACCCTGACCGAACGTATCGGGAATCCTCAGATTCAGTGCGGGATCACCCGCACCGTCGAGGCCACTCATCGGGTGATCCGCGAGAACGTCCACCGCTCGCCAATGTATTCCGGCCAGATCGCCAGCCGGGGCCCGCGCTATTGTCCCTCGATCGAGGACAAGATCGTCCGGTTTGGCGAGCGCGACGGCCACCAGATCTTTCTGGAGCCCGAAGGGCTCGAGGACAGCACGGTCTACCCGAACGGCATTTCGACCTCGCTGCCCGAAGACGTTCAGCTGGCTCTACTGGCCACGATTCCGGGCCTCGAAAAGGCGCGCATGGTTCGGGCGGGCTACGCGATCGAGTACGACTACGTCGATCCTCGTGAACTCAAGCACACCCTGGAAACCCGCCGGGTCGCCGGACTGTTCCTGGCCGGGCAAATCAACGGCACCACCGGCTACGAGGAGGCTGCCGCCCAAGGGCTGGTCGCGGGCCTCAACGCCGCCGCCCGGGCGGGCGGACTGCCGGCCATCACCTTCGATCGTGCCGAAGGCTACCTGGCGGTCATGATTGACGACCTGGTCACCCGTGGGGTTTCGGAGCCCTATCGGATGTTCACCTCCCGGGCCGAATATCGGCTCACGTTGCGTGCCGACAATGCCGATCAGCGGCTGACCAACCGCGGAATTGCGCTAGGCTGCGTGAGTCCCGCCCGACAAAAACGCCACGAGGCCCGGATGACGGAGCTGGCATCGGCGCGCGCTTTCGCCACATCGGTTGCTCTGACGCCGCCCGAGGCCCTGCGTCACGGGCTCGTCCTCAACCAGGATGGTCAGCGGCGGAGCGCCTTCGAGCTGTTGTCCTATCCGGATCTCGGCATCGACCGTTTGGCGGCGATCTGGCCGCGACTGAACGAATTTGCACCCAAGATTCGCGAACAACTCGAAATCGACGCCAAATACGCGGTCTATCTGGACCGGCAGAATGCCGATATCGCGGCCTACCGCCGGGATGAAAGCTTGAGCCTCCCGGAGAAGGTCAATTATTCGGAGATCCCGGGCCTGTCGAACGAGGTCCGCCAGAAGCTCGAAGCCGTGCGGCCGCGCACCGTCGGGCAGGCAGGGCGCATTGACGGGATGACCCCGGCGGCTTTGATGCTGCTGGTCGCTCACCTGAAGCGGCGGACCCGGGGGCCGAGATCGGCCGATGTCAAAGGCTGACGGCCCGCTCGCCGCAGATCGGGCGCGTGCGCTCGCATTGACCCCTGTTTCACGTGAAACATTGGCGCGGCTGGATCGCTTTGTCGAACTCCTGCTCACGTGGCAGAAGGCAACTAACCTCATCGCCCCGTCCACCGTGCCCCATCTTTGGACGCGCCATGTCGCCGACTCACTGCAAATTCTGGAACTCGCTCCCGAAGCACGGGTGTGGATCGACTTGGGGGCAGGCGGGGGCTTTCCCGGATTGGCGGTCGCATGCGCCCTGGTCGGCCGCCCTGGCGCGGTCGTGCATCTGGTGGAAAGCAACGCCAAAAAAGCCGCCTTTCTGCGGGAAGCGCAACGCCTGACCGGGGCACCCGTGGTCGTCCATGCCGAACGCATCGAGCGGTTCATCCAGCACTGTCGCGGGCCTGTCGACGTCGTTATGGCACGTGCGCTCGCACCATTGTTTGGTCTTCTCGCCTTGAGTTTCCCGCTCCTCGACAGAAAGGGCGTCCTGGGACTGTTCATGAAGGGGCGGGATGCCGAAGCGGAATTGCGCGATGCCGCTAAATCCTGGAGAATGGACGTGACGCTGATCCCGAGCCGGACCGATCCGCACGGCCGCATCGTTGCAGTGCGAGGCGTGGCGGTCGCGCCGACCGCAAATGCAGTCGGCCAAACGGATAAGAAATGAGCGAAACCACTGATTCCACTATGGAATCTGCTGTTCCCATGGAACAGCCGAAGGTTGATGCTGAGCCCGCGGCCGAGATCGGCCGCAGGTCCGGGCCGCGGCCGCCGCGGGTGCTCGCCATCGCGAATCAGAAGGGCGGCGTCGGCAAAACCACGACCGCGATCAATCTCGGTACCGCATTGGCCGCGGTCGGCGAGCAGGTGCTGATTCTCGATCTCGATCCACAGGGCAATGCCTCGACGGGGCTCGGCATTGATCGTAAGAGCCGCAGGCTGTCCACCTATGACGTGATGATCGGCGAAGCGTCGTTGCGCGATGCGGTGGTTGTGACCGCCGTCCCCCATCTGTCGATCACACCGTCGACCTTGGATCTGTCGGGTCTTGAACTCGAGGTCAGTCAGGAGGCGGATCGCGCCGTCCGGCTGCGCAATGCGCTCGCGTCGTTGAATCCGGGCCCACCCGACAGCCCCGACTTCACCTACGTGCTGATCGACTGTCCGCCGTCGCTGAACCTGCTCACCATCAACGCGATGGCGGCCGCGGATGCCGTTCTGGTGCCGTTGCAATGCGAGTTCTTCGCCCTTGAAGGTCTTTCGCAACTCCTTGAAACTGTTGAGAAAGTCCGTTCAGGTCTGCATCCGGCGCTGATCATCCACGGGATCGTGCTGACCATGCACGACGCCCGCAACAACCTCTCCAACCAGGTGGTTGCCGACGTGCGGCAGCACAGCGGACAGAAGGTCTACGACACCGTCATCCCGCGTAATGTCCGGGTGTCGGAAGCGCCATCGTTCGGCAAGCCAGTGCTGGTCTACGACCTCAAGTGCGTCGGCAGCGAAGCCTACCTACGGCTCGCCACTGAGGTCATTCAGCGCGAGAAGGAATTGATCAACGGCACGCCGCCGCTGCGCGCGCCGGATGTGCCGGCACCCGACGTCGGTGCCGAAGAGAGCGCGGGCGACTGAGAAGGGACTGGAGATCACAATGGCGGACGAGGGGCGATCGCGGCTTGGACGCGGGCTTGCGACGCTGATCGGCGATGCCGGCACGGCGGCGCCCGCCGTCGCGGTCGACCGCACGCGCGGGCCACGCCGCGTGCCGATCGAGTTTCTCAAACCCAATCCGAAAAATCCGCGGCACAATTTTGCTGCCACCGATCTCGACGAACTGACCGCTTCGATCCGCGAGCGGGGAATCATCCAGCCGGTGATCGTCCGTCCGATCAAGGGTACGAAGGACAGCTTCGAGATCGTCGCCGGCGAACGGCGCTGGCGCGCCGCGCAACGCGCGGGCCTGCATGACGTTCCGATCGTCGCGCTTGAGGTCAGCGACAGCGAAGCGCTCGAGCTTGCGATCATCGAGAACGTGCAGCGCGCCGATCTCAATCCATTGGAGGAAGCGGGCGGATACCAGGCGCTCGCAGATGAGTATCGGCGCAGCCACGATGATATTGCCAAGATCGTCGGCAAGAGCCGCAGCCACGTGAGCAATACGCTACGACTTTTGAAGTTGCCCGAAACCGTGAAGGCCTATATCCGCGATGGTAAGATTTCCGCCGGCGCGGCGCGCACGTTGATTGGTCAGCCGAATCCCGAGGCGCTGGCGCAGGAGATCGTCGAACGCGGGCTGAATGTCCGGCAGGTCGAAGCGTTGGCCAAAGACCTGGGCAAGGCATCCGGCAAATCTCCCAAGAAACGCACGCTCAAAACCGCCGATACGCTTTCGCTCGAGCGGCGATTGACCGACGCACTCGGGTTGACGGTCATGATCGAGCATCGCAGCAAGGGCGGCGTTCTCCAGGTGAGTTACCGCAATCTCGATCAACTCGACGAAGTGATCCGGCGGCTGGAGCGGAGTTGAGCCGAACCGTCGTTGCACGCTGCATGGGCGACGTCGCGAAGGCTGCGATCAAACCGGCACCGGCTTTACGTCCTTCGGCGGGCGTTGACCGCCAGCGAAAGCAAAGTCCGTTGGGCGATAGCATCGGCCAGGCCCGGCTGCCGGCGGGTTTCGAGCAGGGCATCCGCAAGCTGTCCCATGGCGCGCTCAAGCCGTTCCGAGCTCCAGATTCGCAGTGCGCTCTCGACCGCGGCCTTGCGGGAAAAATGTACGAAGGGCTGCATGCCTTCGACCGCTTGCGAGGACGAAACATCATCGTGCTCGACGGCGAGCCTCGCCCGATGCAGGCCCGCCACTTGTCGCAACGCTGCGGACACGATCGCTCCCGGGGACGTGCCGGCGACCAGCGTCTTGGCGAACTGCGCCTCAAGTTCAACGGTGCGGCCTGCGAACGCCGCATCGATCAGCTCGTCGAGCGCCAGCGTCGAGGCATCGGCAATGACTGCCATGACGTCCGCAAGCTCGACGCTGCCGCTTCCACGCGCATACAGCGCGAGCTTCTGCAACTCGCTGCGCGAGGCAAGGCGATCGCCACCGAGCAACGGAAGCAGCGCGGCGCGGGCATCGGGTGAAATCGAAATGCCGGCGGCGCGCATCTCATCATCGATCAGCCCGGCGAGCGTTCGTTCGTCATCTGCATAGCAGGGCAGGGCGACTGCATTCTTCGCGCGTTCGCAGATGGCGCGCAGCGGTGCATTGCGGCGGAGATCCCCCGCTTCGATGACAACACGGCAATCCGGCGGTGCGGCGGCGGTCAGCGCCTCGACGGCCGCGGCGAAATTGCGGCTGCCAGCCTTCACCCAGACGGCGCGCCGGCCGCCGAACAGCGGGATCGTGTTGGCCTCCTCGACCAGACGAGACGGTTCACCGGCGAGATCGTCGCCATTGAGACGCACCAGGCTGAATGGGTCGTTCGGGTCGTCAACCGAAGCCTTGATCAAGCGCTCGACACGTTCATGTACCAGCCCGGCGTCCGGTCCATAGATCAGCGTGATCGGGCGGGCCGGATCGGGCCGCGCGATGAATCGTTCGATATCGGCGGATTTCAGCGCGACCATGAGCGAACGACGTCGAACGGAGAGTCAGCGGTTTCGACCGCGGGCTACAAACTAAACGAGCAAGCCGAGGTTGTCGCCCTGGAGGGCCATCAAGTGCCGGCAACAAAGTAGGAGGCGAGCCGCGAGCGGATGTTTTCGGCGATGACCTTGGCGGCGCGGCTCTCGGCGTCCCGAAGGCCCCGCACGCGCGCGAAGCGCTGCTGCTGGCCGGGCGTGTCGGCTGACACGCGCGCGAACGTCTGGCCGGTCACCACGACTTTTCCGCTGGCGACCTCGGTCAGCGAATAGGTTGCGTTGATGCCGTAGTTCTCGACGTCCGGCCGCGACGTATTGATGTCGACGATGACGGAAGTCCGCGTCGACGCAATCGCGATCTTCAGCCGATGGGTCGGCGATGCCAACCCTTGGCCGCCGGTGAAATCGAAAATCAGCGCGTTGCGAATCTCGACGGCCAGCCGTTCCTCGGCCGTCGCCTTGGGCGCGGCGATCTGCTGAATGTCGACGGAGCTCAGCGCATCGCGCAACGAAGGCTGGCCGTCGGGCGCGCGGTCGCCATAGAGCGGTTGAAAGCATCCGGCCAAAGAGCCGGCCAGTGCCAGGACCGCGACCGTCCGCACGACCACGCTCCCCCCATCGCGTCCGTCAGACCACCACATTCACGATCCTCTGCGGCACCACGATCACCTTTCTGGGCCGCTTCCCCTCCAGCGCGCGCGTGACTGCATCGAGCGCCAGCACCGCTGCTTCTATCTCCGAGTTGTTAGCATCGCGTGCAATTGTGACGTCAGCGCGTTTTTTTCCGTTGATCTGCACCGGCAGGGTGATGGTGTTTTCGACCAGGAGGTCGGGCTCCAGGGTCGGCCAGGGCTCGGTCGCAACCAAGGTGGTGTGTCCGAGCGCCGCCCAGCTCTCCTCGGCCAGGTGCGGCATCATTGGGTGGTATAAACGCACCAGAATTTCGGCCGCCTCGCGAACCGCCCATCGGAAGTCGGCCGTTGGCCCAGTCTCGAGATCGCCGATCGCGGCGTTGAAGGCATTCACGAACTCATAAATGTGGGCGACGCAGACGTTGAATCGCAGCCGCTCGACATCTTCCGAGACTCGGGCGAGGGCCCGGTGCGCGGCCTTGCGCAGCGCCAGCGCCGGCTCGCCGAACGAGTCCGGCCGTGAAGTTCCGGCCGGGGCAGCGATCTCGGCCGCCTCGCCGACCAGCCGCCATAGCCGCTGGACCATGCGGCCGGCGCCCTGGACGCCCTCTTCGGTCCAGATCACGTCGCGTTCGGGGGGTGAATCTGAAAGCATGAACCAGCGGGCGGTGTCCGCGCCATAGGTCGCGATGATGTCGTCCGGGTCGACGGTGTTCTTCTTCGACTTCGACATCTTCTCGATCGGGCCGATGTCTACTTTGTATCGCAACGTGCCGTCAGCGGCTCGAATAGTTTGTTCTGGCGGCACTGCTGTCGATGTCACCTGTAAGGTCGTATTGGCGATCCGGCTCCCATCATTCTCCCTTATCTCAACTTCATTTGGTGCGACCCAGTCGCC
>JBFXEX010000069.1:0-32127 GCA_050179645.1 Xanthobacteraceae bacterium | reverse complement strand
CATAAGCGGACATTGACCGGCCGCACAGCCATGCCATAGAGACAATATCTGTTACTGTGCTCCGGAGTTGCGACATGAAAAACATAATGATTGCGTCGTTATGTTTGGCCGTCTTGCCGGCAAAAGCAGGCGCACAGACGTCGGCAGGTAATGCGGTTCCGGTTACCGTCGCTAACTTCGCGCGCGCCGAGTCCGACCATTACTTGGCGGTCAACGCAAAGGAGGCCGGGCTCGGCAAGCTCAGCCATCGCCGCGAGCCGGCGTCAATCGACAACCAGACGGTCATTCGGCTCAACCGTGACACGCTCTATTCGTTCGGCGTGTTTGATCTCGCGGCCGGACCGGTGACGGTAACGCTGCCGAACGCCGGCAAGCGCTTTATGTCGCTCCAGATTATCAACGAAGACCATTATGTCCCGTTCGTCGCTTACGACCACAAACCGCACACACTCACCGAAAAAAACGTCGGTACGCGTTATGTGATGGTGGCAATCCGCACCTTGGTCGATCCCAACGATCCGAAGGACCTCGATGAGGTGCACAAACTCCAGGACGCGATTAAGGTCGAGCAGAAGTCCGAAGGCAAACTTGAACTGCCGAACTGGGATCAGGTGAGTCTCAAAGAAATCCGTGACGCCCTGTTAGTGCTGGCCAAGCACACCGAGAGCTTCAGCCACGCCTTCGGCGCCAAAGGCCAAGTCGATCCAATCAAGCACCTGATCGGCACGGCCGCCGGCTGGGGCGGCAATCCCGACAAGGACGCGACCTATATCGGTGGTGCGGTGCCAAAGAATGACGGCAAGACCGTTTATAAACTTCGCGTCAGGGACGTGCCAGTGAACGCCTTCTGGTCGGTCAGCGTCTATAACGCGGCCGGCTATTTTGAGAAGAACCCTTACAACGCCTATTCACTCAACGACATCACGGCAAAGAAAGATCCGGACGGGGCCATCACGATTCAATTTGGCGGCTGCGACGGCAAAATTCCGAATTGTCTGCCTATCGTGTCGGGTTGGAATTATACAGTGCGACTCTACCGGCCGCGTGCGGAAATCCTCGATGGCACGTGGAAATTTCCCGATCCGAAGCCGGCAGGCTGAACGTTCGCCTGGAGTAACGCTCGCATCGGTGGCTTAACCGTACGCTCCATGCCGGCTGGCCCATCGGGTCATTTCGCTGTCGCGTAGAAACGGGTCGCTTCAAAGTGAGGCGGACATCAACTTCTGCGGATCACGTCACCCGGATGGATGATTGCACACCCTAGTCTCGGCAGGCGAACCGCCAGGGCTCGGGACCTCGCAATGAAATCCGGTGACATCTGCGTGATGCCGTCGCGTTCGCCCGGCAGGGGGATATAGTGGGCGGTCTCGAAAGACCGCCTCTGGCGATCGGAGCCGACATGCGCACCGCTCCTCACCGCTCTTCGATCCGGTTCGTCCTGCCGTTAGCCGCTGCACTCGCCCTGACCGCGACGGCCGCCGCCAAAGCGCAGACCCCGCCGCTCGAAGAGCTGATTTCGGCGGTCGTCCAAATCAAGACCTTCATCAATCCGGATGGCCGCACGCTGCAGAATCTCGGCCGCGAGCGGGAAGGCTCGGGCATCGTCATCGACGGCAATGGCTTGGTGTTGACCATCGGCTACCTGATGGTCGAGGCGCATGCCGCACAGGTCACCACCAATGACGGCCGCACCTTGCCGGCCAACGTGGTCGGTTACGACCACGAGACCGGGTTCGGATTGCTGCAGGCGATTGCGCCGCTCAAGGTGAAGCCGCTGGCGCTCGGCAAGTCGGCGGACGTGAAGGAGCGCGATGCGGTCGTGGTGGCGAGCTTCGGCGGTCCAGACCGTGCCGGGCGGGCGCTGGTGGTGGCGAAGCGCGAGTTTGCCGGCAACTGGGAATACCTGCTCGACGAAGCCATCTTTACCTCGCCGCCGCATCCGCAATGGAGTGGCGCCGCGTTGATCAGCCGCGACGGCAAGCTGGTCGGCGTCGGCTCGTTGATCGTCGGCGATGCCACCGGCAAGCGGGACGGCGTGCCCGGCAACATGTTCGTGCCGATTGACCGCCTGCCGCCGGTCCTCGGCGACCTGATTGCCGACGGTCGCGCGGCGGGACCGCCGCGGCCGTGGCTCGGAGTCAATGCCCAGGAAGCGCATGGGCGCCTGATCGTGAGTCGCGTGACGCCGGACAGCCCCGCCGAAAGGGCCGGCGTTCAGCGCGGCGACATCATTGTCGGCGTCAACGGCGTGGCAGCGGACTCGCTTGGCGATTTCTACCGCAAGGTCTGGGCGGTCGGCGCAGCCGGCGCGACCATCCCGCTCGACGTGCTGCACGACAACGAGAAGCGGCGCATCGACGTGAAGTCGATGAACCGCCTCGATCACCTGAAGCTCAAATCGACGTTCTGATCTTGCTGCAGGTGCCGTTACTCTCTCCCGCAAAGGGAGGGGTTTGCCGCACCAACCTCTCCAACTCGCAATTCTCAATCGGGTAATCGCTATGGCCTTTACGCTCTACAACGCGCCGCAATCGACCTGCAGCCAGCGGGTGCGGTTTGTGCTCAACGCCAAGGGGCTGCCGTTCGACGAGGTCAAGCTCGACCTGCTCGCCGGCGACCAGCTCAAGCCGGACTATCTCAAGCTCAATCCCAACGGCGTGGTGCCGACGCTCGATCACGACGGCAACGTGATCATCGATTCCGCGGTCATCATCGAGTACCTCGACGAGATTTCGCCGGAGCCGGACTTCACGCCGCGGTCGCCGGTCGAACGTGCGCAGATGCGCGCGCTGATGCGGTTCATCGACGAGATGCCGGCGGCGGCGGTGCGGGTGCCGACGTTCAATCTGGCGTTCCTGCCGCGCTTTGCGGCGATGAGCGAGGAGGAGTTCCTGGCGTTTGCCGAATCCAAGCCGCTGCGCAAGGAGTTCATGCTGGCGATGGGCCGCAAGGGCTTCCCCGACAAGGAAATGAACGCGGCGCTCGACCGCATGCGGCGGACCTACGAGCGCATGGATGAGACGATCGCCACAAGCGGCGGGCCCTGGCTGCTCGGCAAGGAGCCGACACTTGCCGACATCGCGCTGATGCCGGCGATCGTGCGCATGGCGGACCTCGGCCTCGACACGATGTGGCAGGACAGGCCGCGCGTCGCGCGCTGGTATGACGCGATCCGGGCGCACCCGGCGTTCAAGCCGACCTACTATTTCGGTTCACTGCTGACCGAACGGTTCCCGCATCTGCGCGAGCGCCGGACGTAAAGGTTGCTGCGGTTACGACATCTTTACCCGATGTGCAGAATGCGCCGCGCGATTCAACGCCGCGCCCGGGGCGGAGCGATTCAGGCAGATCAGTTCGCCTTCGCGCGGCGCTTCGAGCCGCCGTCGAACACCGCGCGGCAGGCCGCACTGAGGTTGCGCCGGTTGCGCGACATGCACGCCGTGATCTTCTGAACGTCCGGAACGTGCGCGCTGCAGAGTCGCATGGCGTCGCCCTCGCAGGCGGCCCGCTGTTGCGGAGTTCCCTGCGCGGCCGCGGGGGCCGGCGCCAGAACGGCCATCAGCACAAGGCTGGCGGGCACGGCGAAGCAAAGGGCGAGCCGCCGGAACGGGCGGCGGTTGCGGACGTCCATGGTCGTTTTCCCCCAGCGCGAGCCTGCGCGGAAAGCGCGCAGCAGCAGGCCTGCCTGCCTGCGGATGGTGGCTTTTTTTCGCCCGTCGCTCAGTAACGGTTAGCGATTGGTAACTCCTCCGCCGGGAACAGGGTGATCACCCGGCAGCCCTTGTCGGTGACCACCACCTCCTCCTCGATGCGCGCGGCCGAGAAGCCGTCGGTTGCCGGGCAATATGTCTCGATCGCGAACACCATGCCTTCCTTGATCTCGGTCGGATGGTCCATCGAGACCACCCGCGAGATGATCGGCCGCTCGTGCAGCGCGAGACCGAGGCCATGGGCGAACTGCAGGCCGAATGCCGCCATCTCGTCCGGGAAGCCGAACTCGCCGGCCTTCGGGAACGCGCTGCAGATGTGGGCCGTGGAAGCGCCCGGCTTGATGCGCTCCATCGCATTGTCGAGCCACTCGCGCGCTTTGCGGTAGGCGTCGTGCTGCACCGGCGTGGCGCGGCCGACGTTGAAGGTGCGGTAGTAGCAGGTGCGGTAGCCCATGAACGACTGCAGGATATCGAAGAACGCCTGGTCGCCGGGCCGCAGCATCCGGTCGGTGAAGTTGTGCGGGTGCGGGTTGCAGCGCTCGCCCGAGATGGCGTTCACGGCCTCGACGTCGTCGGAGCCATGGGTGTAGAGGAACTTGTTGACCTCGGCGACGATGTCGTTCTCGCGCACGCCCGGCTTGAGCTGCTCGTGAATCAGGTGGTAGGCGCCGTCGACCATGGCGGCGGCGCGGTTCAAGAGCGCGATCTCGTCGGCCGACTTGATCTCGCGCGCCTCCAGCATGATCTGCTGGCCGTCGACGATCTTGAGCCCGGCCTTCTGCAACTCGAACATCATCGGCGGCTCGACGATGTCGACGCCAATCGGCATGTCGGCCACGCCGGCTTCGCGCAGCAGCGAGGCGATCTCCTCGGCGTGCCGCTTCATCAGTCCGAACGCCGGATCGACCGTGCCACGCAGTCCGATCAGGCCGGCCTTGCAGTTTTCCGGCTTGAGCCAGGGGGTGTAGAGCTTGTGATGCACTGCGGCCGAGCCGAAATCCCACAGGATCGGCTCGCCGTTGCGCGCCAAGAGCGCCCAGCGCGAGAGCTTGTCGCGTTCCCACTCGCCGATCTTGGTCGAGGTGATGTAGCGGATGTTGTTGACGTCGAAGACGAGCAGCGCGCCGACGTCGGTGTTCTCCAGCGCCTGGCGCACCCGTGACAGGCGGTAGCGGTGCAGCCGGCGGTAGTCGACGCGTTCTTCGAAATCGACCCCCATGATGCCCAGCGCTGGCAGCGCCCGGCCCCAGTTGTGGCGCGGGTTGATGTCGTCGGCGCGGATCTGCTTGGGCTCGCGCGTGATGTCGTCCATGGGGGTCTCCTCGATTTTCGTGGCCGGGCAAACGGCGGCGTGGCCGCACTATAGCGCGTTGGCGAGAGGCGTGGCACCGCGTCCGGAAGCCTATGTGCTACGCCACTTTCTTCCCCCACAAGCGGGCGGAGGCGATGTCGGCGCCGTCGCGGATCGACTTGAGCTTGAGCCAGACGCCGGGCTCGATCACCCATTCGCGCCTGGCGAACGTGCCGAAGCCGCAGTCGGTCGATGCGATGACGCGTTCCCGATCGCCCACTGCCGCCACCGCTTCCTCGATCCGCCGCGCCACCACCTCGGGATGCTCGACGAAGTTCGACGTGGTCTCGACGACGCCCGGGATCAGGATCATGTCCTTGGGAAACGGTACCTGCTTCAGCGCCGGGTATTCGTGCGCATGCCGCGGATTCGCGAACTCGATCGACAGCGCGCCGACCTTGGCCTGGTAAAGCGCCGGCAGGATGGTCGCGAGCGGAATGTCGTGGATGTGCGGCCCCTCCCAGTTGCCATAACAAACGTGGAGCCGCACCCGGTCGCGCGGAATGCCCTCGATGCCTTTGTTGATCATGGCGACCAGCATCTCGGCGGTCCTGGCGAATTCGCTGTCCGACTGGTCGCGATAGAGCATGGTGCGGTCCATGGCGAGATCGGGCGCGTCGATCTGCAGGAGAAGCCCGGCCTGGTGGATCGCCTGATATTCCTTCTTCATCTCGCGCGCGATCGCCTCGAGATAGGCCTCCTGCGTCGGGTAATAGGCGTTGAGCATGGTGCTGGCGA
Organism: Xanthobacteraceae bacterium; assembly: GCA_050179645.1. Classification (GTDB taxonomy): domain Bacteria; phylum Pseudomonadota; class Alphaproteobacteria; order Rhizobiales; family Xanthobacteraceae; genus VAZQ01. The sequence goes on along the minus strand of JBFXEX010000069.1, from coordinate 26,328 downwards.
TGATGCCGGGCGAGGGTGCGGTCATGAACGGCTCGGCGAACGCGTCCGCGGCGATGCGCTTGAAGCGCGCGATCTCGCTGTCGATCGCGGCCGTGTCCTTGTAGTGGATGTCGCCCTGGGCCTCGGGGGCGGCGTGCTGGCCTCGGGTCTGCTGCGGAAACCGGTGCATCAGATACTCCACCAGTTCCGGGAATTCCTCGTATTCGCGCGAGCGGCGCCGCTTCGACACGCCGGCAAAACCGGTCATGCGTTGCGGCACGTAGGTCTGGAAGCCGACCCGCTGCTGTTCGCCGTCGTTGCCGATGTCGATCCCGGCCGAGCGCTGTTTGTCGACGATGTGGCGCACCGCACCGTCCATCTCGGCGTCGAGTTCGGCCGCGTCGTAGGGCTCGCCCGCCTCGCGACATACCAGCAGTTCCGAGAGCTTCTTGTTGCGCGGCAGGCTGCCGACATGCGTCGTCAAGATGCGGTCGCGGCTGAAGATCATTTCGTGCTCCCTGCGTTTCCGCCTGTGCGGTTGCCACGGCTTGCCGGCGGTCGACAGCACCTACACCGCGCGCGCCCCGCCAGCCAAGCATTGCGACGCCGCTGTCCGGATTGCATAATCCCGGCGATGTGGGCCATCGCCCGCCGGGATGCGAAGGACCTCTCGATGGCGCTCGCCGAACGAACCGCTTCTGCGCGGGCATTCGATCCCCGCGCAGCCGTCGCTGCGATTCCGCGCGACTACAATTTTGCCGCCGCGGTGCTGGAGCGCAATCTCAACGCCGGCCGCGCCGGCAAGCCCGCCTATATCGATCCGCGCGGCACCTGGACCTACGCTGAGCTCGCCGACCGTGTCGGCCGGTTCGCCAATGTCCTGCGCGCGCTCGGCATCCGGCGCGAAGAACGCATCCTGCTGGCGCTGCTCGATACGATCGACTGGCCGACCGCGTTCCTCGGCGCCATCAAGGCGGGCGTCGTGCCGATCCCGGTCAATACGCTGATGACCGAGGACGATTATGGCTTCATGCTCGCCGACAGCCGGGCCGCCGTCCTCGTGGTCTCGGAGGAATTGCTGCCGAAGTTCGCCAACCTGATCGGCACGAGCCCCGACCTTGCGCACGTCATCGTCTCGGGCAATAACGCGCATGGCCACCGCGGCTTTGAGGACTTGCTCGCCGGCGCATCTCCCGAATCCGCGACCGCGCCGACGACCTGCGACGACATGTGCTTCTGGCTCTACACCTCCGGCTCGACCGGCCGGCCGAAGGGCGCGGTGCATACCCACGCCAATCTGCCGCTCACCGCCGATCTCTATGCCGAGGGCGTTCTGGGCCTCAAGGAGACCGATGTCTGCTTCTCGGTCGCCAAGCTCTTCTTCGCCTATGGGCTCGGCAACGCGATGACCTTCCCGCTAATGGCGGGCGCCACCACGATCCTGTCGCCGGAGCGGCCCACGCCGGACGGCGTCGCAAAGGTCCTGCGCGAGCATCCGGTAACGGTGTTCTACGCGGTGCCGACGTTTTACGCCGCGTTCCTGGCGAGTCCCGGCGCGCCGCAGCGTTCCGAGGTGAAGCTCCGGCTGTGTATTTCTGCCGGCGAAGCGCTGCCGCCCGAGGTCGGCCAGCGCTGGAAGGATCGCTACGGCGTCGACCTGCTCGACGGCATCGGCTCTACCGAGATGCTGCACATCTTCATCTCGAATTACCCGGACGACGTGAAGTACGGCACGACCGGCAAGCCGGTCCCCGGCTACGACATCCGTCTTGTCGACGACGACGGCAACGTCATCACCCGGCGCGGCGAGATGGGCGAGATGCAGGTTCGCGGCCCGACCGGCGCCATCATGTATTGGAACAACCGGGAAAAGTCGCGCGACACATTCCAGGGCGAATGGACCCGCTCGGGCGACAAATACGTCCTGGACGACGATGGCTACTATGTCTCCTGCGGTCGGCGCGACGACATGCTCAAGGTCGGCGGCATCTATGTCTCGCCGTTCGAGGTCGAGGGCGCGCTATCGAGCCACCCCGAGGTTCTGGAAGCTGCGGTGATCGCCTGGCCGGACGAGGATTCCCTGATCAAGCCCAAGGCCTACGTCGTCCTCAAGAGCGCGGAGAGAGCGTGCGATGCGCTGGCGCGGGAACTGCAGCAGCACGTCAAAGCCAAGCTCGCGCCCTACAAATATCCACGCTGGATCGAGTTTCGCGTCACTTTGCCAAAGACCGCGACCGGCAAGATTCAGCGCTTCATGCTGCGGGCGGAACTCGGAGGGCAATAGTCCCACGTTCCTCTTCGGCGGCGGTCACGGCGCGGTCGCCGCAGGTCGATACGGTCACCCGGCCGGACGCGCAGCCGTGCGCGCAGTTCTTCTTGACTGCAACCGTCGACTCGCTCCCACTTCGAAAGGCGAGACATTCGCGGGGTTTACAGGCGGCAGCTGAGCGGAGACGTGATGCGAAAAGCGATCCTGGGGCGGACCGGACTGGAAATCTCCGAACTCGTGCTGGGTGGCGGAGTGACCGGCGGCATTCTGATCAAGGCCGATGAAGCGACCCGCTTCGCCGCGTTGCGCCGTGCCGTCATTGGCGGGGTCAACTGGATCGACACGGCGCCGATGTACGGCAACGGAGCGTCCGAAGAGACTATCGGCCGCCATATCGAGGCGCTGACGCCGCGGCCAAAAATCTCCACCAAGGTGCGGCTCGAAGCCGAAGACATGGAAAACATCCCGGACGCCATCCTGCGCAGCTTGGAGGCGAGCCTGACCCGATTGCGGGTGCAGCGGATCGAACTGCTGCAATTGCACAATCATATCGGCACGGCGTTTGGCGGCCGGGCGCCGGTAACGGTGGAGCAGGTACTCGGCCGCGGCGGCATTGCCGATACGTTCGACCGGATCAAGTCGCACGGTCTCATCCAGGCGACCGGCCTGACGGTGGCGGGCGACACGGAGGCCTGCCTTGAGGTGATCGACAGCGGGCGCTTCGACACCGCGCAGGTTTACTACAACGCGATCAATCCCAGCGCTGCCTGGACCCGCGTTCCTCCCGACTGGCGCGGTCAGGAATTCTGCGGCGTGATCTCGGCTTGCTTTCGCCAGCACATGGGTGTGCTGAACATCCGTGTCTGGGCCGGCGGCGCGCTGGCAAGTCCGGCGCGGCCCGATGGGCTGTTCATGATGACCAGCGGGACCGACCTCGACAACGAGATGCGCTGCGCCGCCGCGATCCATAAGGTTCTGGGTGACAAATACGGGACGCCGGCCCAGACTGCGCTACGCTTCGTCCTCGGCAACCGCGACATCACCGCGCGGGTGGCCGGCATTTCGGAAATTCGGCAGCTGGAGGAGGCGCTTGACGCGATTGCGCAAGGCCCGCTGCCGACTCCGGCAATCACCAAGCTCAATGAGTTATGGGCGAACGATTTCCAGCTCAATTGACTCGTTCCAGACCATGAATTATAGTGCATGAATTATAGTTCCTGCGCTTGGATAAATGTTCGTGGCAGAGATCAGGGCGAAGGCCCGAGCGCGTGAACGCGCCTTACCGGATATCCCGCAGCAGCAGACCGACGGCTTCGCCGCCGAGGTCGGGCGCCTGGTGCGGCTCGGGCGTGCCAAGCGCGGCATGACACGACGTCAGCTCGCCGAAGGCGCCGGCGCTTCTGAGCGCTACCTCGCGCAGATCGAGGGCGGACAAGGCAATCCTTCGGTCGCCATGCTCAAGTCGATCGCCGAGGCGCTCGAACTGCCGGTCATCGAACTCCTGCCGCGCTCGAACAGTCGTGCTGCCGCCGTGACCCGCATCGTCGATCTGCTCGGGCGGCTCCCGCAGTCTGATCTGCCCGCCCTCGCCGATTGGATCGAGGCACGGGTAACGCGCCAGACGGCGACTGACCGGGCCCGACGGATCGCGCTGGTGGGCCTTCGCGGCGCCGGCAAATCGACGCTCGGGCAACGGTTGGCGAAAGAGCTCGGCTGCCCGTTTATTGAACTCGACCGCCTCGTCGAGCAGGAATATGGCGCGCGCATTCCCGACCTGATCGAGATCGCCGGCGTGGCGACCTTCCGTCGCTACGAGCGCGCCTGCCTGGAGCGGGTGATCGCCGCCAACGAGGCCGCGGTGATCGCGACCGCCGGCGGCATCGTGGCGAACGCTGAGACCTACGGCTTCCTGCTGCGCCATACCCACACGGTGTGGCTCAAGGCGCGGCCCGACGACCATATGGGCCGGGTGATGCAGCAAGGCGACTTTCGCCCGATGGCGCAGAACCGCGAGGCGATGGCCGACTTGGTCGCCATTCTGGATGCGCGCAGCCCCGATTATGCGCGAGCCGACGCTGAGCTCGACACGTCGGGCGACAGCGTTGAACAGAGTTTTGCGAAACTTGCAACGATCGCCGCACGCTATTTGAACGGCGATGGCCGACTTCCGGAAGCGGCCAACGGCAGAGCGGCCAGCGGCGGATGAGCGCCTGCGAAATTGCGGCCGTCAAGGATTTGGGTGCGTCGGCGCACACCTTGGCGTGATGGAACAGCGGCTGAACGAGGGCACTGCGCGACTGCAATGACGACGCTTGCTGACCAGGGCGTTCTAGATCTCGGCGACATGCGGCTCGAATACCGCATGATCGGGCCGCGTCCCGATGCTGCGCCGACGCTCGTGCTGCTGCACGAGGGACTCGGACATGCCGGTATCTGGGGTAAGTTCGCGGACGATCTCGCGGCCGCCACCGGCGTCGGCGTCTTCGCCTATTCGCGGCCCGGCTACGGCACCTCGTCGCCCTCGAAATTGCCGCGCACGGTGTGGTTCATGCACGAGGAGGCGCGCGAGGTGCTGCCGCTCGTGCTCGACGCCATCGGCTTCCGGCGCGGGCTCCTGGTCGGCCACAGCGACGGCGCGTCGATTGCGACGATCTATGCCGGCACGATCCAGGATCATCGGATTCGCGGCCTGGCGCTGATGGCGCCGCACTTCTTCACCGAGGACATGGGGATCGAGGAGATCGCCCGCGCCAAGGTGGCGTACGAACAGGGCGAGTTGCGGCAGAGGCTTGCGCGCTCGCACGCCGATGTCGACAACGCGTTCTACAACTGGAGTGGCCCCTGGCTGCTGCCGGACTTCCGCAAGTGGGACATCACCGAGGCGCTCGGTTACATCCGCGTCCCGATCCTGATCGTGCAGGGCGAGAACGACCAGTACGGCACCATGCGGCAGATCGAGGCGGCGCACGAGGAGTGCTACTGCCCGGTCGAAGTGGCGCTGCTGCCGGACACGCGGCATGCACCTTATCGCGAAGCGCCGGAGGCGACGCTCAACGCCATCGCCGATTTTGCCAATCGATTGCTGCGCGACCATCACGAGGGCGAGATCCATGCGGCGTGACGCGCTTTCTCGTCATTCCGGGGCGCGGCGAAGCCGCGAACCCGGAATCCATCTCTCCATTTACGATCGTGGATTCCGGGCCCGCGAGCTTTGCTCGCGTCCCGGAATGACGACGGAGTGAGAAAAATGGCCGAAGCAGAGCGCAAATTGAGCAACGGCAAGAGCCGGATCGATTTCCAGACCGATCCGTCGCGGTACCGCCATTGGAAGCTCAAGATCGATGGCGATGTCGCCACGCTCGTCATGGACGTGGACGAGAAGGGCACGCTGTTTGAAGGTTACGAGCTCAAGCTCAATTCCTACGATCTCGGCGTCGACATCGAGCTTGCGGACGCGATCGAACGGCTCCGCTTCGAACATCCCGAAGTGCGAGTCGTGCTGCTGCGCTCCGGCAAGCCGCGGGTGTTCTGTGCCGGCGCCAACATCCGCATGCTGGCGGGCGCAAGCCACGCGCATAAGGTCAACTTCTGCAAGTTCACCAACGAAACCCGTAACGGCATCGAGGATGCGAGCGAGAATTCCGGTCTTTCGACCGTCTGCGTGATCAACGGCACGGCGGCCGGCGGAGGCTACGAGCTTGCGCTCGCCGCCGACCACATCATGCTGGTGGACGACGGCTCGTCCACTGTGTCGCTACCGGAACTGCCGCTGCTCGCGGTGCTGCCCGGCACCGGCGGCCTCACCCGTGTCACCGATAAGCGCAAGGTGCGACGCGACCACGCCGACGTGTTCTGCACCACCGAGGAAGGCATCAAGGGCAAGCGTGCGGTCGACTGGCGGCTGGTCGATGAAGTCGTACCGGGCTCGAAATTCGACGAGACGGTCGAGCAGCGCGCCCGGGAGTTCGCCGCCAAGTCGGCCCGCCCGGCCGGCGCCAAGGGCATCGCGCTCACGACGCTCAAGCGCAACCGCTCGGCCGACGGCATCGAATACGAAACGGTGTCGGTCGAGTTCGTGCGCGCGCAGCGCCTCGCCACCATCACGGTGCGCGGTCCCGAAGCGCCGCCGCCGGCGTCGGCCGACGCCATGGTGGCGCAGGGCGCGGAGTTCTGGCCGCTCAAACTTGCGCGCGAGCTCGACGACGCCATTCTCGACATCCGCGCCAACGAGTTCGATACCGCGGCGATCGTGTTCAAATCGTCGGGCGATCCGGCACAGGTGCTCGCCTACGACGCGTTCCTCGACGGCAACCGGGACCACTGGCTCGCGCGCGAGATCAGGGGACTGTGGCGACGCACTCTCAAGCGCATCGACCTCACGTCTCGCTCGCTCGTGGCGCTGATCGAGCCCGGTTCGTGCTTCGCCGGGACGCTGGCCGAAATCGTGCTCGCCACCGACCGGTCGTACATGCTGATCGGGCAGCTTGCCGGCGACAACAAGCCGCCCGCGACGCTGACGCTCGCGGCGGTGAATTTCGGCGCCTATCCGATGTCGAACGGGCTGTCGCGGCTGGCGAGTCGGTTCCTCGCCGATCCGGCGGACGTCGATCGCGCCAAGGACGAGGTCGGCAAGGCGCTCGACGCGCCGGCCGCCGAGAGGCTCGGCCTCGTCACGTTCGCCCTCGACGACATCGACTGGGATGACGAGATCCGGGTGTTCCTCGAGGAGCGCGCGAGCTTCTCGCCCGACGGGCTCACCGGGCTTGAAGCCAATCTGCGCTTCGGCGGGCCGGAGACCATGGAGTCGAAAATCTTCGCGCGGCTGACCGCCTGGCAGAACTGGATCTTCCAGCGCCCCAATGCGGTCGGCGAAGAGGGCGCGCTCAAGCGCTATGGCACCGGCCAGAAGCCGGTGTTCGATACGAGGCGCGTGTGATGCACAAGATCGGGAGAGTGCCATGAACATTCAGAATGTCGATTACTCGACCAAGATTCCGAACAATGTCGGACTGACCGAGGACCGCACCGTCCTGCGTGCGCTCGAAAGCTGGCATCCCGGTTACATCGACTGGTGGATGGAGATGGGGCCGAACGGCTTCCAGGATTCTCTGGTCTATCTGCGCACCGCGGTCTCGGTCGACCCGAAGGGCTGGGCCAAATTCGACTACGTGCGGATGCCCGAATACCGCTGGGGCATCCTCCTCGCCCCGCAGGAAGAGGGACGGACGGTGCCGTTCGGCCAACACCTGGGCGAACCCGCCTGGCAGGAGGTGCCGGGCGAGTACCGCGCCATGCTGCGCCGCCTGATCGTCATCCAGGGCGACACCGAGCCGGCCTCGGTCGAGCAGCAGCGCCATCTCGGCAAGACTGCGCCGTCGCTCTACGACATGCGCAACGTCTTCCAGGTCAACGTCGAGGAGGGCCGCCACCTCTGGGCGATGGTTTACCTGCTGCAGAAATATTTCGGCCGCGACGGCCGCGAGGAGGCGCAGGAGCTGCTGCAGCGCCGCTCCGGCTCCGCGGACAAGCCGCGCATGCTCGGGGCCTTCAACCAGGCTACGCCGGACTGGCTGTCGTTTCACATGTTCACGTTCTTCACCGACCGCGACGGCAAGATGCAGCTCGAAAGCCTCGCGCAGTCGGGCTTCGATCCGCTCTCGCGCACCTGCCGCTTCATGCTGACCGAGGAAGCCCATCACATGTTCGTCGGCGAGACCGGCATCGGCCGCACCCTGCAGCGCACCTGCGAGGCGATGAAGGAAGCCGGCATCGAGGACCCGAACGAAATCGAGAAGGTGCGTGCGCTCGGCGTGATCGACCTGCCGACCATGCAGAAGAAGCTTAACCTGCACTACACGCTGTCGCTTGACCTGTTCGGCTCGGAGGTCTCGACCAACGCCGCCAATTGCTTCAATGCCGGGCTCAAGGGCCGCTTCCAGGAGACCAAGATCGACGACGACCATCGGCTGGAGAATTCGATCTATCCGGTCCTGAAGTTCGTCGACGGCGAGATCAAGCGGGTCGACGAGCCGGCGCTCACTGCGATCAATATGCGGCTGCGCGACGATTACACCGCCGACTGCCAGCGCGGACTCGATCGCTGGAACAAGATCATCGAACGGGTCGGCGTGCCGTTCCGGCTGGTGCTCCCGCATGTCGGCTTCCACCGGCAGATCGGCGAGTTCAGGGACGTCAACGTGACGCCGGCCGGCGTGATTGTCGACGACGCCACGTGGAATCGCGAGAAGAGCAAGTGGCTGCCCACCACCGACGACGGCGATTTCATCCAGAGCCTGATGAAGCCGGTGAGTGAGCCCGGCCAGTTCGCCAGCTGGATCGCGCCGCCGCGGGTCGGCATCGACAACAAGCCGGGCGACTTCGAGTACGTGAAGATCGCGGCGTAGACCTTGCTGCTGAGAATCGTTCCGTCGTCATTCCGGAGGCCGCGAAGCGGCTGTCCGGAATCCATTTGAATTGGAGAAGCACAGGTAGCTATGGATTCCGGGTTCCGGCCTTCGGTCGGCCCCGGGATGACCGAGGGGACTCTTTCGACGGCCTGCTACGCGGCCTTGCGGACGAGGTCTCCGAGGCCCGCAGCATTTGCGCTGTCGATCACGCGCCGGTCGTAGCTGTCGGCAAGCGCGCGCAGCGCCGCGGCACCGTCACCCGTATACGAGGGACCGTGCATGACCGCGAGCGTGAGCGGCGAGAACTCCGCGAGCTTTCGGATCGTGGCGCCCATGCCGGGATTGAGGCTTGAATATTTGAACATGTCCTCTGCCGCGATCGCCGGGCCGACGATGTCGCTCTCCGTCAAGGCCGGACCGTTGCCGGTCTGCGTGAACAGGTCGCCGCAGAGAAGCGTCTTGCTGTCCTCCTCGTAGAGGACGCCCGCCTCCCAGCCGTGCGGAATGTGCGGCGTATCGACGTACCGGATCCGCTTGCCGCCCAGGTCGATCACCTCGCCGTCGGCGAGTTGCCGCGGCGGCCGGTCGGCCATGTCATTCAGTGACACCATGCACCCGGTGTAACCGTGCGCGACTTCGGCCCGCGGCGCGGCCGCGAGCCATTGGTTCATCGCGCCGCACTCGTCGGCTTCGACGTGGCCGAACGCGACCCAACGCAGTTGCTCCGGCTTGATCAACTGGCTGACCGCCGCATGGATCATCGGAAACATCAGCCGCAGGCCGGTGTGGAACAGCATCGGCTCGTCGCCGCGGATCAGGAACTGGTTGAAGGTGAAGCCCTGCGGCGGGGCGATGTCCGGCACGAAGGTCGAGAGCCGGAAGATGCCGTCGGCGATCTCGTTGATCACGGTTTCCATGAGGTTGTCTCCGAAGCGCGGGAGTTCCGATTGAATAAGGTCGATGGACATCGGCCGCATTTGATGATACATATGTGTGTAATGAAATCTGGGGCGGCTGTCAATATGGATGCACATATGTGTGCAACGAAAATTTCGTGACCCGGACCTACACCCTCAAGCGGCGCGCCGAGCAGCAGGCCGACACCCGGCGGCGCATCGTCGAGGCCGCAGTCGACCTTCACAGCACCGTCGGTCCCGCATCGACGACGTTCAGCATGGTGGCGGAGCGGGCCGGGGTGCAGCGGCACACGCTTTATGCGCATTTTCCCGACGAGTGGAGCCTGTTTCTCGCGTGCTCCGCGCTGGCGCTCGAACGCGATCCGTTGCCGGATTCGGCGCCGTGGCGCGAAATCGAAGACCCGGATCAACGGCTTCGCACGGGGCTTGCTGCGGTCTACGGCTGGTACGAGCGCAATGCCGACATGGCCGGCTGCGTGCTTCGCGACGCCGAGCACCACGCGTTGACGAAAGACATTACGGAGATGCGGATGGGACCGCATTTCGCGGCGTACAGCGAGGTGCTCGGCGCCAAGCTTAGCGCCAAGCAGCGGGCGATGCTGCAGCTTGCGCTCAGCTACTGGACTTGGCGCACGTTGGTGCACGAGGCAGGAATGAAGCAGGGCGCAGCCGTCGAGGCGATGGTCGAAGCGATCGAAGGCAGCCGATAGAGCCTCGCTGCGTCTGCATCACTCCGCGGCTTCGCCGCGCAGCATGCCGTCCCACCACGGGCAAACGCCGGGCATGCGGTGATAGTTGCCTTCCATCACGTTGACCGGCTTGCGCAGGCCGGTGGAGGCCGCCTGGATCCGCAGTTTGCGGGCTTCGACGCGGGTCTCGGGCGGCAGCCACATGCGGTCGTGGCCCCACAGGCTCGGGCCCCAGGTCACCTCCTCGGGCTGCCATTTGTCGACGTCGAGCACCCGGCCGCCCCAGCCGTACTCGAACATGAAGTTCGACGGCGAGTTCGAATAGAACGACGTGACTTCATCGTTGATGTGGCGGCCGAGGGTCACGCCGATCAGCTTGTCCGGCTCGGTCAGCGCCAGGTCGTAGCACTGGCCGACGTCGTCCAAACTGAAGAGTTCCACCATCAGATGATGCGTGGCGCTGCGCCCGGTCTCGATGAAGGCGATCGAATGGTGGCGCGGATTGGCATGGAAGAAATAGGCGTTGAATGGCCGGGTCATGTAGTCGGAGAGCTTGAAGCCGAGCACGTCGCGGTAGAAGGGCACCGCGTCGTTGATGTTCTTCACGTGCAGAACGGCGTGGCCCATGCCGAGCGGACCGGTGCGGAAGCCGGAGATCGACCGGCCCGGCTTGAATGGCTCGCTGGTGGTTTCGGGCCCGTGGAAAATCTCCACCCGGTTGCCGAGCGGGTCGTTGAACACGATCAGGTCGGCGACGCGGCGCTCCTGGGCGAGTGCGCGTGCGCCGCGGGCGACCTGGACGTCCGCCTTCTCAAGGCGGGCGGCCATGGCTTCGAGCGCGGTGACGCCCGGCACTTCCCAGCCGAAAAAGCCGACGCCTTCGCCGCCGTCCTCGCTGACGACGACGCGCTGCCTGCGGTCGTCCATCCGCAGCGCCAGACTCTTGGCACTTTTGTCGACGAGCTGCATGCCGAGGAAGCAGGTGCCGAAGTTCGACCAGTCCTCCAGCGACTTGGCGCGAACGCCGACATATCCGAGGCCTTGGATCGACATGGGCCGCCTCCGCTGCTGCGCGATTGATCACCGCTTCGCGAAAATATGAGCCTTCCAGGCCTGAATGGCAATTCCCGCAAGCCGTTCAATTCTGCATCGGAATATCCGAATCCTTGATGATCTTGGCGAACTTCACGATGTCGGCACGAAACCGGGCGTCGAACTCCTCAGGCGTGCTGCCGACCCCCTCATTGCCGCCGGTTTTCAGGCGCGCCATGACGTCCGGCAGTTTGAGCGCCTTAGCGGTTTCGCGCTGGATCGTCATCACGATGTCGCGCGGAGTGCTGGCCGGCACGAACAGGCCTTGCCAGCTCGTCGATTCGAACCCCGGAATGGTCTCGGCGATCGTTGGGACGTTGGGCAGCGCTGGCGAACGCTTGGCGCCGCCGACCGCCAGCGCCTTGATGTTTCCGCTCTCTACGTGCGACAGCACCGTCGACATCGGCACCACGGCAACCTGGACCTCGCCGGCGATCAGCGCGGCGTTGAGCGGCGCGTCGCCGCGATAGGGCACCGCCTGGATGCTGATGCCGGTCGCGCTCTTGAGCATCTCCATGGTCAGGTGCAGCGGATTGCCGATACCGGTCGAGCCGTAGTTCAGCGCGCCAGGTTTCGCCTTGGCCAGCGCAACCAGTTCGGCGATGGAATTGGCGGGCAGCTTCGGGGTCGCCACGATGACAAGCTGCGAGGCGACCACTTGCGTCACCGCGATGAAGTCCTTGCGCGCGTCGAACGGCAATGTGCGATAGAGCGACGGGCTAATGGCGAGCCCGTTGGTGGTCAGCAGAATGGTGTAGCCGTCCGGCGCCGCCTTCGAGAGCGCGTCAGGGGCGAGGTTGCCGCCGGCCCCGGCACGGTTCTCGACCACGACGGGCTGGCCCATTTGCTCGGACAGCTTGCTGCCGATCAGGCGGGCCAAGGTATCGACCGCGCCGCCAGCGACAAACGGCACGAGCAGGCGAATGGGCTTGTTGGGATATCCTTGCGCGTTCGCCGCGGCGGTTGTCGCTAACACGATCGCGGCGGCTGCCGCCCATAGTCCCTTCATGCGCTCCTCCTGCAGTGATGTTTTTTGTCGTTACTCCGCGGCGGCCCGGGCCGGGCTTGCATGCGCGGAGATCAGGTAGTCGATCGCTGCCTGCACGCCGCCCTTCTGGTGCGGTACGCCGGCAAGCGCCAGCGCCATCTCCGTCAAGGCGAGCGCGCCGAGCAGCGTGCCGTCGTTGATATCGCCGAGGTGGCCGATGCGGAAATACTTGCCCGAATAGGCGCCGAAGCTCGCGCCATAGGAGATGTTGAAGCTTTCGAGCGCGAGGCTGCGGAAGGCGTCGGCGTTGTGCCCGTCCGGCAGCATCACCGCCGTGATGGTCGGGGAGTAATATTTCGGGTCGCGGCACATGATCTCGAGACCCCAGGCGCGGACAGCGCGCCGGGTCGCTTCGGCGAGCCGGTCGTGGCGAGCGAACACGTTGTCGAGGCCTTCCTCGTGCAGCATGTCGATGCCGGCGGCGAGACCGTGCAGCATGTTGGTGGCCGGCGTGTACGGGAAGAAGCCGATTTTGTTCATGTTGAGCATGTCGTCCCATGCCAGGAACGACTTCAATGACTTGGCGGTCTTGGCCGCCTCCAGCGCCTTGTTGCTCACCGCGTTGAACGACATGCCGGGCGGCATCATGAGGCCCTTCTGCGCGCCGCCGACGGAGACGTCGACGCCCCATTCGTCGTGGCGATAGTCGGTCGAAGCGAGCGACGAGATCGTGTCGACCAGCAGCAGGGCCGGGTGGCCGGCGGCGTTCATCGCCTTGCGGATGTCGGCGATCGGCGAAAGGCAGCCGGTCGAGGTTTCGTTGTGCAGGACGCACACTGCCTTGATCTCGTGCGCCTTGTCCTTGCGCAGGTGATCCTCGACCGCCGCAGGGTCGGCGCCGGTGCGCCAGTCGGTCTTGATGAACTCGGGCTTGAGCCCGAGTTTCTCCGCCATCACCTTCCACAGCGTGGCGAACTGGCCGGTCTCCACCATCAGAACCCGGTCGCCCGGCGAGAGCGTGTTGACCAGCGCGGCTTCCCAGGCGCCGGTGCCGGTCGCGGTATAAATGATCACCGGATTGGTGGTCTTGAAGATGGTCTTGACGCCCTCGAGGCAGCGCTTGGCGAGCTTGGCGAATTCCGGGCCGCGATGATCGATCATCGGCGTGTCCATTGCCCGCAGAACGCGGTCTGGCAGCGCGGTCGGGCCGGGAATTTGCAGAAAATGGCGTCCGACGGGGCGGGAAGAGTTCTGGGACATCGCTAATTCCTTGATCGTGCGGGTATCTTCGGATTTGGCTGCAGGCTGAGCGAGCCCGAGGCAACTGGCGCCATCAATGACGAATGGTGCGGTCAGTCAAGCCTGCCGCGCTGGTTCGGCGCCGTTACCCATTCGACCGCGTCGCCGCTTTTCCGGTTCGTCAATGAGCCGGTCCGAATCCGGAACGGTAGCGATAAGCATGATCGTCCTCCCACGGTTCATACCGGTCACCGAGCGTCCGCCACATTGCTCCGGCGGTGTCACAGCAATAAGGTCGATCCGTTGCCGATATCTCGACACCATTCCGGGCGGTTTTCAACATGGCAAAGCGCGCGTTCCGAGCCGACCACTGCGGCAGCTTCATCCGTCCGGACAAGCTGCGGAAGGCGCGGGTCGACCGTCTGCACGGCCGCATCGACGATGCCGCGCTTGCGGCGATCGAGGATGAGGCGATCCTGGACGTGCTCAAGCTGCAGCGCGACGCTGGCGTCGAAATCTATTCGGACGGCGAATTCCGCCGCGCATTCTGGCTCTCGGCGATCTCCGACAAGTTCTTCCACGGTTTCGAGGATCGCGGCATCGACTACTCGCGCTATCCGCTGCTGCGCGGCCAGGACATGACCGACCGCCGGGAGTTCGTGCCGCAGGTTCCGGTCGTCGTCGACAAATTGCGGCCCAAGGGCCGCGTCACCGGCGACGAGATCGCGTTCCTGAAGACGCATTCGCCCGGCACGTTCAAGATGACGGTGCCGAGCCCGGTGATGCTGTCCACGTTCCAGCACCAGGCCGGCGTCAGCGACCGCGCCTATCCGACCTGGACGGATTTCTTCGACGACTTCACGCGGCTGATGGCCGAGGAGGTGAAGGCGATCGTCGACGACGGCATCACCTATGTGCAGGTCGATGCGCCGGGCTACAGCAAGTTCATCGTCCCGGAGCGCCGCCAAGCGCAACTGATCGACCAGGGCCTCGATCCCAGGAAAGAGCTCGACGCCCTGCTGGCGGCGGAGAACGCGCTGCTGCGCGCCGCCAAGCGCGACGGCGTCACCGTCGCGGTCCATATCTGCCTCGGCACTTACATCCTCGGTCCTCAAGGTCCGCTCGGTGGCGGCGGCTCGACCTACGAGACGACGACCGTCGGCGAGATCGTCGACCGCCTGGAGGCCGATACGTTCCTGATCGAGTATTCCGGCCGGTCCGGCTCACTCGAATCCCTGCGCAACATGCCGAAGGGCAAGACGATCTCGCTTGGCCTCATCAACGTCCGCGATCCACAGGTGGAGACGGTCGACGATCTCGCGCGCAAGATCGACGAAGCGGCGAAGTTCATCCCGCTCGAGAATTTGAGCATCTGCCCGAACTGCGGCTTCTCCGGCGCCTCGGCCGATGCGTGGTTCGGCGTGGACGTGCAGCGGCGCAAGCTTGACGTGCTGGTCGAAACCGCGCGCCGCGTTTGGGGTTAGGATGGACGTCGCGCGGCCCGGGCTCGAACGGCGGCTCAGAGCACAACTCACGGGCGCGGTCGCATTCGACCCGTACACCCGCGGCCGTTACGCCACGGACGCCTCGCACTACCAGATCATGCCGCTCGGTGTGGTGACGCCACGCTCGATGCAGGAGGCGGAGCAGGCTATCTCGCTCGCGCGGGATGAGGGCGTGAGCATCACGGCGCGCGGCGGCGGTACGTCGCAGTGCGGCCAGACGATCAATTCCACCCTCATCGTCGACTGCTCGAAGCATCTCGATCGTGTCATCGAACTGGACATCGCAGGGAAACGCTGCGTGGTCGAGCCGGGCATCGTGCTCGACGAGCTCAACCGCCGGCTCAAGCCGCACGGCCTGTGGTTTCCGGTCGACATCTCGACCTCCTCGCGCGCCACCATCGGCGGCATGGTCGGCAACAATTCCTGCGGCGCGCGCTCGCTGCGCTACGGCAACACGCGCGAGAATGTGCTCTCGGTCGACGCTCTGCTGGCCGACGGCAGCAATGCGCACTTCGGCACGGTCGCGCCCGACCTGTCCGACCTGCCGGAGAATTCACCGCTGCGACCGATCGCCCGCGATCTCATCGCGCTCGGCGCCCGCGACGCCGATCTCATCAAGGACCGCTTTCCGCAGGTGCAGCGCCGCGTCGGCGGCTACAACATCGATGCGTTCCTGCCCGGCCGTAACCAGCTCAATCTTGCCCATATCCTGGTGGGGTCGGAGGGCACGCTCGGCTTCTCGACCCAGGTCGAATTGAAGCTGTCGCCGCTGCTTGGCCGGCGAGCGGTCGGCGCCGTGCATTTCGGCAGCTTCTATACCGCGATGGATACCGCGCAGCATATCGTGAAGCTGGGCCCGATCGCGGTGGAACTGGTCGATCGCACCATGCTGGGGCTGGCGGGCGAGATCGCGATGTTCCAGCCGGTGATCGATGCGGTCGTGCACGGCGATCCCGAGGCCGTCCTGTTCGTCGAGTTCGCCGAGGACGATTGGAATGAAAGTTTTCGACGGCTGCTTCGCCTGACCGAACTGATCGGCGATCTCGGCATCGGCTGGGACAAGCGCGGCGCCAAGCAGGGCGGCGTGGTCGAGGTGCTCGACCCGAAATTGCAGGCTGCCATCACCGAGATGCGCACCGCCGGCCTCAACATCATGATGTCCATGAAGGAGGAGGGGAAGCCGGTCTCGTTCGTGGAAGACTGCGCGGTGCCGCTCGATCATCTGGCCGACTACACCGCCAAGCTCACCGACATCTTCGAGAATCACGGCACCCGCGGCACCTGGTATGCGCATGCCTCGGTCGGCTGTCTGCATGTGCGCCCCGTGCTCAATCTTCGCCTGGAGAAGGACGTCAAGGCGATGCGGGCGATCGCCGAGGAGGCGTTCAATCTGGTGCGCGCCTACAAGGGCTCGCATTCCGGCGAGCACGGCGACGGCATCGTGCGTTCGGAATTCCACGACAAGATGTTTGGCCCGGAGCTCGTTCGCGCCTTCGAGGAGGTGAAGGACCGCTTCGACCCGAAGTGCCTATTCAATCCCGGCAAGATCGTCCGCGCGCCGAAATTCGACGACCGCAGTTTGCTGCGGTATGGGCCGGACTACCGCGTCGCCGAACTCGCCACGCAGCTCGATTGGTCGGTTTACACGGGTGCCGGCGGTGGATTCCAGGGCGCGATCGAGATGTGCAACAACAATGGCGCCTGCCGCGCGCTCGCCGGCGGTGTGATGTGCCCCAGCTATCGCGTCACCCGCGACGAACGAGACGTGACGCGCGGTCGCGCCAATACATTGCGGCTTGCGATCAGCGGCCAACTGGGGCCCGACGCTTTCACGTCCGACGAGATGGCCGAGACGATGAAGCTCTGCGTCTCCTGCAAAGCCTGCCGCCGCGAGTGCCCGACCGGCGTCGACATGGCGCGCATGAAGATCGAGGTCAGCGCTGCGCGGATCGCGAAGCAGGGGCTCACACTGCGCGACCGCCTTGTCGGCTATCTGCCGCACTATGCGCCGATCGCGTCGCGGTTGTCCTGGCTGGTTAACTTGCGCAACGCCAGTCCGCGCCTGATGCAGTGGTCGGAATCGGTCACCGGTCTCAGTGGGCGGCGCAAGCTGCCACGCTGGCGGTCGGATTGGTTTCGTGATCCGCGCACTCCGCCATCGCCGGGCCTGACCCGGCCATCCGGGTCCTTGCCGCCGACGTCTCAAGACGTGGATGCCTGGCACAAAGCCAAGCATGACGGCGGAGAGAATATCCGCGAAGTGGTGCTGTTCGCCGACACCTTCAGCCGCTATTTCGAGCCCGAGAACATGAGGGCTGCGCTCGGCGTGCTGACGGCCGCTGGCCGCACCGTGCATCTGGCGACGCCGCCCAAGGGCGAGAAGCGGCCGCTGTGCTGCGGACGAACATTCCTGTCGGTTGGGCTGGTGGAGCAGGCCCGCCAGGAAGCGCAGCGTTGCATCTCGATACTTGCGCCGTTCGCCAGGCGCGGCGTACCGATCGTCGGGCTCGAGCCGAGCTGCATCCTGGGCTTTCGCGACGAGGTGCCGGCGCTGATCAAGAGCGACGATGCCCGCACGATCGCCGCGCATGCGCTGCTGTTGGAGGAGTACATCGCGCGCGAAGCGAATGCCGGCCGGTTCGCACTGCCGCTCAAGCCGGTCGGCAAGCAGGCGCTGCTGCACGGCCATTGCCACCAGAAATCGTTCGCCGCGATGGGCGCGGTGGCGACGACGCTCAAGCTCATCCCCGACCTCAAGGTCGAGACCGTGGATTCAAGCTGCTGCGGCATGGCGGGCGCGTTCGGCTACGGCGCCGACACATATGATGCGTCGCAGGCGATGGCCGAGTTGTCGCTCCTGCCCGCGGTCCGGGAAGCGGACGCGGATACGATTATCGTCGCGGACGGCACCTCCTGCCGCCATCAGATCAAGGACGGCACCGGCCGCGAACCGCTGCACGTCGCCCGCGTGCTGGCGATGAGCATGGCGGCACGTTGAACCTTGCGCGTCGAGTTGCGCCGTTGTGGAGGCCCGGAACCCGTCCACAGCCGGCGCGTTGATGCGCCATGAATGCCACCACGTTGATCGGATTGATGGCTGCGCTCTGCACCACCGCGTCCTACATTCCGCAACTGAAGAAGTGCTGGGAGACCGGATCGGCCGGCGATCTGTCGCTGAAGATGTTCAGTATCCTTGCCGCCGGGATCGCCCTCTGGGTGGTCTACGGCGTGCTACAGGGGGATGCCGTCATCATTCTGGCCAACAGCGTGAGTCTGGTCCTGCTCGCCGGCATTCTCTATTTCCGGCTCCGCGAGGATTTCCTCTCCGCCTGACCGGCCTGCTAGGATGCTGCGGGAGGTTCGCCATGCCGCAGCCGCACACGCTCTTGCCCACTTCGCTGGTCGGGTCCTATCCGCAGCCGGAATGGCTGATCGACCGCAAGGCGCTCGCCGGGCGTTTTCCGCCACGCGTGCGCGCGAAGGAACTGTGGCGGGTGGCGCCGCAATGGCTGGAGCAGGCGCAGAATGACGCTACGCTGCTCGCGATCCGCGACCAGGAGCAGGTCGGCCTCGACATCATCACCGACGGCGAAATGCGCCGCGAGAGCTACTCGAATCGCTTCGCCACCGCGCTCGACGGGGTCGATATCGACAATCCGGGCACCGCGCTCGACCGCTCGGGCCACCCCAACCCGGTGCCGCGCATCGTCGGCAAGGTCTCCCGCCGGCATCCGGTCGAAGTGCACGACGTCGAGTTTCTCCGCGCCAATACCGACCGGCCGATCAAGATGACGGTGCCCGGCCCGTTCACGATGTCGCAGCAGGCGCAGAACGACTTCTACAAGGACGAGATGGAGATGGCGCTCGACTATGCGGCGGCCGTCAACGCCGAGATCAAGGACCTGTTCGCGGCCGGCGCCGACATCGTGCAGATCGACGAGCCCTACATGCAGGCCCGGCCCGAGAAGGCGCGGCAGTACGGCCTCATGGCGCTCGACGCGGCGTTGAGCGGCGTCTATGGCCGCACCGCCGTGCACATCTGCTTTGGCTACGCGGCGATCATTCACGTGCGGCCGTCGGGCTATTCGTTCCTGCCCGAACTCGCGGGTTCGCTGGTCCGTCAGGTGTCGATCGAGACCGCGCAATCGAACCTCGACTGCTCGGTGCTGGAGAAGCTGCCGCTGAAGACCATCATCCTCGGCGTGCTCGATCTCTCCGACATGACGGTCGAGACGCCGGAGACGGTGGCGTCGCGCATCCGTCGTGCGCTCGATCACGTGCCGGCCGAGCGGATCGTCGTCGCCCCCGATTGCGGCATGAAGTACCTGCCGCGCGGGATCGCCTATCGCAAGCTGCAGGCGATGGTTGCGGGCGCGCAGATCGTGCGTGAGGAACTGGGCGTCGGCTAGTCAAATCGCGTGCAGCAGGATGGCGCCGCCCGCCAGTGCCACGAGGCCGCCGCTCAAACGGAAGCCCACGCGTCCGTAGGCCTCGCTGAACCGTCCGATCATGAGACCGAGCGTGACGCCAGCGGCATGCAGCAGCGCGGTTGCCAGCACGAAACCGGCGGCATAAGCCGCGATGGAGCCGCCAGTCGGCATCTCGGTGCCATGTGCGTGCCCATGGAATACCGCGAATGCTGCCACCACTGCCATCGCAACCGCCACTGGCGCCTGCACGCCGAACGCAACGATCGCGCCCAGCACCAGTACCGATGCGGCGATGCCGGCCTCGACGAACGGCACGGGAATTCCGACGAGACCAAGCGCGCCGCCGGCCGTCATCGCGAGGACGAAGCTCGCCGGCACGAGCCAGAGCGCCCGGCCTCCCAACTGATAGGCGAACAAACCAACCGCGATCATCGCCAGGACATGATCGAGCCCGCCGAACGGATGCGCAAAGCCGTGCACGAAACCATGGGCGTCACCGCCTCCGGGATGCGCCAAAGCGGCGGTCGGCACGAGCGTGGCGATGACGACGGCGGCGCTGGCAATGCGGGTGCGCATGATTGAGTCCTGTCGGCGGATAAGACATTCGATCCGAATTTGCTTATCAAAGGACGCCACCCGCCACAAGGCATGCAGGTGCAGTGCCGCTCGGCGGGTTGACGGTGCATGGGGGACTTCATCCTTGGACGACAGAGGATTGCAGCGATGGACACGAACGTTCCGCCCGCCCGCTTCACGGTGATCACCCTCGGCGTGAGCGACGTCGCCGCGAGCGCGCGCTTCTACCAGGCGCTCGGTTTTACGCAGAAGATGCGCGCGACAGGCGATGCCGTTGCGTTCTTCGAGACGGGCGGCACGGCCTTGGCGCTGTATCCCTGGGACAAGCTGGCGGACGAAGCGGAGGTGCCTCATCAGCCGCGGCCGCAGGCTTTTCGCGGCGTCACGCTCGCCTGGAACTGCTCGTCAGATGCTGAAGTCGATCGCGCCATGGCGCATGCGCTGGCGGCGGGCGGCCGGCGCGTCAAGCCGGCGCAGCGGACAAGCTATGGCGGATATGCCGGCTATTTCGCCGACCCTGACGACCATCTGTGGGAGATCGTCGTGGCGCCGGGCATCTCGGTCATGGATTCGGGATTGCTCGCGCTGCCCGATTGATGGGCGCGGCCGGAGTTCTCTCCGATTTTCACTGCTCCGCATGGCGGTTGACTTGCGCCCACCGGCGCGCACTCTTTGCGGCATGAGTCGCGCCGCAACTCCCGTCGCCCGTCTTCCGTTCGCCGAGGAGGTCATCCGTCCGACCTTCCGCCGAGAGCGCGCCGCGTTGAAGCGTGGCATCTGGCCGGTGGCAGGTTGCGACGAGGCCGGCAGAGGACCGCTGGCTGGGCCAGTGGTCGCCGCCGCGGTGATCCTCGACCCGACGCGCGTGCCGCGCGGCCTCGACGATTCGAAGAAGCTCGATGCCGAGACGCGCGAAAAGCTCTACGCCAAAATCTGCGCCAGCGCCGAGGTCGCGGTGGCGGTGGCGCCACCGGCGCGGATCGACCGCGACAATATTCTGCGGGCGTCGCTTTGGGCGCTGGCGCGTGCGGTGGCGGCGCTGCCGGTCAGGCCGCAACTCGTCTTCGTCGACGGCCGCGACCGCATTGAGGCCTGCTGCGAGTGCCAGGCGGTGATCAGCGGCGACGCCATCATCGCGTCGATCGCGGCGGCATCGATTGTCGCCAAGGTCACCCGCGACCGGCTGATGACGCGTCTCGGCGCGCTCTATCCGGGCTACGGCTTCGAACGGCACAAGGGCTACAGCGTTCCGGAGCATTTCGCTGCGCTCAACCGGCTGGGGCCGACGGTGCATCACCGCCGCTCGTTCGCGCCGGTAGCCGCCGCCTATGGCAATCTGGCGTGCGGAAGCGAAATCACGCCTGACGTGTTGCCTCTCTAGCGCCGGGGCCTTATCTCTGCCGGTCGGTCCCGCCTGGAAGCACCGGCCCGATGTTGTATGTTTCAATCTTCGTCGAGCTGATCCGGTCGCGTCCGACGCTGGCGGTCTGGATCGCGGTGATCCTGCAGGCCGCGTTGTGGTTCCTGCTGCCGGCGATCTTCTATACTGCGCCACCCGGCGATCTTCCGGCGGTGCTGGCGGTGGGACACGAGTTCGAACTCGGCACCTATCTCGGACCTCCGCTCGCGTTCTGGCTCGCCGAAGTCGCCTACGATATCGCTGGCGGGCGGATGATCGGCGTCTATCTGCTGTCGCAAGTCTGTGTGGCGGTGACCTACTGGGCGGTGTTCACGCTCGGCCGCGCGGTCGTCGGCCCGACGCACGCGGCGCTGGCCGTGTTGCTGATGGCCGGGGTGGCGGCGTTCACGATTCCGACACCCGACTTCGGCCCGGTGATCCTGACCATGCCGCTGTGGTCGATCATCCTGCTGCATTACTGGCGTGCGGTCGGCGAGAATCGCCGTGGCTATTGGCTGGTGCTGGCGATCGAGATCGGATTGCTGCTGCTGACGACGTATATCGGCCTGATCCTCATCGGCCTGCTCGTTCTGTTCACGGTCGGCCACCCACGCGCCCGCCGTGCTCTGCGCACCAGCGATCCTTGGATCGCCGCTGTCGTCGCCGTCATTGTGACGTTGCCGCATCTGGTCTGGCTGGTGGATTCATCGAGCGGCATCATGCCGGTGCTGGCGCGGCTGCGCGCGCCGGAAGCGGTCACGGAAAATTTCGTGGGGTGGCTGCGCCAGATCGGGATCATTCTGACGTCGCATGCCGGCCTGCTGATCCTGGTGGTGCTGGTGGCGGGCTGGCCGTGGCCTCGGAGCGAGCCGGCTCCGGTGATCGTCCGTCCGCCGGTCGATCCGTTCGCCCGCCAGTATGTCTATTTCTTTGCGATCCTGCCGGCATTCGCCGGCACGCTCGTTGCCGTGCTGATCGGCGTAACAGGCCCGGTCGGGGGCGTCGCACCGCTGGTGGTGCTCTCGGGACTTGCGGTGGTGATGGCCGCCGGCGACGCCATCCATTTCGGCCGGCAGCACATCGTCATTGCCACCTGGTTCGGCTTGGTGCTCCTGCCGCCAGTCATGACGGTGGTGGCGCTCTACGCGGCGCCGTGGCTCAACGTCGACCTGAAGGTCACCGAGCCGGCAGGTGCGATGGCGCGCTTCTTTTCGGAAAGCTTCGAGCGGCGGGTCGGTGCGCCGTTGCGGATCGTCGCCGGCGAACCGCGCACCGCAGCGCTGGTCGCACTCGGACCGAGCCGGCCGAGCCTCTACCTGAATGCGACGCCGCAGCGCTCGCCCTGGGTGACGCCGGAGATGCTGCGGATGAGAGGCGCCATCGTCGTCTGGCCGACCACGGACACGACCGGGACGCCGCCCGACTACATCAAGGCGAGCTTCCCGGATCTGGTACCGGAAGTGCCGCCGCGGTCGTTCCCGCGTGCGGTGCAGGGCCGGCTGCCGCTGATGCGTATCGGCTGGGGCGTGATCCGTCCGCAGGCGCCACCTTCAACACGACCGGCGTCTAGCCCTCCAACCACGCCGTCAAAAGCACTTCCGCCCCCACCCGCCGGTAAATAGACCGCAGTTCCGAGACACAAGTCACATATCGGGCCGCGAACTCGGTCTGCTCCCTGCTCCCCCGCCGCGGGCGCCTTTGATGCGGGCAAGGTTGGAATTTGCCGGACAAGTCGGAATTCGTCGGACGAGTTTACGGCAAAGCTACTCGCTCGCGCTCCGTCCAGACTTGCGGTTTCGCGCTCGCTCACTGAGTGATGCGCGTTGCATGAGGCAATATGCGCGCAAGGCCTTTGCGCGGCGGCCTCCGGTCGCTAACGTCCACGGCCCGGCAGACTCAGGCGGCCGGAGCGAGAGAACGACCGTTCATGTCCGAGGAGCCGAAGCCGTCAGAATCGCCCACGAGAGATATCGACTACGGCCTGCTGCTTCCGTTCGTCACCCATGTCGTGCTGCTGCAGACCATGATCCTGATCGTCCGGGTCACCACGTCATACCGGGCGCTGGAACTCGGCCTTCCGGTGTTCTGGCTCGGCGTCATCGCCGCCGGCTTTGCCATCATTCCGGTGTTCTCGGCGGTGAAGCTCGGCCGCTGGATCGATCGCGGCTACGACGCGCAGGCGATCCGGATCGGCAACGTGCTAATCCTCGCCGCCTGCCTCGGTCTCTGGCTGTGGCCGTCGTCGGCGCTGCACCTTGTCGGGCTGTCGGTTCTGCTGGGCTTCGGCCACATGTTCTGCATGGCCGGCCACCAGATGCTGATGGTGCGCGCCGGCGGCCCGCTGAGCCGCGAGAACGTACTTGGCTATTACATGGTCGCCGCCGCGATCGGGCAGGGCGCCGGACCGCTGGTGGTCGGCTGGATCGGCGGCGCGGCCTCGCTGCCGCCGACCGGGACGCTGTTCGCCATCAGCCTCGGCATCGCGGTGGTCGGCCTTGTGGTGGCGCTCATGATCCGCGCTGCGCGGCGTGCCACCGCCGGTTCCGGCAAGGACACCGCGCTGGTGCCGATCCGGGCGCTGCTGCACACCCGCGGCCTGCCGGCGATCTTCGTCGCCAGCGTTGTGACGGTGACGGCGCTCGACCTCTTGGTGATCTACATGCCGGCGCTCGGTGCCGAGCGGCAGATCGACGCCACCAATATCGGCCTGCTGCTGACGGTGCGCTCCGCCGCCTCGCTGGTCTCGCGCCTGTTCTATTCGCGGCTGATCTTCGCGGTGGGCCGCGCGCCGCTGACGCTGGTCAGCATGCTGGTGAGTGCCGTGGCGTTCGGCGCGCTGGCGCTGCCGTTGTCGCTGCCGGCGATGTATGCCGTCATGGTGGTGCTCGGCTTCGGCATGGGCATCGCGTCGACGCTGACGCTGTCCGGCGTGGTCTACCTGGCGCCGGCCGGCTCTTACGGCACCGCGCTGACGCTGCGCATGACCGGCAACCGCATCGGCCAGGTGATGTTCCCGGCCGCTGCCGGCCTGCTTGCGGCGGCCGTCGGCGTGGCCGGCATCTTCATCGTCATCGGGCTTGGCATCGGCGTGTCGGGCATCGCGGTGCCGCTCAGCCTGCGCTCGATCGGAAGTCCCGACGCCTGATGCTGGAGATTGTTGGCGGGGGCCGCGCTAACCCCCACCCCTCCTCACCGCATCGCGGCGGGAGGGGAGCAGGCGCCGCCGGAGACTTGGTGAGAAGATGAGGGAGAAGGAGATGCGGGGATGAACCGATGCGCAGCTTCATGAGGAGCCGCTTCATGAGAAGAAGATGCACGGCATGACTAAACCGATCCAAATCCGCATGGGCGGTTACGGCCCGTCGACCACCGGCTTCAGTCGCGCGCTGAAAATGATCGGCGACCGGCTCGCGGCCAAGTTCGGCGACCGGGTCGACGTCAAGTACGTCTACAACATCATGGACCTCGGCTACCGTGCCGATGACATTCTGTGGCTGGTCGAGAGCGGCCTGCTCACGCTCGGCTATCAGTCGTCGAGCTACCTGACCGATCGCGTGCCGGAACTCGGTTTCGTCGACCTGCCGTTCCTGTTCGCCGATACCGCGGCGGCGCGCGGCGCGATGGACGGGGCGCTTGGCACGACGCTTGTTCGCGCCATCGAGGACCGCGCGAACTACCGCATCCTCGGCTGGTTCGAGAACGGCTTCCGGCACATCTCCAACAAGGTGCGCGAAGTGCATCGTCCCACCGACCTTGAGGGCATACGCATTCGCGTGCTGCCGAGCGAGGTACAGCGGCGCACCTTCGAACTGCTTGGCGCAACTGCGATCCCGATGGACCTGACCGAGGCGATCGCCGGGGTCAAGGCCGGCACTCTCGACGCGCAGGAGAACCCGCTCACCAATACGGTGACCTACGGCGTTCACAATTTTCACCGCTTCCACACGCTGAGCAACCACTTCTACATCTCGCGTCCGATTTTCCTCCACCGCGACGCGTTCGACGCCTGGCCGGCCGATCTCCAGCGCGCAATGCGAGAGGCAGTGACGGCGGCTGTCGGTTTCCAGCGCGCGCTGCACGTCCAGGAAGAGGAGCAGGCTCGGCAGGCCATCGTTGCCGAGGGCTGCACGGTGACCGAGCTGTCCGCCGCCGAGCACGACGCCTTTGCGGCGGCGGTGAAGCCGCTCTTGGATGAGGCGCAGACCCGGTTCGGCGCCGCGCTGTTCGATCTGGTGACGGTCGGCCGGTAGGGGCGTATTGGCCTGCTTTATCAGCCCTTTGCCAGGCGCTCCAGGCGGACCGCCGGGCTCTTGAAATCGAAAATTCGCCTGCCTACATCGTCGTCCGCCGGGGCCGCGGAGGCGGATGGGTACCGGATTGCTCCTGCCTCGTGCCGCGGCCCGCAGAGGAAAGGAGGACAACGTGACTGACCGACCGATCTATCCTGCACGCCGCGACAGCAATGATCGCACTGTCGACCTTGACGCGCTGCTGCATCCGGCGCGCGCTTTCGAACATCCCGCGAATGTCGTCAACGATCCGGACCTGACACTTTCGGAAAAGCGCGCGATCCTCGCCTCCTGGGCGTCGGACGCCTGCGCGGTCGAGGCTGCGCCCGCGCTGCGGCATCCGCCCGGCGCCGGCAAGACCGTCGAGTTCGACGACATCATGGATGCGCTGCGCCTGCTCGATCGGCAGGAGACAACTTACAAGCCAAAGCCACGCTACCGGTTGATCCTGGCGCAGCGTGGGCTTTCGGGCTTCGTCCGGCGGCCGCCGGGCGGATATGATGGCGACCAGGGCTTGTCGCCCACTTGATCCGCCGTGACAGAGCTATG
>JBFXEX010000068.1:0-32276 GCA_050179645.1 Xanthobacteraceae bacterium | reverse complement strand
AGTGGAGAAACGTAGCAGCAGTGTCGGTCAGGAGGAGAAACGCAGACGGATCTCGCCGCAACCGGCTTATGCCGTGAGAAAAGCGACAACGGTCGACGACACGCCGAAAGGGGTATCCATAGAGGCGCCAAACGATCACGGCCGCTTGGACGTTGTGCATGACGATGTCCCCATCCAAGGGCCAATGGGCTCGCAACCCGAGTTCTTCGCCGGTACGCGTCCAGGAGAATCGCTCCCGATGAAGCCTATGTTTCATCCGGACGAGACAGGCACGAAGGAGACGGAGGACGAAGCACGGTTGCGAAAGATCATGCGCATCTGTGCTTGTTAGAGGCGATCGGTGGTTCTGCCCCGGGTAGGCAACACCTCGGGCCGAAGTCAAGAGGCTAACGAACGCGGGCAGACGCTAACGGACGCCGCCGGACCGCATATTGGCGGAGAGTGCAGGAGTCGAACCTGCCCGACCCGAAGGTCTCGCCGCATTAGCATTGCGGTGCCTTGCCGCTCGGCCAACTCTCCAATGCTTTGCCGTGCGAGCGCGTTCTCGCCGGACGACGCAGCCGCTGGGGTCCACGGCGCGATTCGAACGCGCAACCTGAGGCATCGGAAACCCCTGCTCTGGTCCGTTGAGCTACGTGGACGATTGGCACCCTCGGCAGGACTCGAACCTGCACCGACCCGAGGTTGGAATTCGGCGCTCTTGCCGTTGAGCTACGAGGGTATAGGTACATGCGGGCGAAGCGCGACGGCTTCGCCAATTCGCGGATGCGCGAATGAAGGTGGAGTTGCGGGCGGGACTCGAACCCGCATGTACGCGCTTTGCAGGCGCGGCCGTAGCCGTTCCGGTCACCGCAACGATTTCGATTGAAGAGCTGGCTCTCTTTCCGCGTCATTCCGGGGCGCGCGACAGCGCGAGCCCGGAATCCATTCAGCCGTTGTTCTGATCATGGATTCCGGCTTCCGGAATGACAGCGGTGTGTTGGTCAGGGTGGGTGGATTCGAACCGCCGGTCTCCTGCTTCCAAGGCAGGCAGGGACGGCCAGGCTCCCCTACACCCTGTGAGATGTTTCCGCCTCGCCCCCATCCCCGGCCGCGTCCGGAGCGACGCGGCGCAAGGATGAGGGCGCGGGCAAATGGTCCACCCAGCAGGACTCGAACCTGTGGCCTTCGGCTTCGCACGCCGACGCTCTCATCCGCTGAGCTATGGGTGGATCAAGTTGGCGTCGCCGGCGGGCTTTGAACCCGCGCCTCCCGGGTGAAGGCCGAGAATCCTGGGCCGCTAGACGACGGCGACGAAGAGCGAATACCGAGAAACGATGTCGCCCTCGATTTGCGTGGTCGCATGATCTTGTCCGAAAAGTCTGCAACTTTTTCGGGATCATGCCGAACTGGCTTCCCGACCACGACTCGAACGTGGATTCGCCGGTTAACAACCGGATGTCCTGCCATTGGACGATCGGGAAGTGGTGGAGACACCGGGAGTCGAACCCGGCCCGGCGATCTTGCAAGGATCGCCTGCAGCCCGCTGCTATCCCCATCTTGGTGCCTGGTGTTGGTTTCGAGCCAACCTCTCCGCGTCTTCGGCGCGGCGCTGTCACCAGATCAGCTTCCCAGGCAGTCACTTCTTGGTGCGAGCGAATTGGTGCGGACGAGGAGAATCGAACTCCTTTCGCCGGAGTGGCGCTCCGGCATTGAACCAATCAACTACGTCCGCGGATGATTTGTGTTTGGTGCGTCCCCGAGGATTCGAACCTCTCATCGGCCAACCTGCCGGTTTCACAGACGCCGGTTTTACGGACCGGTGGCAGGACAAGGACGCAAAGACTTTGGTGCAATAGAACTGGCGGAGGGCTGAGGGTTCGAACCTCTGTCCCGTGGGACGCCTCGGTTTTCGAGACCGATTGCCGGCCGCTCCAGCGGAGCCCTCCGTCGGCGACAGAACGCCGTGTCATCCACAACTGCTGCGCGTGAATGAGTTGCCAGTGCTCCGGACGCTCCGTAGTGTTTGTGTCTCGGCTGACGCCAATGGGAGACCCACATGGCCAAGAGGACCACGCACCGCAGCTCCAAGGGCACCAAGCTCTACGCCGTCCGCGACAAGGAAGGTAAGTTCAAGGACATCCAGACCTACAAGCGGGCGCACGGCCAGGACCTCAAGCGCAAGAGCAAGAGCGAGACGGCGGCCGCCGCCGCGAAGCCGAAGACCAAGACGAAATCGGCGTCGAAGGCGAAGGCGAAATAGCTCGAGCAGCTTCCTGCTCGTTTGCGTCGCGCGCGCCGTTTGGCGCAGCCTGGATTGGCGCTCCGTAGGGAGATCGAATCCCTCTCACCGGTTGGACAGACCGGCCGCTTCACCAGATGCGTAACGGAGCTTGATCGCGGCTCCCTCGTCGCCGGCGGGGGAGTTGGTGGGTCTGGGCCGATTCGAACGGCCACTGAATGCGCTCTCAACGCACTCCCTCTACCGGTTGGGGTACAGACGCGAAGGCCAGGGGCGACGACGAGCGGCGATACGGGCGAACAAGCCCGCGCCCATCCGCCCATGTCCGCGTTTCGACGTCACATCCGTCCGACAGCCGCGGCCGCCGCGGTTTTGACCTCGTCTGACCCACTCTGGCCCGGAAGTTGCTACGGCGATACGGCCGGCAACCTCAGACGAGTGGACAATGAAGCGTCATTTGCGAGCACAACATTCAGGCAATGTCTCCATCACGACCGCAGCCGCAGGGAGGTTGCGAACCACGCGCCGGGGTGCATGCCTTGTGGCATTGCTCGCGATGCTGGTCGCGTCGCCGGCGAACGCGGCCGAGTGGCCGACGCGCGCCGTCACCGTCGTAGTCCCGTTCGCGCCCGGCGGTTTCACCGACACGCTGGCACGGTTCGCCTCGAAGCATCTGGCTGAGAAATTCGGTCAGCCGTTCGTCGTTGAGAACCGGCCCGGCGCGGGCGGCGCGATCGCGGCCGCATATGTCGCTGCCGCGGCGCCCGACGGCTACACGATCTTGTTCGGATCGGCGTCGCAGCTCGGCATTTCGCCGGTCATTCAGAAAGTCTCGTACAATTCGGACTCGTTCGAGCCGGTTGCGGTCTTTGGGACGATCCCGTTCCTGTTGGGCGTGAAGGCGTCGCTCCAGGCCAAGACGGTGCCCGAGTTCGTTGCCTACGCGAAAGCCAATGCCGGGAAGCTCAACTACGGAACCGCCGGCAACGGAGCGACCAGCCACCTGCTCGCCGCGGGCTTCACCGCACGCGCCGGCATCGACCTCACGCATGTGCCGTTCAAAGGCTCGGCGCCGCTGACCACGGCGCTCGTTCAGGGCACCGTCGAGATGGCCTGGACCGGCGTCCCCGACATGGGCGCGCAGATGTCGAACGAAAATATCCGCGTGGTGGCGATCTCGTCAGCACAACGGCTGCCGAGCCTCCCGGACATTCCGTCGATCTCGGAATTCTATCCGGGATTTGCCATGGATACCTGGAACGGCTTCCTGGCGCCGCGCGGGACGCCACGGGCGGTCGTCGAGAAGATCGCCGCAGGAACGATCGAAGCGGCGAAGTCGCCCGACATCGCCAAGCGACTGACCAGTATCGGCATCACGCCCAAGACGACGACGCCGGACGAAATGGCGGCCGTCATCAAGGCCGACAAGGGGTTCTATCCAGGCCTGCTGAAAGCCGCCGGATTGATCCACTGAATCGCTCGTGGGCGTTTCGAAGACGAGCGGCGAACATTTCGATCCAACGAAACGTTCCCCTATCGAAGCCAGGCGAACAGCGCACCTTCGGGAAACGGCACATGCAGGAGGTAATAAAACAGTCCGTAAAAAGCCACCCAGGCGAAAAGCGTAAGAGCGAGCGTAATTGGCCATCGCTCTTTCGCGAGCTTGAGATAGAGAAAGGTCGTAACCGCTACGGCGACCGAAAATCCAAGCAACCAGATGGCAACAAAGTAACCCAGGATCCACGCACAGATTTTGATGGTCTCGTGCATCAAGCGCGTGGCCTCGTGGTCACGGGCTTTGACCAGGCCATGGCGGATCGTCTTGACCGTGCCGACAATATCCAGATTCAACTGAACGAGCGCGAGCGGTAGGCCCAAGAATCCGACGACCCAGGGAAAAAGACCCGGACGGAGTCCCCAGTCCCAAGACTGCCACAGCGCCCATGCGAACAGCGCGGCCACAAACAGACTGAAGAGCGGCATCCAGATCGAGACCGGGCCGGCTTCCTTGGGCTGGAGCGCCGCGATCTCCGGCAATTGTTTGTACTGGGGCTCGTTCCGCTTTTCCCGCCATCTCTGAAACACCGGGTAGAGCGTCCCCAACACAATCAAAGCAAAGAGCGCGATGACGCTGGGGAAGCCGAGCCAATCCATCCCGTAGTTGTCGATGGAAAGAAAAAGGTTCTGTTCCGCCAGCCCTCCCAGCACCAACCCCAGGATCAGCGGAGGACGGGGCCAGTCCGCCTGAACCATGATCCAGCCCAGCACGCCAAAGACGAGCATCGTCACGACGTCGCCGAAGGCGTTGTTTTCTGCGAAGGCACCGAGATAACACAGCAAAAGAATGAACGGGATCACCAAGGCGCTTCGGACCTGGGTGATCTTGGCGATTTTTGTGAGAAAGAGAAAACAGATCGCCGTCGTGATGATGTTGGAAACGACAATGATCCAAACGAAGGAAAAGGTCAGCGAGAGATGGCCGCCCTTGGATTCCGGGGTCAGCATCGGCGGTCCCGGCACCAGGCCTTGAATGAGAAAGGCACCCAGGAGGATCGCCGTGCTCACGCTGCCGGGAACGCCAAAGGCGAGGGTTGGGACCATCGCGCCGCCCAGGGTGGAATGGTTCGCCGCGCCTGGGCCTATAACTCCCTCGACTGCGCCTTTGCCAAAGCGATCCTTATCGGGGGAGCTTTGAACGGCATGTGCATAGGAGACCCACTGGGAGACGGCACCACCCATGCCGGGAATGATGCCGATGTAGGTTCCGAGAGCACTGCAGCGAATGACCAAACCCCAATTGCGGAATGTATCCTTGACCCCTTGGAGGACCCCGCCGAGCTTGCCCACATTCGCCTTGGCGATGCTCGTCCCGGAAGTCGCCGCATCGATGATCTCAGGGATGGCGAACAGGCCCAGCGTCGCGGGAACCAACCGAATTCCGTCCCAGAAATAAAGATTGTCGAAGGTAAATCTTTCGGTGGCGGAAATCGGATCGAGCCCCACCACAGCAAACAGCAGTCCGAGGCATGCTGCGACGAGCCCCTTCGTTACGGATCCGCCGGTCAGGGAAGCGAGAAACGCCAAGCCAAGCATGGCGAACATGAAATACTGGGGCGAACCTACGGATAGCACCAGAGGCTTCACAACCGGGATACAGATCGCCAGGCACATCGCGCCGAAAATCGCCCCCACAAACGAACTCATCAGAGCGGCCCCGAGGGCGCGCCCAGCCTCCCCTTTCTTCGCCATGGGATGGCCGTCGACAATCATGGATGCGGTGGTGGGTTCTCCCGGTACACCGAAGAGGATCGACGTGATGTCACCCGTGGTAGCGGTAACGGCCGTCATCCCAAGGAGAAATGAAAACGCCTCGACGGGGCTCATCGAGAAAATAAACGGAAGCATTAGCGCCAGAGTGACCGGCCCGCCAAGACCGGGCAGGATTCCCACCAGAAAACCGATGGCGATCCCCGCCAACTGGAGGGCAAATGCCTTCCAGGTAAAGAGCTGGAGCAGGCCGTTCAGAAACGCATCGAGGATCTCGGCCATCGCAGAACTCCAGCGGGGGCGCGAGGCACAACCGCCGCGCCCCCGCAGAAGATGGACCGCTGATCGCCGTTACATTTGCTTTCCGGGTATCAGGAGATTTCCCAGTTTGGATTTGAATGCGGGATTCAGGTCGTAGAGGCCGGCCATCAGCTTCGCCACTGTGGGCCCGTCGATGGGATCGATGTCGATCTTGGACTTCTTCGCTTCCGCCAGGAGTTCAGGATCGCGCATCGTTTCCATGAAGGCCTTTTGGAGCAGCTGCAGACGATCTTGAGGAACGCCGGGCGGCACGGAATATGGCCGCACGCCCTGAGAATAGGTGCCATTGGCGATACCGAGAAGCGCCCGCGCCTCGTCGGTCTTGGCGTACTGGCTTGCCAGAGGCACATTCTTGAGGTCGGGATGGGGTTTCTCGATCGTCTGCAGGACGATGCGCACCTCACCAGACTGGAGCCCCTTGGCCCACGTCGGCTTGATCGATTCCCAGGCCCAGCAACCGCCATCGACCTCGCCGGACTCGGCCGCCAGCCGGACTTTGGCGGTGCCTTTGTAACCTTCGACGAGTTTCATCGGGAACCCAAGCGCCGCCTGCACGAGCCTGGGCACGTCGTTCGTGGTCGAGCCAGGAGCCGTGCCCCCGATCTTGATTTCCCTCTTGGAATTGAACCAGTCGTCCATCGTCTTGATGCCGCTGGCTTCGGTCAAAGCGCAGACGCCGGTGTCGGACACTGGCGCTCCGAGCCAGCCGAACTTTCTCCCGTCGAACTTGGCCGCCTTGTTTCCCAGCACCTGTTGGAGCACCAGCGGGCCGATCCAGTTGCCGATCACCGTTCCATCAGCCGGGGCCTGGTTGAAGATGTAATTGGCTGCGATCAGGCTTCCGGCTCCGGTCCTGTTTTCCACCACCACCGTGGGATTGCCGGGGAGATGCTTGCTGAAGTGCCGCGCGATCAGGCGGGTATAGGTGTCGAAGCCTCCGCCGGCGGAAAAGCCAACAACGAAGGTGACGGTCTTGCCCTTGTAGAAGTCATCCGCTGACGCTTGTGGTGCAGCGACGAGAGAAAGCGCAGCGATAGTTGCCGGAAGTAACCAGATCCTTGGTGTCATGACTTACTCCCTCTGTTTTGTTGTATTGTCTTGGGATCATACAGTCGTTGCGAAGCGCCACCACCGTGCTCGGTCGCGGCCATCCGTCGCGACCATCAGGCTCCGCCGACGCTGACCGATCCCGTGCGTCGGAGCCCTGAATCCAACGGTCCCATTGATCGAACCGACGATAACGCGGCCGATTCGCCTGTGGCTGGAGACCGTTGGTTGCCATTTCGCGCTCGCGCGCGGGTTGGAGGACCAGGCAGGATTCGAACCTGCGATGGGCGAGAGCCTGCGGATTAAGAGTCCGCCCCGTTCGACCGCTTCGGTTACTGGTCCAATCTCGAGCTGAGCGTTTCCGGCAGGCGCCTGGAGGACCCGGGTGGTTTCGAGCCACATGCCGACGGATTAAAAGTCCGCTCCCTCTCCATTCGGGTGTGAGGCTCCGGGTCCGGATTGGTCCTTCCTCCAGGTGCCGCCCCTGGATCGCTCGCTTATCGGGCGAGTGCTCTGCTGCTGAGCTAAGGAAGGCTTATGGTGCGTCCTCACGGATTCGAACCGCGGGCCTTCTGCATGTCGGGCAGACGCTCTGACCTGCTGAGCTAAGGACGCGAATGCGCGCGCAATGGTGCCTCCTCAGGGAGTCGAACCCCGGATCGCGCGATGTGGACGCGCAGCTTTGGCCGCTAAGCTAAGGAGGCGGATTCAGTTACGACTGATGCTGCTCTGTCCCCGCTCGGGGACGAGCGGAGAGAGGACCGATCCGAAACGCAGTCAGATGCGGTCTTCTGCGACCGGCGGCGGTTCGGGCGGGCGAGCGTCGCGCGGCGCGCCGGCGAATTCCTCCGGCACCGGGATGCAGAAGGTGCCGATGCAGAAGTGCAGCTTGCCCGGCCCGTCGGGAGCACGCGCCTGCTGCTCGCGCAGCTGACGCTGAAATTCGCGTACGGTCTCGCGCCACCAATCCTTGCCCAAGGCTTCGAGCTGGCGGGGCAGGTTGTTGAGCTGCGCCTTCTGCTCCGGCGACAGCGACGCGTAGAAATTCTCGAGTGCGGGCCGCAACGCGGCGAGTGCCTCGCCGATCTTCCGTTCAGCAGACTCGATCTGCCGGATGTTGGCGGCAGACCTCTCGTTGGCGCATGCTTCGCGCACGAACGCGCGGGCCTTGGCGGCCGCCGCCATGAAGGCGTCGTAGGCCTGTCGCTGCGCCTCGCTCGACAACGGCGCGCCCTCGAACTTGTCGGTGACCGAGCGGATCATGCTTTCCAGCCGGTAGCCGCAGGGCGCACGCGCCGTATCCGGCGGAGGTGCCGGCGGCATCGCCTGCGGCGGATTGTTGGCGTCGGGGCCGGGCGGCGTCTGCGCCGGAAGCGGCACGATCGCGACGGCCGCAAGCGCGGCTGCGAGCATAACAGGTCGGGCGAAAGCAAACATCGGCTTCCTCGTACGCCCCCCGGGACTCTCCCAATATGGCGTCGCCTCGTCCGAATGCCACTCCGCACCTTAACGCGGGCTGAACGGCTTGCGGCTGCCGCGGCGCAGCAGAGCGCGTGCTGTGCCCGCGTCACATCGGCTTGAAGGCGCGGTCGAGTTCCACGTCGATCAGCATTGGCCCGCCGTCCTTGAGCGCCTTGCCGAGCAGGTCGGTCGCCTCGTGCACGGTCTTTGCCCGGTCCGCCGCGACTCCGAGCGAGCGGGCAAGCGATACGAAATCGATCTTCGGGTCGATCAGTTCCATGCCGACATAGCTGTCGGCCTGCTCGGCGAGCCCGCGCATGTTGTGCAGGCGCTGCTTGAGGATGCGGTACGAGGTATTGTTCAGGATCACGAAGATCGCGCCGATCTTGTAGCGCGCCGCGGTCCACAGCGCCTGTACGGTGTACATGCTGCTGCCGTCGCCGATCAGGCCGACCACGGGCCGGTCGGGCAGGGCGAGCTTGACGCCGATCGTGGCCGGCAGGCCCCAGCCGATGCCGCCGCCGCGCAGGCCGAAATAGCTCTGCGGGTCGTCGCTGCGGATCAATTGCCGGATACCGGGCGCCGAGGACAGCGCCTCCTCGACCACGACCGCGTCCTTCGGCAGCATCTCGCCGATGGCATGCAGCAAAGCGAGCGGCTGCACCGGCGACGCACTCGCCAGTCCTTTGGCGCGGGCGACCAGCGCGGCGCGCTCCGCCGCGATGGCGTCGGTTGCGGTCTTGAGGCGATCGCGCGCGCCGCCGCGGGCGCCGGCGCTCATTTTGGCGCGGAGCGCTTCGGTGAGGTCGGGCAGGGTGCCCTTCGGGTCGCCGAGGATCGCGACCTTGGGCGGATAGTTCTTGCCGATCTCCCACGGATCGACGTCGAGGTGAATGAGTTCGATGCCGGGCGGCATCGGATCGACATCGGACGGCAGCGACAGCGTGAACAGGTCGGCGCCGACCGAGAACAGCACGTCGTATTGCTCCAGCACCTTGCGGGTGTCGGGGGCGAGGCGGATCACCGAGCCGCGGAACAGCGGGTGCGAGGTCGGGAACGACGCGGTGTTCGGCACGAACTCGGTATAGACCGGCGCGCCGATCAGTTCGGCAAGCTCCACCAGCTCGGCGTGGGCGTGGCTCTGCGCCACCGCATCGCCCGCCATGATCACCGGCCGCTTGGCGTTGGCGAGCAGTTCGGCGGCGGCTTCGACCGCCGACTTGTCGCCGCGGGTGCGCGGCGCAATGCGCGTCGGCGCCATCAGGTCGAGGTCGGCATCGCCGCGCAGGATGTCGCCGGGGATCGAGAGAAACACCGGCCCGGTCGGCGGCGCCAGCGCGGTCTTGCAGGCGCGGTGAAGGAGCCGCGGCAGGTCGACAAGCCGCGTCACCTCCGCCGACCATTTCACCAGCGGCCGCGCGATGGTCGGCAGGTCGGCCCACAGGATCGGCTCGGTGGCGGTGAAGGTCTGCTCGTGCTGGCCGGCGGTGACCAGGATCGGCGCGCCCGCCTTCTGCGCGTCGTAGAGCATGCCCATGGCGTTGCCCAGTCCGGGCGTGACGTGCAGGTTGACCACGGCGAGCTTGCCGGAGGCCTGCGCATAGCCGTCCGCCATCGACATGACGGCGGCTTCCTGCAGTCCGAGGATGTAGTGGATGTCGTTTTCGGTCGCGAACGCATCCATCAGCGGCAGCTCGGTGGTGCCGGGATTGCCGAACAGGTACTCCACGCCTTCCTGCTTCAGGAGATCGAGGAAGGCGCGCTTTCCGGACATGACGGGCAAAGAAAATCTCCCAACCTTTGTGGTGGCGAATGAGAGGGCGGTGTCAGTGAGGGTACAGCGGTATGTAGCTTCGGGCGCATCAGTATAGGCCGCCGCCGCCGCCGGTCCATCACCGCGGATGCTGCTGGCGCCATTCGCGCGGCGGCGTGAAGGTGCCGGCCCAGATGCCGCGCTTGGCGGATTGCGCCTCGTCCTGCTCGGAGCGGTAGACCTGGGCGTGGCCGTAGGCCAGCGCCCAGCCCTGCTGCACGATCCAGGCGTTGAGATCGGAGCCGTCCGGCATCATAAAGCAGACGCCGAGCACGCGCTTGAACTGGTCGAGGCCCTTGGGATCGCACCTGAGCTCGTAGCCCTGGATGTGGCCGCGCACGGCGCGCAACGCGGCGCGGCCGCAGGGCCAGCTTTTCTTGTTTACATCCTGGCAGGTCTGATCGAGTTCGGGCGCGTCGATGCCTTCCAGGCGGATGCGCGTGCCGTCAATCTCGATGGTGTCGCCGTCCGCCACCGTGGCGATGCCGGTCAGCGGCGGCAGCGGCTTGGCGGTGAAGTATTTGTAGCCGTAGTAGCCGAGCGCGCCGATGAGGATAGCAGCCATGATGAGCGCGCGGACGTCCGCCCGCGCGGTCGGTGGGCGCATCGTGCCGGGGTGGCTTCGCCGTCGCGCCATGGAACGCTCGCGGGTGGTCCTGGTCGCGTGCATATCGGATTCGCGCGGGATGCGCGACGCGGTCGGCTACTGCAGGAAGCCGATCGCGACGCCCGCCGCCAAGGCAAGGAACGATAGCAGCGCCATAACGGGAATCGGCGGCCGGGGGGCCTGACCCATTCCGATCGCCATTCCACCATGGGACATGCCGCTCATCGTGGCATGAGCATCTGCGGCATGAGCGCCGTGACCGGGCATGTCTGCTGCCGTGGCCGCGGGACGCACCGTCATCATGCCGTGCTTGAGGTGGTTGGCCACCAGCCACCAGTTCATCGGGTAGGCGACGATGAAACCGACGAGCAACGCCATCGACATCACGAACCAGAACTGCGGCGTCAGGGGATCGCCGGCGCCATCGATGTGACGCCTTAGGATCATCGCGGTCGGCACCATGCCGGCCATCAGCAGGTTCATCGACAGGAGTTCGGGCAAAAACGTGTTCTTCAGCGCAAGCGGGTAGGAGCCGCCGGCGGAGTCGCGCATGAACAGCGCCTGGAAGATTGTCCAGCCGAAGGCGAAGCCCAGCACGTATTCCAAGGCGACCTCGGCGATACCGGCAATCCCAAGGATGCTCGACAGCACTGCGCCCGCGATGATGCCGACGCCGTCGCCGGCGACGCAGTGCATGGTCGATCCCAGCGTCTGCCGCCAGCGCGCTGCGGTGTAGCGCTCATGCGTTCCGGGAAGCGGCTCGCGGCAACCGAGGACGTAGAGAAAGGCGCCGACCACGCCGGTATAGGCGGTCAGGAGCAGGAACCCCCATTTCAGCACGGGAGATTCCGGCGTGTTGCGGATGTCGACGGCAACGAACAGCAGCGCCGCGGCAGTCAGCAGAAACCACAGCAGCATGACGCCATCGAGCATGGGCTTCTCCTTTGCGCATGTGATCTGCCTATGTGTTCCCGCCAAGATGATCGGCAACCGGAGACGATGTGATTGGTGTGCCGATGATGCACGCAAGTGGAGAAAGGTCGAACCTTTTGCTCGTTGCTCTCGGCAGCATGCTGCAAGTAGTGCGTCAAATCGTATCTGACGCTTGGGGAAGGCCAAAGGGCAGACGCCTCAAGTGCAAGCACTAGGATAAATTCCGCATTAATTTCTTCAGCCTAAGGTTTGGTGCTTTCGTAGCGCGCCCGTTTGCGGTGAACCGCCGGTGCGTTGCGGATGTCGCAATGGAGCATGCGAACGATGCCGACGATCGACGCAACCCCATTTCCATATGAGTTCGACACAGATCATATCGCTCTGATTTGCATCGACATGCAGCAGGATTTCTGCCTGCCGGGCGGGTTTGCTGAATCACTCGGAAACGACATCAAGAAGATTGCTCCTTGCATTCCGGTCATCGCCCAACTGCAAGCGGCGTTTCGCAAGGCGGGCCTGCCCGTCATTCATACCAAGGAGTGTCACAAGCCGGACCTTTCCGACCTTCCGACGGCCAAGCGCAATCGTGGTAACCCCAAGATCAAGATCGGGGATAACGGACCAATGGGGCGTATCCTGATCGACGGCGCGAAAGGCTCGGACTTCATCCCCGACAACGCGCCTGCCGATGGCGAGTTTGTCATCTCCAAGCCAGGTAAGGACGCATTCTACAATACAGGTCTCAACGACTATCTGATGCTGCGCAAGATAACCCACTTGGTGATTACGGGCGTCACGACCGAAGTCTGCGTTCAGACGACCATGCGCTGCGCCAATGATCGCGGCTACGACTGTCTTCTGATCGAGGACGGCAGCGACAGCTACTTCCCCGAATTCAAGGCTATGACGCTGAAAGCCCTGGTCGCGCAGGGCGGAATCGTCGGCTGGACCTGCAAATCGGACAAGGTGCTGAAACTGCTGCAATCGCTCTAAACGTTAGCGAAGGCGCCCCCCTCGACGAGGCCAATGGGTAACGGATAGGTGCGGAATCCGGTGATGAAAGCACCCGTCGACTATATTTTTCCACCGGTCGAGGTCGGAAGCGTTCCGTATTGGCGGCTCGCGCTGCGCGGCTGCTCCCAGCTTTGCTTCCAAGCCAATGAACTGACGGGCATCTGCTTTTTTGTTGCCGTATTTCTCGCCTCTCCCATCGCCTGCGCCTACTTGCTGGTGGCAGCGCTCATGGCGCCGGGCGGCCGCATGCAGCTAGGCGTTAGCGATCCTGTGCTCGCCACCGGTCTGCC
Source organism: Xanthobacteraceae bacterium (assembly GCA_050179645.1). GTDB lineage: Bacteria > Pseudomonadota > Alphaproteobacteria > Rhizobiales > Xanthobacteraceae > VAZQ01. Next base: position 19,302 of record JBFXEX010000068.1, on the reverse strand, counting down.
CGGTCTCAATCCCTGTCTAATCGCGCTCGCTCTGCCGGCCTTCTTTCACACCGATTGGGCAAATGTCGGCATGTGGGGCGTGCTTATCGTGAGTGTCGCGGTCACCATCTTGCTGGTGCGGCTATGCGTCGCTGTCCTGCCGTTTCCAACTCTGGCGCTCCCATTCCTGCTCGTCTTCTGGGCCCTACACGCTCTCGCCCCTCATCTCGACATACTCCAGCCGGTCGATCCCCAATCCGCCAACACCTCGGTGTTTCAGCCTTTGATCGCTGTCCTGTTCAGCCTGGGCCAAGCGATTTTTTCTCCAAACGCTTGGTCAGGACTTTTGTTTGCCTCCGGCGTGCTGCTCAGCAATTGGCGGCACGGGTTGATCGCGATCTTCGGTGCCCTCATTGGCACCACGGTATCCTACTATTACCGCGACATTGATCCGGGGAGCGTCAATCTCGGCCTCTATGGGTTCAACGGCGTTTTGACGGCCGTGTCGGTGTTCGTCATTTGCGGCGGCAAGCTGAGGCTTTCCATTTTGGGTGCCCTGTTCGCCACCATCCTGATGCCGGCGATTGCCAATTTTGGCGTACCGATCGTCTCCGCGCCGTTCGTCGTCACGACGTGGCTCATGCTCGTCTTGGGTTGGGCGGAAGACAATTGGTTCAGGCCTCTTCCGGAATCCTCTGCAAGAGCCGCGTCTTCAGGAGAGGACCGGCGTTTGCGCTCAACATCCGCGCAAGTTTCAGGAGATTGACTCATGCTGGTAATGGACCGCTCGATTGTATTTTCCAATCTGGTAAAGGACGCAGTTAGACTGGGCGAGACGAACGATTGGAAACCTTTCCGTCCCGGCGTCACGGCGCACTGGCTGTACGACGACGGAAATGGAGGGCCATGCGCCGTCTTGCTTCGCTACGAGGCAGGCGCGCGCGTCGCACTGCACGAACACGTCGGTCATGAGCATATGCTCGTGATTGAAGGCGACCAGTTTGACGAGGCAGGTTCGTATCCGGCAGGCAGCTTTGTTGTTCATCCGCCCGGTACGAGACACTCGCCTGGCAGTATCGACGGCTGCGTTGCGCTTCTGATCTACGAAAAGTCCGTCAGATTCGTGGAGTCCTGATCGGACGCGGCGCCTGTGGAAAGTCGAAGTGAAGAAATACTCTGGAGGAAGCTTGCTATGACTACGATCGTATCAGAACCATATCCATGGCCCTACAATGGTGATCTGAGGCCGGACAATACTGCATTCGTCATCATCGACATGCAGGAGGATTTCTGCGCAAAGGGCGGTTATGTCGACAGCATGGGCTACGATTTGGCCGCTACGCGCGCGCCGATCGATCCAATTCGCAGTGTTCTCGCCGCGATGCGTGACAAAGGCTATCATGTCTTTCACACCCGAGAGGGGCACCGGCCGGATCTCAACGATCTTCCGGCCAACAAGAAATGGCGATCTGAACGTATCGGCGCTGGCATCGGTAACAAGGGACCGATGGGTCGCATTCTAGTGCGCGGCGAGCCTGGCTGGAACATCATCCCTGAACTGACGCCGAGGGACGGAGAGCCGATTGTCGACAAGCCCGGTAAGGGCACCTTCTGCGCCACCGATTTCGAACTGATGCTGCGCCAACGCGGCATCGCCAATATCATTTTGAGCGGCGTCACCACCGATGTGTGCGTCCATACGACGATGCGCGAGGGAAATGACCGCGGCTTCGAGTGCTTGCTGCTTGAGGATTGCTGCGCGGCCACCGACCATGGCAACCATCTCGCGGCGCTCCACATGGTGAAGATGCAGGGCGGAGTCTTTGGTGCGGTCGCCAGCTCCAAGGCACTCCTGGAGAAGCTCTAGGAACGACCTGCCACACGCTGTAGAGCGCGAAATCTGATCAGACGGTAAAGATTATGAGTATCGATCTGTTCGTCAACGGGACGCTGATGCGCGGACTGGCGTTGCATCACAACTTGGACGGCGCTGAATTCCTCGGCGAATTTCACACCGCTCCAGTCTATAGGCTCTGCTCCATCGATGATGACCATCCTGGCATGTTCGAGGTCGAAACTGGCGGTGTCTCGGTTGCAGGAGAGATCTACCGCATGAGCGATGACCTGTGCGCACGTGTCGAAGAGCGCGAGCCACCGCTGCTCTACCGTGGTGCGGTGAAGCTTTCGGACGGCGGAATAGTCAATGGCATCCTGATCCCGCGCGCCGCTGCAGAAGGTCATTACAAAGACATTTCTGATTTTGGTGATTGGCGCGCCTACATCGCAACGCTGCGACACGATTAGATCTTTGTAGCCAACGGTAGTGGGCCCTGTATCGGCCTTCGGCGTGCATCGAACGCGCGACCGAGCGCTTGAGCCGCGGCCATTCCCCGACATTCCCGCGCAAGCGGGAATCCAGTGCAGCAAATGGGCACTCTAGGCTCCCGCTTCCGCGGGGGCGACGGCCGAGGTGATTCGAGGCTGTGTTCGAGAAAACATTGGCGCCCGCACCGCAGGTTCCGAACCAAGCAGTGCGGGCGAAATGGCGTGCGCGCGGAGTCTTGCAGGCGCGAGACATCGACGGGCAGGCCGGACAATAAAAATGGTGCCGGCTGCGTGAGTCGAACACGCATGTTCCGCTTTACGAGGGCGGCGCTCTACCTGGTTCAGCCAAGCCGGCAAAAGACACGAATGGTCAGCGGCGCGCTCTCCGCACAGGGAAGCGACTGCAACAGGGACTACCGCTCCAGGCAGAGTGCGGCGCCGCTGGCCAATTCTGGACGTTCACGATGTCAAACAGCGAGACGCAATACTTCCACGTTCGCCGAAGCGGTCAGCTTCGGCGTCGAACTTCGTTATGCACGCACGTCATCTCAGCCGCGGCGCTTCAGGCGCGCGGCATCACGTCCAGCCCATGGCGTGCCCGCGTGAGCCGACGAAGCCGAGCCCACGCATGCGCAAGTCAGGACAGGCAAAAACCTTTGTCGATGTTTGAGTCGTTTGGACCATTCGGTCCCTCCTGCCTGTTCGGCGGAGGGCTGGCCCACCGCCGGATTAGTCCGGTTTTCTCAATCCGTAATCGGATTGACACGCTAGGAATGAGAGACCGCCACTTGCGCGCACGACGCCGCACCCGCCCGGTCGCAGATTCGACCGGCCGCTGGAGGCGGCGTAGAGCGCGATATGTGTGCCAGTGCGGCGCATCGGGTTCCTCATGATGTCGCAGATATGGTGTGTCGGCGACATTTCGCCAAGCCGCAACGCGGCTCGCTACATGCGTTCGTATCTCAAATCATTTCGACGAAATCAAGGAGCGGTATGCAAGTCGGTGAGTGCGTGATGAATTCGTCACGCACTCGGTACCGGACTTCTGCGCGGCTAGAGCATGTTCCGGTGATTGCGTCGCGCGCGACGAACTCGGTGCGCACCCTCCCCTGGAGGGGGAGGGTCGCGACCGAAGGGAGCGGGGTGGGGTGTGTGCTTTCGCCAACAAGATCACCCCACCCCGCCGCCTCGCTGTCGCTCGGCGTCGACCCTCCCCCTCCAGGGGAGGGTAAAGCGAGATTGAGCGCGTCGTCTTGCAGATTCTATTTCAGCGAAGCCGCTAGATATCGGTCGCCGAGCGCGTTGGGGCCGTCCGCTGGGAAATTGCGACGCGGCGCGATCGTGGGTAAGATTGCCGCCACGATCAAACAGGACCGCCGAAATGAGATTCACCCGACGCGATGCCAAGGCCTACGCCCGTGCCAACTTCAGAGGCCTCTGGGCCGCGGCGCAGACGCCTTTCCTGCCCGATCTCGCCATCGACGAGGCGGGGCTGCGCCGGAACCTGCGGCACTGGATCGACGACCTCGGCGTCGACGGTGTCTTCGTCGGCGGCAAGCAGGGCGAGTTCTTCTCGATGTCGGTGCCGGAGCGCAAGCGGCTGTTCGACATCGCGCTCGACGAGATCGGCGGCACCCGCACCATCATGTCGTGCTCGGACCAGAACATGGATGTGGTGCTCGACCTCGCGCGCCACGCCAAGGCGATCGGCTCGGATTACATCGTGGTGCATGCGCCGGTGCTTCACTTCTTCCACCAGCAGGACGAGACGCTCGAAGAGTACTATCGCTACATCAGCGAGCAGGTGGAGATCGGCATCGCGTTGTGGAGCCATCCCGACTCTGGCTACCTGATGAGCCCGGAGTTGTGCGCGCGCATCGCGGACATTCCGAACGTGGTCGCGATCAAGTACAGCGTGCCCCGCGAAATGTATGCGCGGCTGACGCGGCTCGCCGGCGACAAGATCCTGGTCAGCACGGCGTCGGAAGAAGAGTGGTTCGACAACATCGTCGAACTCGGCTGGCAGCTCTATCTGTGCTCGTCGCCGCCCTACACGCTGCAGACCAAAGTCGACCGCCGCATGCGCGAATACACCGACCTCGCCTTCGCCGGCGAGGTGGCGCGCGCGAAAGCGGTGCGCGACAGCTTGAACCCGGTCCGCGAGGCATTCCGCAAGACGCGGCCGCCGGAGAAATTCCACTCGCATTCGAAATACTGGCAGGAACTGCTCGGCCAGGCCGGAGGCGGCGTCCGTCGTCCGTTGCTGGCGTTGACCGAGGCCGAAAAGGACGCGACGCGCCGCGCGTTCGAGATCTGCGGCCTCAAGCTCGATCGCGTGCGGTCGTCCGCGGCGTAAGGAACCCGTGTCCCGGGCGCGGCGCAGCATGACATGATGCGCTGCAGACCCGGGACCGCAAAGGGGTCGGTGTTTGTTGCGGTCCCGGATCAGCAGCGCATCACGCTGCTGCACTGCGTCCGGGACACGAGACTGAGAGGACCAGATGGCCACCGGACGACTGCACGCTTTCAACTTCCAGAAATGGATCGGCGAGAACCAGCATCTCTTGAAGCCGCCGGTCGGCAACAAGAAGGTGTTCGAGGACGGCGAGATGACCGTACAGGTGGTCGGCGGCCCGAACGCGCGCACCGATTACCACGACGATCCCGTGGAGGAGTTCTTCTACCAGCTCAAGGGCGACATGGTGCTGAAGGTCGTCGACGACGGCAAGTTCTACGACGTGCCGATCCGCGAGGGCGAAGTGTTCCTCTTGCCGCCGCACGTGCCGCATTCGCCGCAGCGACCGCAGGAGGGCTCGGTCGGCCTGGTGGTCGAGGCGGCGCGGCCGCACGAACTCGATGCCTTCAACTGGTACTGCTTCGAGTGCGGCAACCTCGTGCATCGCATCGAGGTGAAGGTGCAGCACCTGGTGAAGGACCTGCCGCCGCTCTACGAGGCGTTCTACGCCGACACTGCCGCGCGCACCTGCAAGAAATGCGGTGCCGTCCATCCCGGCAAGAAGCCGCCCGCCGGCTGGGTGAAGGTCTAGCGGGCGCCGCGAAGTCTATTGCGGCACAAGCCCGCTCTTGGCGACGAATGATCGGTAGTCGGCGATCTCGGTGCGGATTTGCTGGGCGAATTGTTCCGGGCTGCCGCCGCCCGGCTCGGTATTGGTCCGTCGCAGGGCCTGCTGCACCTCCGGCGTTGCCATCACGGCGTTGGCTTCCGCGTTCAGGCGATCGATGATCGGTCGCGGAGTGCCGGGGGGAGCCAGCAAGCCGATCCAGCTCAGGACATGGAAGTCCGGAAGGCCGGCTTCGGCCAATGTGGGAATCTCGGGCGCACCCGGCATACGCGCCGGCCCCGCAACCCCGATCGCTTTCAGTTTGCCCCCCTGCACCAACGGCATGATCGTGCCCGGGGAATCGAACGTATATTGCACGTGGTTTCCCATGACGCCCGTGAGCGAAGGGCTGCTGCCTTTGAACGGCACGTGAAGCGCATCGATGCCAAGGACCGCCTTCAGTCGCTCGCCGTTGACGTGGTTCAGCGTGTTATTCCCGACCGATGAATAGCTCACCGTTCCCGGATGCGCTTTCACATAGCTGAGCAGTTCGGGAATGTTGTTCGGTGGAAATGCCGGTGACGCGACCAGGACCTGAGCCCATCGACCAAAAACCGTCACGGGACTGAAGTCTTTGGTCAAATCGTAAGGGACCGTCTTGACGGTTGCGGGCGCAATGGAAATCTCCGAAATGGCCCCGACATAGAGCGTATAGCCGTCCGGTTCGGCACGCACGACCGACATTGCGCCGATGGTGCCGCCTGCGCCTGGTCGGCTCTCGACCACGATTGGCTGTCCCAGGCGCTTCGACATCTGTTCGGCGTACAGCCGCGCCATCAGATCGGCGCCGCCGCCCGGAGGATAGCCGACGACGAATTTGATCGGCTTGCTCGGCCAGGTCTGTGCGCGGGCATTGTCGCCCGGGAGGACGCACCCGATTGCCAATGCGAGTCCGCAACCGGCAGTGGCGACGATACGCCCGACGATCTCGAGTGCCCTTCGGATGCAGCCCTTCCACTGGCCTTGGCCTGAATTTCCCGCGCTCATCGACACTCCGTCCGTTGGAATTGACTGCCAACTGGCTCGTCCCGGCGCGTTCGGGCCGCTGGCCTACCTGTTCGATAACGAATTTCCAAAGCAAGCCGCGGGCCAAGACTTGGACGGTCCCGCGCCGAAGGTCTGTGCAGCTGGTTCAAAATCTCAAGAAGATTAGGTTGCGCGCAGTCACGGGTGGCGGCGAGCGCGCGATTGAGGTTCGCGGGCGTCAGAGACGCGCGTCAATCGATCCGATATTTCTCCACCGCCTTGGCGTCCCACGACAGTCCGTTGCCGGGGCGGTCGCTCGGAATTGCGCAACCGTCGACGATACGCAGCGGCTCTTCCACGACTTTGTCGGCCCAGTCGACATATTCGAGGTAGTGGCAGGTCGGCGTCGCGGCGAGCAGGTGCACGCTGACCTCCGGAAACAGATGGGACGACATCGGCAGGCGATGCGTGGCGGCAAGTGCCGCGGCGCGCAGCCAGCCGGTGACGCCGCCGATGCGCTCGAGGTCCGGCATGACGTAATCGGCGGCGCCGGCCGCGAGCGCAGTCGCCATGCCGTCGGCGAGTGAGAAATTCTCCCCGATCTGGATCGGCACCTTCAACTCGCGTACCAGTGTCGCGTAGCCCTGATAGTCGTCGTGGCGGATCGGCTCTTCCAGCCAATCAATGGCTTCGCGGTCCAGCGCGCGGCCCCGCGCCAGCGCGTCGGCAAGCCCGAGCGCCTGGTTGTAGTCGACCATGATGGCGATGCCGTTGCCGACGCGCTTGCGCACTGCGTGAAGCGCGGCGAGATCGTCCTGCAACGTCGGATGGCCGAGCCGGAGCTTGATCGCGCGGAAGCCGCCCGAGAGCAGCTTCTCGGCTTCGTCGGCAACCTTCTCGGGCGCCATCAAGCCGAGGCCGCAAGAGTTGTAAGCTGGGATCGGCTTGGGCTTGCTGCCGATCAGCGTCGCCAGCGGCACGTTGAGTGCAATGGCGAGCGCGTCCCAGGCGGCCATGTCGATGCCCGACATCGCCATCCGCACGATGCCCTGCACGCCGATCAGCGCGAACCGCTCCGCGAGCTTCGCCCAAAGCTCAGCCGGTGCGACCGGCTCGACCTTCACGGTGCGCTCGATCTCGCCGAGGATGCTGGCGATCGCCGGCATCGCGGCCGGGAAGTAGCACCACAGATACGAGCGGCCGGTGACGCCTTCCTCGGTGTCGAGGTCGATCAGCAGCAGCGGCGCCTTGGTGATGGTGCCGCGGCTCGTGCCGAGCGCGTAGGTCATCGGCACCTCGACGCCGACGGAGCGGATGGCGCGAACGGTGAGGTGCGGTGTCGTCGTCATCTTCGTAATCCGGCTCGCAGAGTTGGACGTACTGCGAGCCATAAGCGCGGTCGGCTCCCTCCCCCCTTGTGGGGGAGGGCTGGGGTGGGGGTCTTTGTCGTCGCGAGCAAGGCCCCACCCCTAACCCCTCCCCACAAGGGGGAGGGGGATCCCAGCGAGTGTGCGGCGAGATCGATCATCATCGACTCATCGAAAGGAGATGGGACATTAATGCTTCGCTTCCGCGGGCCGCCCCTCGGCGTGCAGCGTGAGGATGTCGCGCACCGCGCGGTTCATCGGCGTCGGCACGCCGACCTGCTTGCCGAGATCGACCACGCCGCCCGACAGCCAGCGCACTTCGAGCGGTCTTCCGCCCTGCAGGTCGTGGTGCATCGAGGTGGTCATCTCGGGCGGCCAGCCGTCGAAGAACGGAATGCGCTGCTCGGCAAAGTCCGCCGGCAGGTCGACGCCGTGGGCGCGCCCGACCGCGACCACCTCGCGGGCTAGATCAAGCAGGAATTCCCGCGTCAGCGGGTTCGAGCGGACCGGCCCGATGGTGTGGCGCATCGAGGTCGTGGCGCCCGACATCGCGACCAGCACCACATATTTCTCCCAGATCGAACGGCGGACATCGTCGCTCAATTCGGCATTGATGCCGCCGGCCTTGCAAAAGGCAAGGAAGTCCTCGGCGCGCTTCGACCGGCGGCCATCGTATTCGCCAAACACCAGCCGGTTGAGCGGCCCGGTCTGGGCGATGACGCCGGGCCGGCCGATCGCGGTGCCCACATAGGCGACGCCGCCCATCAGCGCCTTGTCGCCGAACATCGGGCGCAGCATGTCGTCCTTCTGGACGCCGTTCTGAAACGAGATGATGCCGGTGTCGGGTCCCATGATCGGCAGGAGCTGGCGCGCGGCCGTCTCGGTGTCCCAGAGCTTGACGGCGAACATCACCATGTCGACCGGCCCGATGGTGGCCGGGTCGTCGGTGACGCTGACCTTGGGCAGGTGCAAGGACTGCGACGGGTCGGTGCTCTCGATCGCGAGTCCGCGCTCGCGCATAGCGGCAAGATGGGAGCCGCGGGCGACGAAATGAACGTCGGCGCCTCCCTTCGCCAGCTTGGCGCCGAAGAAGCCGCCGACACCGCCCGATCCCATGATGGCTATTCGCAAGGTCCTGCTCCCTTGGCTCTGTTCTGTTGCGCCGGATCAATACTGTGCCGGGCCGAGGCGCTCAACCGGCTCTCGGGCGCGCAAGCCGCCGCCCGGGCTTTTTTGATGCATTCTTGAAGACTTATTCGCCAGTGCCCATATTGGCGGTAACCGGTTGTCCGGCGGAGGGTCCGCCGGGGAACTGGTCGAGGGGGTGCCGTAAGGGCCCCGTCAAAGTCGCTTCCTGAGGGCTTTGAAGATGTCCCGAGTCCCGTCGCTGTCCAGTCCGTTCCTGCTTGGATTTGACGAGATCGAGCGTGCGCTCGATCGGGTCGCCAAAGCGGCGGACGGCTACCCGCCGTACAACATCGAGCGGGTTGCGCGTGAGAACGGCCGTCCGGAACGTCTGAGGATTACCCTGGCGGTTGCGGGTTTCACCCGCGATCAACTCGACGTGACTGTCGAGGAAAGCCAGCTCGTCATCCGCGGACGCCAGCAGGACGACAAGGCCCGCCAGTATCTCCATCGCGGCATCGCCGCACGCCAATTCCAGCGCACCTTCGTGCTGGCTGAGGGAATGGAAGTTCTGGGCGCGGACTTGAAGAACGGGCTGTTGTCGATCGATCTCGCCCGGCCGGAACCGGAACGGATCGTGAAGACGATCAGCATCTCGGAACAGGAATGAACCCGAAAGGGCTCGACGCGTTAAGTGGAAAGGAGTCGAGTGCCATGACAAACAACGAAGTCACCACCAGAGTGCCCAACATCTCTCCGGAAGCCCTGGCGTTACTGGGTGGCGGTCGGATCGCTTATGTCCGCACCGTCCGCTCCGAGGACGTACAGAAGCAGTTCCCGCAAGCGCCGGCCTTGGCGCCCGGCTCGCTGCTCTACGCCCTGCACGCGGCCGACGGCACGCCGATCATGCTGACCGACAGCCGTGAGGCGGCCATTGCCAATGCGTGGAGTCAGGAGCTCGAAACCGTGAGCGTGCACTAAGCACGCTCGCTTCCGGGGGCACCGCCAGGGACCACATCCGCAGACGCGCTGCGTGTGAGCGGGAGGCGTGCGGGACGTCGATAATGACGCCGCAACGCGACCACATTTCCGCCCAACAAGAAGCCTGCGTTTGTGTGATCCACGTCACAGCCTTACAGCGCGAATTGGTCGATAGTGCCCTCGCGTGAACGACACGCGAGGAGCACGGTGTCATGTTCGATCCATCCGCCATCCGCCTTGGAATGCCGTCCGAGATGTTCGCCGCCCAGGGCGAAAACCGTCTCGCCTACGTCAAGGCGATCCGGTCGGAGGACGTGGCTCAGCTCTGCGCAGACGCTCCGGTGCTCGAGCCCGGCCATGTGGTGTACGTGCTGCACGCCTCCGACGGAACGCCGATTGTTCTGGCGGACAGCCATCAGTCGGCGGCCGAGGGCGCCGAAAATCACGATCTCGAAATGGTCAGTGTGCACTGAGGTCTCGCCTCACCTCGGCGACTATCCAAGGGCCTCATGTGAGGAGCGACCGTAGGTCGCGTCTCGAAGCATGGACAGAGGCGCAGCGTCTTCCGCCATCCTTCGGGGCACTCGGCCTTCGGCCTCGCTCCTCAGGATGAGGTCAGAGCAAGTCGCTTCGCGATAGTGCCCGATCAGCTACGCCGCGCTCGCCGACGGCATCGCCAGCACCGCATAGAGCGCTTCGGCGTCGCGCGAGTCCCGCAGCTTGCGGGCGATGTCTGCGTCGCGCAACAGACGCGCTACGCGCGCCAGCGCCTTGAGGTGGTCGGCGCCGGCGCCTTCCTCGGCGAGCAGCAGAAACACCAGGTCGACCGGCTGGCCGTCGAGCGCCTCGAAATCCACCGGCCGCTCGAGGCGGGCAAAGAGCCCGAACAGCTTGCCGAGCTTCGGCAGCTTGCCGTGTGGAATCGCGATGCCGTTGCCGACGCCCGTCGAGCCGAGCTTCTCCCGCTGCTGCAGGATCTCCAGGATGGCGCGCTCGTTCTGACCGGACAGCTCCGCGGCCTTGACGGCCAATTCCGCCAGCACCTGCTTCTTGCTGGTGACTTTCAATGCAGGGATGATGGCGTTCGTCGCGACGAGATCGGTGAGCAACATGGACCTTTTCCAGTAATCCGGGGGCTCAGCGGAATGGACGTCGCCAAAGGCGGCGGACCATAGAAAGCGGCTCCGGGGCCGTCAATGGGCGTCGGTCTCGATCGGCGGCGGATCAATCCAGCCGATATGCCCGTCGGCGCGGCGGTAAACCAGATTGATGCGCCCATGTCCAGCATGCCGGAAGACCACGACGGCAACGCCGCTCAGGTCGAGTTCCATGACGGCTTCGCTGACGGACTGGCGTTTCAGGGCAGTGGTTGATTCGGCAATAACGACCGGGTTCCATTCGGTCGTTTCCTCGTCGGTGTCATGCTCGGGGGCCGACAGCACGTAGGTCGGCGCGTCGACCGCGGCAAACTCCGCGGCATTGCCGTTGTGGCGCGGCTGGTGGTTCTTCAGCCGCCGTTTATAGCGTCGCAGCCGCTTCTCGATTCGCAGCGCCGCTTCGTCGGCGCTGGTATAGGCGTCGGCCGCGATTGCCTCGGCTTCGAGCACGATCCCCGAATCGAGGTGGATGACGCACTCGGTGCGGAAGCCGTGGCCCTCCCGGCCGACGGTCACGTGACCCGAGAAGCCGCCGTCGAAATATTTCGATGTGGCGTCGGCGATCCGCTGGTTGACGCGGGTGCGCAATGCATCGCCGATGTCGATGTTCTTACCCGAGACCCGAAACGGCATGATCGGCCTCCGATCGTCAGATTCGACACCGGGCGGTCGGGATCATCCGCGGGCGCCACTTCTTTAGACATATGCTCGGTAACGCAGAACACCAGACTGCGATTCTCGCGGCGAAGTGTATCCCTCCCCGGATATCGCACGCTGCTTCAGGTCGTCGCGGCCAGCAGCGTCTGCTTCTCGCGCCGGCGCTGCACCGAGGAGGGGATCCGCATCGCCTCGCGATATTTTGCGACGGTACGTCGCGCGATGTCGATGCCGGCCGTGCGCAGCATGTCCACGATCACGTCGTCGGACAGCACCTGGTCCGGGTTCTCGGAGTCGATCAGTTGCCGGATGCGATGGCGCACCGCTTCTGCCGAATGCGCTTCGCCGCCGTCCGCCGCCGAGATGGCCGAGGTGAAGAAATACTTCAGTTCGAAGATGCCGCGGTTCGTTGCCATGTACTTGTTGGCGGTGACGCGCGACACCGTCGACTCGTGCATGCTGATGGCGTCAGCAATGGTCTTGAGGTTGAGCGGCCGCAGGTGCTGGACGCCGTGGGCGAAGAATGCGTCCTGCTGGCGGACGATTTCGGTCGACACCTTGAGGATGGTCTTGGCGCGCTGATCGAGTGCGCGGATCAGCCAGGTCGCGGTTTGCAGACAGTCCGCCAGATAGCTCTTGTCCTTGTCGCTCTTGGCGACCTTGGCGACCTCGGCGTGGTAGCTCTGGTTGACCAGCACCTTCGGCAGCGTGTCGGAATTGAGCTCGATCAGCCAGCCGCCGTCCGGACCGGGCCGCACGAACACATCAGGCACGATCGGCTGCACCATCGTGGTGCCGAAGGCGAGGCCGGGTTTCGGATTGAGCTGACGGATTTCGGCGATCATGTCGCTCAGGTCTTCGTCGTCAACCCCGCAAATCTTGCGCAGCGCCGCCAGGTCACGCCGCGCGAGCAGATCGAGATGACGGACCAGGGCCTGCATCGCGGGATCGAACCGGTTTCGCTCGCGCAATTGAATTGACAGGCACTCGGTCAGGTTCCGGGCACACACACCGGCCGGATCGAAACCCTGCAGGATCGCGAGCACTGCCTCGACTTCGAAGAGCGGCGCCCCAAGCTTCTCGCCAACCTGCGCGAGGTCGCCGGAGAGGTAGCCGGCCTCGTCGACCAGATCGATCAGGTACTGCCCGATCATCCGCCGCGCCGGGTCGGTGACAGCGAGCGCAAGCTGCTCGGCGAGGTGATCGGAAAGCGTGGTCTCGGCGGCTACGAAAGCCTCGAGATTGTAGTCGCTGTCCTCGCTGCGGGCTGCGCTAGTGCTGGCGCCGGCCCATTCGGAATAGTTCGGTCCGAGGTCCGCATTGGAGCGCGAGGCGACGGCATCGGTGTCGGCGGGTGGGATATCGTCGGGTTCGATCCCCGGGCGCTCGGGGACGCGATCGAGGCCCGGGTCGGCGCTGGGCCATTCGCCGTCGCCATGTTGGGCGGCAGCCGGGGCGGCATCGTCGGGCCGGGCTTCGTCCTCCCCGGTTCGCTCGAGCAGCGGATTGCGCTCGAGTTCCCCCTCCACGTAGGCCACCAGGTCGAGATTGCTCAGCTGGAGCAGCTTGATGGCCTGCATCAGCTGCGGCGTCATGACGAGGGCGTGGCCCTGCCGTATCTCTAATCTTTGAATTAACGCCACGGTCGTCCCGGAAAAGTTGGTCCAATTCTTGCTTATCTGGTTCCGAGCCCCGTGTATACTCCTTCGAAAAGCGAGTGTTAATTGCGGGCATTCGGGCGCCACGGCTCGGTGCGAGGGGCTGCCAAGGCTGCGAACTGCCTTGAAATTAGGCAGTCTCCTGGGATGGCCGGGAAAGTGGCTAGGCGCGGAAGTCCTCGCCCAGGTAGAGCCGCCGGACCTCGGGATCGTTGACCACCTCGTCCTGGCTGCCTTCCATCAGCACTTCGCCCGAATAGATCACGTAGGACCGGTCGGTGAGTGCCAGGGTCTCGCGGACGTTGTGATCGGTGATCAGCACGCCGATGCCGCGGTTGGTCAGGTGGCGGACCAGCTTCTGAATGTCCCAGACGGCCTTCGGGTCGATGCCGGCGAACGGTTCGTCGAGCAGCATGTAACTCGGCCGGCTCGCCAGCGCGCGGGCGATTTCGACCCGGCGGCGCTCGCCGCCCGACAGCGCGATCGATGGCGTCTTGCGATGCTTGGTGATGCCGAACTCTTCCAGCAGTGCGTTGAGGTCGGCCTCGCGCCTCCGGCGGTTGGGTTCGACGACCTCCAGCACCGAGCGGATATTGTCCTCGACGTTGAGGCCGCGAAAGATCGACGCTTCCTGCGGCAGGTAGCCGATGCCGAGCCGGGCGCGCTGATACATCGGCAGATTGGTGACGTTGTAGCCGTCCAATTCGACGATGCCGCGGTCGGCCTTCACCAGTCCTGTGATCATGTAGAATGCGGTGGTCTTGCCGGCACCGTTCGGCCCCAGCAGTCCAACCGCCTCGCCGCGCCGGACATAGACGCTGACGTCCTTAACGACCTTGCGTCCGCCGTAGCTTTTTTCCAGGCCGTGCGCCGCCAGATAGTTGTCGCGGACCGATTTCTGTGGGTCGGCGGGCGTTTCCCGATGCTGCCGGTTCCGGATCTGGGCGGCCTTCGCCGCCTCGCGGCGGGCGTCCACGGCGTTCGTGCCGAAGCCGTTGAGGTCGGTTCGCTGATGCCAACTGCCGTTGGCAGCCCCTTTCTGCTGGCGGGGCAGGCGCCGCTGTCGGAACAGGGTCAGAATATTGATCACGCCTGCCTCAACGTGGTGGTCCCGTCACTTCGCCCCCGAGGCAATTCTAGAGCATGATGCCGCAAAGTTGCAGACTTTTCGGACAAGATCATGCGGCCGAACAAATGCTTAGAGCGAAATTGCGGTTCAGCCTGCAAGGCAATCTTGCTCATATTGAGTGGCGCGGGCCGCAACCCGCGCAATTCGAGAGCCCGCCCCGTGCCGCGGTTCGCCCAAACGACCCGATAATCGGCCTTTGGTGGTTCGTAAAGGCGAAAGACCGGGCGCTTCCGCCCCTGCGTCATCGCTTCTCAGAGCTGCGTGATGGCTGGAACAGGCCTTCGACCCGTCCGGGTCCCGAATCCAACGTGGTCCGGCCGCTTCCCAGATCGACGAACAGCCGTTGGCCGCGGAGCACGTCGGTCCCCCGCGTCACGATGACGTTTCCGATCAGGGTGACGGTATTCCCCTGCATGTCGAAGATGCCGCTGTCGCCTGACGCTTTCTGTTCCTTCTGGGTCACCGTCACACCGCCCTTGGCCTCGATGCGGCGGATCTGCTTCGACGCGGAATCGTTGCCCTTCGCGCCTTTCGTGCTGGGGTCCTCGTCGTAGAGCACCACCAGTTGCTTGCAGCGCATCTCGGTGTCGCCCTGGACGACGTGGACGTCTCCCGAGAACGTCGCCATCCGTTCCTTGTCGCGGACCTCCAGCGAGATAGCCCTGATTTTCACCGGCTCGTCGCGGTTCTGCGAGAATCCCTGGAGTGCGTTGGGCGGGGCCGTCTGAGTCTTCTGCGCAATCGCCGCCGAACTCGCAACGACGAGTATCGCGACGAGCGCCGCAACGGCAGCGTTGCGAGAACGGGGCAGGGTGACCGGTCCGCTCATCGCGTGCGCACCGCCGCATCAAAGCGAACCGCGGTTTCGCCTTCGATCGTCACCGAGACACCCCGGTCGAAACGGACAACGTCGCCCGAGTCGGTGATCTCCAACCGGTTCGATTGAACCAGCCATTCGAACGATTTCACCTCGACCGGCTTGTCAGAGACGATCTTGCCGCCGCGAATGTCGATCACGGCTTCGGCCAACCGCGCCTGATAGCCGGACGAGGTCGTCACCAGGATATTCTCCTCGAGCGTCAGCAGTTCGCTCTTGGTGTCGTAGAAGCCGCTGTTCGCCGTCGTCTTGAACGAGACGTTGTTTTGCATCTGCATGGTCGCATGCAGGCCTTGCAGTTCGACCACGTCGGGCTTGAGCAGGTCGCGGGCGGCAGCTTGCGCAGTCAATTCGTAGGCCCGCTTGTCGGTTGTGAAGCCGGCGATGCGCGGCTGCTGCATGGTGATCTTGGTGCCGGACACCACCAGGTTGCCGATGTCGATCGGAACCCTGGCGAGCGCGCGCAACGGCTTGCTCAGGCTGTTGTAGGCCACACCTCCGGCAATGCCGACCACGATGGTGACCGGCACCATGATGCGCAGGATGCGCACCCATCGGCTGTGACGCACCGCGGCTTGAAAGACCTGGTCGTCGTTGCCGCGATTGGCGACATCAAAGACGGCCGGCCCGCGTTCGTCGAAGTTCGCCACGACGGTCACGATATTGATCCCCAGCCTCGCCGCCTGACGAATCGAATCAGGCAGTCCCCTAGCCTTCATCCCCGGTCTCGGCCAGGCAACCCTCGGCTACAAATATGGCCTGCCCGGGGCAGGCCATAAAAACAATCTGCGCGAAAAAACGACTGATTAACAATCGACTACGAGTGCGAAAAGATATCCTCAGCGGCCCAGCCGGCCGAATCCAGCCGGACCCGCTCGGGTAGGAAGCGGAAACAGGCCTCCGCCAGATCGGCCCGCCGTTCTCGGATCAGCATGGTGTCGAGCTTCGCCTTGAGGGCGTGCAGATGCAGCACGTCGGACGCCGCATAGCTCGCCTGCGCGTCGGTCAGTTCCTCGGCGCCCCAATCGGACGACTGCTGCTGCTTCGACATGTCGACGCCCAAGAGTTCCCGCACTAGGTCTTTCAAGCCGTGCTTGTCGGTGTAGGTGCGGGCGATGCGCGAGGCGATCTTGGTGCAGTAGACAGGCATCGGCATCACGCCGAACGTCCGCTGCAGGACGCCGAGGTCGAACCGGGCGAAATGAAAGATTTTGAGGATCGCTGGATCGCCGAGCAGCTTGGTGAGGTTCGCGGCCTGCGTTGCGCCGGCGGGAATCTGCACCACGTCGGCCGAGCCGTCGCCCGGCGACAGTTGCACGACGCAGAGCCGGTCGCGGTGCGGATCGAGCCCCATGGTCTCGGTGTCGATCGCAACCGCGCCGACCCGGTAATGCGAGAGATCGGGCAGATCGCCGCGGTGCAGGCGAATGGTCATCGCGGCTCTCCCGGTTCTGTCGTTGTGCGCCGCGCCGCCGTTGTCATCGTGCTCAATGCGCCACCTGCTGGTGACCGTCGTTATCGCGCAACGCATCCTCACGATAGAGTCCGAGCGCATGCATGGACGGCAGGTCGTTGAACGCGAACAGCACGGCGTCGTCGCGATCCGATGCGTTGGCGTGCTCGTGCCACGCCCATGACGGGACGACGAAGATGTCGTTCTTCTTCCAGTCAAACCGCCGGCCCGCAATGATCGAATACCCGGAGCCCTCGGCGACGTTGTAGACCACCGATCCGGTGTGACGGTGCGCGCGCGTGCGCTCGCCGCCGCGCAGCAACTGGATCGTTGCGCCCAGCGTCTTCATCACCGGCCCGCCGGTCGCCGGATTGACGTACTGCATGATGATGCCGTCGTAGGGCGAGCCGTCGCTCGTGCGCGCCGCCTGCGCGAGCGTGTCGTAGGTCGAATTCCATTCGTACTTGAGCAGCGGCGAATAGGGCTTGTTCCAGGCCTCGCCGCCCATCGGCAGCAGGCCGCGGCCGCCGTAAGTCGACACGGTATCGTTGAGCGGGAAGTTCGACTTTTGCACGTGGTCGGGATGCACCGCATAGAAGTTGGCGTCGAGCTGGTTGACCAGCAGCATGTCGAGGCCGTCCTGCCAGATGGTGACTTCGCCGTCCGCCTCGACGCCGTGATCGTGCCAGGTGCCGTTCGGCGTGATGACGAAGTCGCCGGCCGCGAGACTCATCTTGTGGCCGTCGACCACCGTGTAGCCGCCGGCGCCCTCCATGATGAAGCGCAGCGCCGACGAGGCGTGATTGTGCGCGGTCGCGAACTCGCCCGGCCGCATCACCTGCAGCCCGGTATAGAGCCAGCCGACGCAGGCTGAGAGGCCCTTGCGGCCGGGATTCTCAAGCGCGATCACCCGGCGGCCGGCCTTTTCGGGGCTGACCATGTCGAGCGCCTGCAGCACCAGCGGCCGCAGCGCCGCGTAGCTCCACAAGGTCGGCAGCGAGGTCGGCTGCGGCTGCCACGGCTCGATGTCGTTCGCCACGGTCCAGAGCGCGTAGCTCTGCTGGCGGCCGAGCTCGCTGTAGTACGCCTCGAGTTCCGGCGTGTCCTCGACGTTGGCTCGCCCGATCACGTCTTCGCGCATGGCCAGCTCCATCTCATCGTATGCAAGGAACAGGATACGACCGGCCGGGCATTATCGTGCAATTCTTTCTTTGCTGTCATCAGCCCTCCGCGATGATCTTCTCACGCGCGGCGCTGGCGATAAATGCGGAGCGGGTCAGGCCGCGCGCAGCGGCGGCTTCATCAATCGCCTGCAGCAGGCCGGTATCCAACGACAGATTGGCTTTGGCGGGCCGGCCGCTGTCGAGGACCAGTGGCACGATCATGATCGCGGCGCCTGCTGCCAGGGCCGCTGCGACATCCGGATCGGCGCGCACGGCTTCGGCCGTCCGCGGGCGCGGCAGCCGTTCGCCGTCCGCGCGCGCATCTTCCGCCCAGGCCGTCACCGCCGCCACCGCGTTGCGCATCGCCTCGTTCAGCGTGCGGCCCATGGCGGTGCAGCCGGGAAGGTCCGGCACGACCACGCCATAGGCGCCGCTCTTGCCATCGAGCAGCGCGACATAACGCGTTTGATTGTTGGCCATTGCTCTATCTCTTCTTCAGTCGTGCCATCCGGCGGTCTTCGCGATTTCGCGCGCCACGCCGATTGAGAGCGTTCGATGCCGCGGCACGATGATCCGCCCCGGCTTCTGTGGATGCTTGTACACATCGTGGGCGCCACCATGCCTGGCGATCCATCCGTCGCGCTCCAACCGGGCCGCGACCTTGTTCCGGTTGGTTTCGACTATTGGCATGCCAGCGTTCCATGCGCAAATATAGGCGCACAGCTGCGCTCACGCAACTAACGACGGCCGGGTTTGTGCGTCGATGGCCTGCGGGGCGCGGCTCGGCCGCAACCGGCTTGCGACGGAGCGGTGTCGCAATCGCGGCCTATGAAACTGGTTGAGTTGGTGCCCAGGAGAGGACTCGAACCTCCACGGCTCTCACCGCTAGTACCTGAAACTAGTGCGTCTACCAATTCCGCCACCTGGGCACGTGCGGCGATAGGTAGGCAGGGGCTTCGGCCTTGTCAAACCGAAATCAGGGCCTTGCCGCCGGCCCTGTACAGGGCGAAACCGATCCGGTAATCCGGCATCCGTTCGCAGCATCCGGCCAGCGGCCTGCGGCACATTGAGCGTGACATGATCGCAAGCCCCCTCGACACCCTCGTCACCGTCTACGGCGGCTCCGGCTTTCTGGGCCGGCACGTGGTGCGCGCGCTGGCGAAGCGCGGCTACCGCGTCCGGGTCGCGGTCCGGCGGCCGGAACTGGCAGGATTCCTCCAGCCAATGGGACGGGTCGGCCAGATCCACGCCGTGCAGGCCAATCTTCGCTACCCCGACTCGGTCGCGGCCGCAGCCAATGACTCCGAGATCCTGATCAACCTGGTCGGCATCCTGTACGAGCG
>JBFXEX010000067.1:0-32696 GCA_050179645.1 Xanthobacteraceae bacterium | reverse complement strand
CGCGCTTGACTTGGAGAGGGGCGACATTTAACTCCCGTGCACCCCTTGCGGGGGCGTAGCTCAGTTGGTTAGAGCGCCGGCCTGTCACGCCGGAGGCCGCGGGTTCGAGTCCCGTCGCTCCCGCCATATTTTTCAATACGTTGGCCCAAAGGCGCTTTTGGAGTTCCAACTTTTTTGAGGCAGCGGTTTCAACTTTTTGCTGTTCGCACGGAGCGGTCGCCGGCCGGCCTGTCCCGGCAGGAAGGTCCTCTGGAGGTCCTTGTTCTGGTCGATCGTGTTCGCCATCTTCGCGGCTAGCGCGGTCGGCGATACATCGCCTGCTGTGGCCTCAAGTGCTCCAGATCGTCAGAAGTAGGGCGCCTTGCCGCGGTTGCGAAATAGCGGTGCATTGTCGATGAGTTCAACGCCGAACTCCCGAAGGTAGTCCTTCACGAGCCGCTCCGCCCGCGCGCTGAGTGAGCCAATCGCCGGCTGCCCGGTCTTGCCCTTTGTTGAAGAAAAATCGCTCCATGCGCGTCTGTGGTCCGTTGCGAGGCGGTTAAACCGCGAACGCCTGCCGGCGACAGTTGCGTGAGCGCTTTACTCCCATGGCAGGTGAACGTCATCCGACGATCGGCTTGCAATAGGGGTCTCTCCCTGGTCAGAAAATTGTCCGTCTGGGTCCAGACCGCTAGCGTCGCGACGTAGCGGAGATGCAGCACCATGCGTGCGTGAGCGTCAAAACCGACGAAGCGTGATGGCCGTCACAGTCAGTTGCGCGGTTGGCAGCGAAGGTACGCGGGCCGGTGAATAGCCCGCACCATAGAGATCATCCTTTGGAGGGATATCGCGATGTCCGAGAACAAACTTGCACCTCGCCGAATCTATTCATTCGATCTGCCCGTTCACATCCCCTTCTTTGCGATCGGGGCTGTGAAACGGAAGTTCAAGCAGATAGGGGTGTGGGACGATATGCCTGCCCGCATCAAACAGAAGACAACAGCGGCCGGCTGGGGGGGCCTGACGATTACCAAGAAGGACTTGGATTCGCTCCCCGATGACGTCTGGTTGACGATAGCGCGGGCGCTTAGACTCGAATGGCGTCAACCGGAGCCAACGGAGGCTCCTTCGCGAGGTGCCTTTGTAGGCGCCGAGGCGTAGAGCCCCTTCCGAAGTCGGAACAGTCCTGACAGATCAACCGGGCGGCAGGCACACGCCCTCATACCCGCGCCCCATTGTGGTTTGCATGCGCGAAGGTCGAGCCGGTGGGCGGCAGGCGACGACGGTGAGGCCATTGGGATTGGACGGCAACGATGACACTTGCGCCCCACCAGGATCGAACCGCGCGGTTTGGCCGGGCTGGAGGATATTGGTCTGCGCGCAGGGCGCGGGGTTAGTCTCGCCGGGCAGGCAAAGGCCCACGGCGATCGGCTCGTCGCAAATATTGACGACCTCGCGGGGCTGGGACTGCCCGGTCATGCCGCGGGTACAATGATTGATGTCTGAACGCAGCGAAGGGCGCTGATAGCTGCCCGTCACCAGGTCAAGAAATGGCGGCAGCAGGAGGGCGAACGCCACGCCGGTCAGCAGCCCGGCCCAGAGCGGCACAGGGGGCCGCCTGCCTGGACGATAGCCGATGCCGAGCATGGCAAGCGCTACCAATGCTCCGATGAACACCTGATCGAAGGTGATGACAGGCAGAGCGGGCAGCCCAGGCGTGGCGCGCCATATGTTGGCCGCGAGGGCGAGCGCCCACGGGATGACGAAGGCCGCCGCGATGCCGATCAGCACCAGCTTCCAGAGCGACAGGCGCGACTTGCCGGCACGCACGCGCTGCACGATCACGAACGCGACCGTCAGGATGCCGCTAAACACGCTCCCGGGAAGAAATTCTGGCATTTACGCTCTGTCGCTCAGCGTCACGCTGTGCCCCCCGCCAAAGGCTTGTCCAGACTTGTGCCCGCGCAACCGCTCCTGGTGGGAAGTTCTAACGACGCTTTCTGTTTTTCTGCAAGTTGTTGCAATCACGCACGACGGCAGGCTCGTTTGCCAAAGTCCACATTTGACTCCAAGCGGTCGATCCCTTCTCAGATCAGATGACACTCGGCAGATGGCTGCGTCCGACTTGGGCCGAACGATTGCGGCACTGCCCGGTCCTCAAGTCTCCCGGCAGAATTGCTGCGCCGCAGCGTTCGATTCTTGGAACTTGATGCACATGATTGAATTGCGGTTGAAAGCTCGATCATCTGCATCTGCGGCAACGAACAGGTGGCGCTTCCGAAGGGCCGACTCTCCTGGCTCGCACAGGCACGGTCATCGTCACGCCAAGGCCGGTCTTGATAGCAGACGCCGATCGCCCGAAACCCGGTATTCTCGGAGAACTTTTCGCACTGGCCGCACTTCCTCCGCTACCAAGCGGTACGCTTGGCCCGAATAACCGCCGTCTGCGCACTTGTGGCATCATCACGTCGCACGGATATGATTCGGCAAGGACCCCGGAAGAACGTCATCGGGATCGCGAGCTAGGGTTTGTTACCTCCCACCAGCAGCCGTTTCGTCAGTACCGACATCGTGCGGCAATTTGTGAAGAGGCAGATCGGGCATGAAGCTCCATGACTGACCAGAACACGTCTGCTTCCGTATCCGGCCGCACTCTCGCTTCCATCGTTGTCAACGTATTGACGGGCCTCCTCACCGTTATCTGCCTGGCTTGGGTGCTCGATGTGCCGCGCTATCTTGGCTACGCGTTCTATCGCGAGCAACTTCTCGCTCCGGTGCTCGGTCTTGCGATCGCCGCGATGTTTCTCAGCGTGCCGGCCGGCAAGACACGGGGCGCTCGACCGCCGTGGTACGACTGGGTGCTGGCAGCGCTGGGCCTTGGCGCGATGCTGTGGATCACCGCACAATATTCCCGGCTGCTGATCGACCTTGCCTTTCGGACGCCAGAGGTCGTTGCCCTCGGTGCCGTCATTCTGGTCTTGGTCCTGGAGGGACTGCGGCGAACGACTGGATATGCGCTGCTCACCGTCGTGCTGCTCTTTTTGGCGTATGCGATGGTCGGCCATTTTGTGCCCGGACAGTTCCGGGCGCGTCCGGTCGATTTCGACTGGATGCTGGTCTACCTTTCCTTCGATCCAAGCGCGCTGTTTGGCTCGCCGATGACGGTCGGCGCCACCGTAGTGATCATCTTCATCTGGATGGGCCAACTCCTGTTCAAGGCCGGCGGCGGGCAGTTCTTCACTGACATCGCCATGGCGTTGATGGGTCGGCAGCGCGGAGGACCGGCGAAGATCGCGGTCGTTGCCTCGGCCCTGTTCGGCTCGATCTCAGGCAGTGCGGTATCCAACGTGGCCTCGACCGGGATCATCACGATACCGATGATGAAGCGGTCCGGCTATTCGGCGCGCGACGCCGGCGCGATCGAGGCGGTGGCGTCGACCGGCGGGCAGCTCATGCCGCCTATCATGGGTGCTGCCGCGTTCCTGATGGCCGAATTCCTGGAGGTGCCGTATCGAACCATCATGCTAGGGGCGCTGGTTCCGGCCTTTCTCTATTACCTCGCTGTATTCATCCAAGTTGACCTGGTGGCCGCACGCGAGAAGATCGACATGGTGGACCAAGAACTGCCTCGGGCGCGCGATGTGCTCAGAATGGGATGGCACTTCCTGGTTCCTTTCGTCGTGCTGCTCTATGCGCTGTTTCAGTGGAACGAGGAGGCGGAGATCGCGGCGATCTACGCTTGTGTGTCGATCATCGTTCTCGGCATGATCTTCTCCTATAAAGGGGCCCGACTGCACCCGAGGGACATCTTGGGAAGTTTCTCGGCCACCGGCAGCGTCATGATCGAGCTGTTCATGATCCTCGGTGGGGCCGGCTTCGTGATCGGCGTCCTGAATCTCACCGGCCTCGGATTCACACTTACGCTGGTGCTCGTACAGGTGGGCGCAGGAAATCTCTACGTCCTCCTGGTAGTTGCCGCGCTCGTCTGTATCGTCCTCGGCATGGGCATGCCGACGTCCGGTGTCTATATCCTGCTTGCCACACTCGTCGCGCCCGCCATTGTCAAAGCAGGCGCCGACCCTCTCGCCGCACACATGTTCATTCTCTATTTCGGCATGATGTCGATGATCACGCCGCCGATCGCGCTGGCGTCGTTCGCAGCGTCGACAATCAGCGGCGCCAGCCCGATGGCTACCGGCTTTCAGGCGATGCGACTGGGTTGGGTCGCCTACATCATCCCATTCATGTTCGTTCTGTCGCCGACGCTGTTGATGAAGGGCGATGCCGTGCACATCGTGCTCAATATCCTGACCGCCTCATTCGGCGTCCATCTGATCTCAGTCGCGTTCGCCGACTATTTCGTGCGACGTCTGCATTGGCCGGTGCAACTGCTGATGATGTTGGCCGGATTGATGACGATTTTTCCAGACTCGGCGATCGGGGTAGGCGGGCTGATCGATGCCGCGGGCGTGGTGCTCGGGCTCCTGTTGCTCGCTTACGAGTACCGCGGTGTTCGGCGCACCGCGCAGGCGCCAGGATAGGGCGTCTCGTAAAGAAGGTCAGATCACGCTCAAACGCGAAAACTCCGCACGGCCGGTGCCATGCGGAGTCGATCGGAATTCACAAGCGGATGCGCCGGATGTCCGTGCGCTTGGTTCTGCGCCGCAGGGTTACTTCGACCCCTTCGGTGGCCACTGGCCGATCTCCTTATAGAACTTGATCGCTCCGGGGTGCCACTCGACCTTATGCACTTCCGACATCCGCTCCGGATTGAAGCGCCGAAGCGACCCGTGCGCCGCGGCAAGCTCCTTCGCATTGTCGTGCACGGTCTTGACGATGTCGTAGACAACATCGTCCTTGACATGTGAACTCGACACAATGAAGGCGCTGTAGGTCATCAGCGTGGCGCCGCCTTCCTTCACGCCGGGGATCGCCGATGACGGCTGCTGTCGGTAGGTATAGGCGGGCATGATCTCTTGCATCCGCTTCGCCGCCTCCGGCGATTCCGCCAGATTTAGGAATCGGATGCCGCCATCGCTTTGTAACTTTGCGTTCACCTCCTGCGCCTGAGCAGCCCCGACGCCCATGAGCGCTGCGTCGACGCGCTTCTCGCCCAGGAGCCGCATGCCCTGAACGTAGTCGCGGACCGGAACTCCCTGCATGTCTTTGGTCGCGAGACCCGCGTTAGCCAGAACGGCATCCTGCACGAAGCGGATCGTGCTCTGCGCGGTGAATTCCGCCGGCATACGCACGCCTTTGAGGTCTGCCAGCGACTTGTAGGGCGAATTGTCGACGACTGCGATTCCGATCGGAAGCTGGAAGATTACCGCGACCAACCGCAAATTCTTGGCAGGCGGCTGGCCCTTGAAGTTCTCAACGCCTTCCCACGCGAAAGCCGGGTCGATGACATTGAGCAAGCCAAATTCAATCTGTCCCTGGTTGATCGTGGGGACATAAGTTGACGACCCACCCATAGGCTGTACCCGCAGTTGATGTTTCGTCTTGTTCGAAACAACCTGCGAGACCGCGGAGCCGACCGCGTAATACAGCGACCCCTGCGGATTGGTTGCAATACCCATGGTCTGCGCCAGCGCAGCGCTGGTGAGTCCTGCGGTCAGAACGGACGTAAGCAGAATTCTGCGCAACAACATTACGGCATCTCCTCCAGTTTGGTCTCTTTCAGCCCGCTCCGCTTCGCCTCCGTAGACGGAACCGACACATTCAGTCTTCATGCGTCTCGAGCCCCGGGGCGGATGCAGTAGCGAAACAGTCGGCAATGACCATTGACCCTCCAACGGTGGTGCAACATGCGACTCTTTGGCGCGCGCACGCTTCTCAATATCGGGAGAACGCGGAATGCGCGGGGGCGGCGGCCCAGCCACAATGCCAGTGCTGCCGGCTATGAGATAAGCTAAGTTGCTGTTGCACGGCGGGGTTCCATCACGGAAAAGCTTGGCCCGCAATCCCATCAAGGTCACTCGAAACGCTCGGCAGACTTGCAGTCACCGGCGCGTCGATGATCTATACTCATTTCGCTTTGCGCCCTCGGACATCATCGTTTCTGCCCGCTTCCAGTGTTCAAACCTGATTATGTGCTAGCGGCTGCCGGTGGCGGGGCCTCGATGTTCCAGATCCTGGTGGCATATTCGCGGATCGCGCGGTCTGACGAGAACCAGCCCATGCGTGATGTGTTCAAGATCGCCGACTTCCACCAACTCGATGTTCCGAAGCGTTCATCAACCCGCCGCTGCGCGCGCCAATAATCGTCGAAATCGGCTCCAACCATAAATTGATCATAACCGAGCAGCGCATCGCAGAGCGTATGATACAGGTCAAGCTGATCGGGAGAAAAAGTTCCGTCGCGAAGACAAGAAATTGCTTGAGCCAACAACGGCGAGCGCTCGGCGGCTTCGCTTCCAGTGAAACGGTTGCCCCGTGACTCATCGACCTCGCCCGCGGTCAAGCCGAAGATTGCGATATTTTCGGCTCCCACGCGATCGCGGATTTCGATATTGGCGCCGTCAAGCGTGCCGATGGTAATAGCGCCATTCAGCGCGAGCTTCATATTGCCGGTGCCTGACGCCTCCATACCGGCAGTCGAAATTTGCTCGGAGAGATCGCTTGCCGGAATAATCTTTTGGGCAAGGCTGATGCCATAGTTCGGCAGAAATATCACCTTGAGCCGATCGCCCACTATCGGATCGGCATTGACAATGTGCGCAATGTCATTGGCAAGCTTGATAATCAGCTTGGCGCGCGCGTAGTTTGGGGCTGCCTTGCCTGCAAAAATCTTGACCCGCGGGGTCCAATCACGCGTTGGTTCCGTTCGGATCGACAAGTAAAGTGCGATCGTCTCCAGCAGGTTCAGAAGCTGCCGCTTGTATTCATGAATACGTTTGATATGCACATCAAACATCGCGCGCGGATCCACTTTGACACCTGTCAGTTCGCGAATCAGTTGCGCTAGATTCTCCTTATTGGTTCGGCGCGTCTGCGCGTAGTCGTTCCTGAAGCCGGCGTCATCTGCGAGCCGATCAAGCGCGACAAGTTCGCTTGTATCGTCAAGGAATCCCTCGCCAATACTGCGAGTGATCAGTCCAGTGAGTGGCGGGTTGGCTTCTAATAGCCAACGGCGGAAGGTGATGCCGTTAGTGACATTTGTGATGCGGCCTGGCAGCACCTTGTCGAGCTCGGAAAACACGGTCTGCGACATTAATTTTGTATGAAGTGCCGAAACGCCGTTCACCCGCCTTGATCCGATGAAAGCAAGATGCCCCATCCTCACGCGCTTCTCGTAACCTTCCTGAACCAGTGAAATTGACGACAGCATCTCGGGATCGGTGAACCCTTTGGCCATCGCGCCGTCCAGATGAAGTTTGTTGATCACGAAGATGATTTGCATTTGCCGGGGCAGCAGGCGATTGAGCAGCGCGACTGGCCAGCTCTCTAGTGCCTCCGGCAGGAGTGTGTGATTCGTGTAGTGCAATGTAGAGCTGGTAATCCGCCAGGCGTCGTCCCAGTGATAGTCGTGCTCGTCGATAAGAATGCGCATCAGTTCAGCTACGGCGATGGCCGGGTGGGTATCGTTGAGCTGAATTGCAGCGCAGTCCGGCAGGTTGTGCAGATCCTCGAATTGCTGCAAATGGCGTCGTATGATGTCCTGCAGCGATGCCGAGGTGAAGAAATACTCCTGGCGCAGCCGCAGCTCTTGGCCAAGCGGCGTTACGTCGCTCGGATAAAGCACGCGCGAGATCGCTTCAGCTTGGGCTCGTGGCGCAGTAGCTGCGACGACGTCCCCGCTGTTAAAAGTGGCGAGATGCATCGGCGTCGTGGTACGCGCGCTCCATAGCCGAAGCATGTTGACGTGTCGGCCGCGCCAGCCTCCGATCGGCGTATCGTAGGCGACCGCTAGAACGCGCTCTGATGGGTACCAGATCCCGCGCGCATGACCGTCTTCGCCACCGACGTATTCGACGTGACCGCCAAAACAAACCGAATACTCCGATTCCAACCGTTCGAATTCCCACGGATTACCGAAGGCGAGCCAGCGCTCAGGATGCTCTTGTTGCCAGCCGTCCCGGATTTCCTGATGAAAAAGACCGTGCTCATAGCGGATGCCATAGCTGACCGCCGGGATAGCCAGCGCCGCCATGCTATCTGCGTAGCAGGCGGCAAGCCGGCCGAGGCCGCCGTTGCCAAGCGCCGCATCGGGCTCAAGTCGGCGGAGTTGATCAATATTGAGCCCGAGGCTCTCGAGCGCCGCTCGTGCAGGGCTCAGTAAACGCAGATTGATGAGAGAATCGAAGAGTAGTCGGCCAATCAGGTACTCGATAGATAGATAGTAAACTCGCTTTTTTTGCGGTTGATGCTCCATCAACTGCTGCGACTGTAGCAAGCCGTCAACCAAGCGGTCGCGCACGGCAAGCACGCTTGCGATGTACCAATCATAAAGACCGGCGTTAGCAGGTGTCCTGCTGCACGCGTATTTCAGCTTGTCGAGGATCGCCGCGCGCAGGAGTTGGGTCTGCGGGCTGCCATGTCCCGCGAAAGACGAATGCTGCATTTCCTTATAATCCGTCATGAGAGGGGCAACGCTGTTCGGCAAACTTCGTTCATTCAGCGACCCCAAGGCATGAGCTGCTGCAGGTTTGGTTGATGCCACCCTAAGCTAACGCGGCCGGCTTTTTGAAGTCGATGGGACTGAGACAGCCAGGGTCTAATGCCTCCGCCGCGGATTGTAGAAGCGTTCGATGTAGTCGAACACGTCGGCCTTGGCCTGGTCGCGGGTGCGGTCGGTCTTGGCCGCTGCAATTCGGTCTTGAACAGAGGAGAAGAAGCTCTCCATCGCGGCATGGTCCCGGACATAGCCCGACCGGCTCATTGAGTTCGCTCCAAGGACGACGCCTTCGTCGTCAGCGACCCGCAGCGCGGCCTGGTCGTTGGCAAGCGCTGGCAGCAGGCCCTCAAGGCGCCACCGACCTGTCGAGGAGGGTCTTATTTCGCGAATCCGCAGCCGGGGCGACTACTCATGGAGTTCCAACTGCGGTCGATTTAAGGACGGGTTAATCAACGCAGAAGTCGAAACTCTTGTCGCGCGGGAGGCCGCGGGTTCGAGTCCCGTCGCTCCCGCCATTTCCAATCCGATCGCCGAGCCGGAACGGTGGGGCTCATGTGCGTCAAAGCGCGCACCGTATCGGGTATCGGGGATCGGGCGTCAGACGTTGGCGCCGGCCTTCGTCCGCAGCCCCAGGATTTCCCGAGCGTCGTTGGGGGTTGCGACCTGGTCGCCGAGAATTTCGATGATCTTGCCGGCCTTCTCGACCAGCGCTGCGTTGCTCGGCGCGAGCTTGCCCTTCTCCAGATAGATGTTGTCCTCCATCCCGACGCGCGGATGGCCGCCGAGCAGGACGGCCTGGGCGACCATCGGGAACTGATGGAGCGAGATGCCAAAGGCGAACCAGGGCGAATCCTGCGGCAGCAGGCTGCGCATGTAGCTCATCGCTTCTGGTGTGGCGGGCTGGCCCCAGGAGATCCCCAGGCAGATCTGAAACATGCCGGGCCCTTTAACATAGCCGTTCTCGATGAACTTCTTGGCGAGCAGGAGGTGACCGGTCTCGAACACTTCGAGCTCCGGCGTCACGCCGGCGTCCTTGATTGCCAACGCCATGGTTTGCAGGTGGGCCGGCGTGTTGACGAACACCCGGTCGCCCATGTTGAGGCTGCCCATGTCGAGGCTGCAGATGTCGGGCTTGAGTTCGACCACGTGACGCACGCGGTCCTCGGGCGAGCGCAGAACGCTGTCGGCGCTGGGTTTCGATGGGTCCTTGTCGTCATGCATGAATCTCGCGCCCGGGCCGGTCGTGAGATTGATCAGCACGTCGGTGCCGCTGTCCCTGATGCGCTCGACAACCTCGCGGTAGAGCGCCCCGTCCATGCTGGGTCTGGTGGTGTTGGGATTGCGAACATGAATGTGCACGATCGCCGCGCCAGCCTTGGCGGCGTCAATCGACGACTTGGCGATCTGCTCCGGCGTCACCGGCACCGCGGGATTGCGGCGTGGCGTATCGGCCGAGCCGGTGACCGCGCACGAGATCATGACCTTGCGTTGCATATGTTGCCTCCCTCGGGCCATCAGCGCCCGTGTTTTGCGCAAAGCCTACCGCTTCAATGGGGGGAAAGCCCAGGGGCTTGGGTAGGCAGGTTGCCGACACCCCGTTAGAGTGCGCCGCTCGCCGCGGGGGCGCGCGGGTCGATGGGCAGGCCCAAGCCTTGGCGACGCTTGATCAGACGCAGCCAGCCATGCAGACCCTCGACATCGAGCCCGTGCATCATCAGGCGATAGCCGGCCTGCAAGGTTGAGAGCGGCACCAGCGGGTGGCCATTTTTCATGAATGCCAGGTGGTAGTCGGTGCCGAGAATTTTCGCGATGTAGATCGCGATCACTTCGTCGAGCTGCAACGAGTTCGCCGCGCGGACGAAGTCCTCCCGCGGCAGGAAGAGCGCGTAGAGCGGCGTATAGGCCTCGACCGCGGTCTGCACGTCGATGACGTTGAGCGGCCCCCGTGGCATCGTGGCGAGCACAATCGGCGCGTCCGAAATCATTGAGAAATCCGGCCGATCGACCGGTGCGAGGTCGCGTCCCTGCGCGCGGAGGCTGGCATTCAGCTGGATGATGAAATTGTAGATGTTGAGGTCGTGCTGCAGGAAGACGTTGTCACGGAGGTCTTCGAGCTTGGTGGGACGCAGCGGCCAACTGTCGATCTCGACGGGGCCGGCATTGCCCTTGATGAATGCCAGCAATTCGGTTGCCAGCGTGAAGTGCCTCAGGATCAGCGTGTTGGCCTCCGGCGAGGCGAAGGTTTTCAGCCCCCAATAGATCAGTTGATGGAGCCCCCGGTTCCAGTTGGGCCAATGCGGGAAAAGGCCGCGGAGGATTTTGACCAATACGAAAAACACGAAAATCAACGGCCTTGCGATGGGAAACAGCCACCGTCGGGAGATCGAGCGGTTGCCAATCAGCAACGCCTCTTTGGCCGCTTCGTCGATCGGCAGGCTCTGGTCGAGGTAGAGCGCCAGCCAAGGATCGGGGTCCTTCGGATCGAACCGCCCGGGATCGAAAACGTTGACGCCAGTCGTCACGCCGCGATCTCCTCGATCTGCAAGGCATAGAGCCGCGCCGTCACCCGCGCGCAGGTGACGATTCGGGCGGCGGTCGCATCGTCAGGCAGGACCAGTCGCAGCATGGCCTCGAACTCTTCCATGTGACCGGCATCGTTTTCGCCGTGGTACAGCAGAAAACGAACCGCCTCCTTCGGCAACTGCAGGCGGCTCTGCACCAGACGCCCCCACTCGGCCGCCTTGATCGAACCGAGGCCCTCGATGATGAACATGGCGCCCAGCAGGCCGAACGGATTGCGCCGCGAAGCTTCATGAAACATCCACGCCGACAGTGCCTCCGACCCGATGTTTTTCTCCGCGGTCTGGATCGTGGCGAGCGTGCCGCCGCTCGCCACATAGTCGGTCTCCAGCATGCGGAAGTCGCGATGCTCGGTGACGGCGTGCCGCATCAGGCTCGAGCGCAACTCCAGATGCTCTTCGTCGATGTTCGATGCGGCACGCGACATCCACAACGCGCCGTCTTTCACCTGCTGGCGAAGATCGACGAGAAAGGAATGGTAGTCTTCAAGTTCGAAGCGACCGCGCGTGAGCTTGCGGATCAGCGGCGTCACGTCGAGCCGTCCCTCGAACTCGCTCCACACCACCGCGAGCTTGCGCAGCACCTCGGCGACGGCTAGGTCCTGCGCCGGCGAGACTTCTGCGACGCTCATGCCGCCACCTCCAGCATCATGAATCCGACCATGGCGCGGCCGCTTTCCGGGACGATACAGAGAATCCGGTCGCCCCGCTTAGCGGAACCAGTTTTCAAGAATGCGTCAAGCATCAACCAGATCGAGGCCGAGCCGACGTTGCCGGTTGTTGGCAGCGTGGTGAACCACTTGTGCTCCGGTATCATCGCATTGGTACGTTCCAACAGGCTCACGATCTCCTGTCGCAGCGAGCGGGCCGAATAGTGACACAGCAGCCAATCGACGTGGGCCGGATCGATACGGCCGCAGTCTACCTTCTCAAGATAGACTCCGATCCAGGCGCGAATGATGACCTTGAGAAGGGCGAAATCCTGCAGCAGCGCGATCGCACCCGCCGCATGCGCTGCGCGCGGACCGGCATGGCTCCAGGCGCTGATCAAAGTGCTGCGAGATTCCCGCGGTGCGCCGGCCCACATGCAGGGATCGAAACGGCCGGCGAGCGAAGTAAGGTCGATCCATTCGACGCGCAGGCTCACGTGACCGGCCCTTGGCGTTGGCTCGATGACAATGGCCCCGGCGCCATCCGACAGCGTCCAGCGCAGAAAGTCGGCTTCCATCGCCAGCCGGCCCTTGGCATCGATCAGCGCGGTTCCCTCATAGAAGGCGGGTTGAAACCAGCGCGATGAAAACTCGCCGGCGACGGCCGCAGCGCAGGTGGCGTCCCTGGTCCGCACCGCCGACCACGCCGCCTTCGCCGCCATCAGGGAAGATGCGCAGACCGACTGAAAACTCGCCAATTCGAGCGGACCGCCGCCAAGTTCGCCGTGGACGGCACTTGCATGCCCGGGAACCAGATAATCGCCCTGCGTGGTCGCGGTTGCGAGAAACTGCAGGTCCGCCCTTGCCAGTCCAGCATCGTCCAGGGACGCCGATACGGCGGCGGCGCTCATGGAGGCATTGGAGTGTAGCGCTTCGCCGGCCGGGCATATCGCGTAATGGCGCGTTTCGATGCCGCTCCACCGCAGCGCCCGCTTGCCGACGCTGGACCTGCGGCCGCCCACGAGCCCGATGAATTCCTCCATGCGGTCATTCGGGATCGGCTCACCGGGCAGGAAAGCGCCCGTTCCGGTGATGAAGGCGTCGCACAGGTGTGTCATCGGCGGGGTTATTCTGCGTGGGAGCGTGATTGGGTCCGGTTGTGCCGGGACCCCACGACCGGCAGCGCCCGCGGCAGGACCGGCTCCCGCGGGTTGCGGATCTGCGGACGAAAGCCTCCGATTGGCGGTTCGACAGCCAATAGCACGGAAAAAGTAGGTGGAGACGGCGTTCCCGTAAGCGACACGCCGGTATTTGCCTGCAGCGCCACCTTGCCTCGTATTGTGCACTGCGCTAAAGCCAGCGTGACGATGCCCCTTGGAACGAATCTGAATTGTGACAAGGGCGTTTTCTCTTGGCCCCACGGCATCTTGCGGGCAGGTGTCGAGCGGGCTCCCGCGCCAGGCCGTCCGGGGTGTGACCGATGAACGATCTCCTGCTGGATTATTTGCCGCTTGTGATCTTCATAGGGGTCGCACTCGTCGTCTGCTTCGTGCTGCTGCTGGTGCCATTCGCGATCGCCTACAAGCGCCCCGACGCGGAAAAGCTGTCGGCCTACGAATGCGGTTTCAACCCGTTCGACGACGCGCGCATGAAGTTCGACGTGCGATTCTACCTCGTCGCCATCCTGTTCATCATCTTCGATCTCGAGGTCTCGTTCCTGTTCCCATGGGCGGTCGCATTCGCGGATCTTGGCGCCTACGGCTACTGGTCGATGATGCTGTTTCTTGGCGTTCTGACCGTCGGCTTCATATATGAGTGGCGGAAAGGAGCGCTCGAATGGGATTAGAGCGCAGCGCCGTCATTGCCCCGCCGGCAACCGGTATTCTCGATCCGCGAACCGGCAAACCAGTCGGCGCGGACGACAGCTTCTTCGTCGGACTGAACAACGAGCTTTCCGACAAGGGGTTTCTGGTCACCGCCGCCGACGACCTGATTGTCTGGGCGCGCACCGGCTCGCTGATGTGGATGACATTCGGGCTGGCCTGTTGCGCGGTCGAGATGATGCAGATGTCGATGCCGCGCTACGACGCGGAGCGGTTCGGCTTTGCGCCGCGCGCCTCGCCCCGCCAATCCGACGTGATGATCGTCGCCGGCACGCTCACCAACAAGATGGCGCCGGCACTGCGCAAGGTCTACGACCAGATGCCGGAGCCGCGCTACGTCATCTCGATGGGCTCCTGCGCCAATGGCGGCGGCTACTATCACTATTCCTATTCGGTGGTGCGCGGCTGCGACCGCATCGTGCCAGTGGACATCTACGTCCCTGGCTGCCCGCCCACTGCCGAGGCGCTGCTCTATGGCGTGCTGATGCTGCAGAAGAAGATCCGCCGCACCGGCACGATCGAACGTTGAGGGCGCGCAGAGGTCATGGACGAGAGCCTCAACAGATTCGGCGAGATCATCGCGGGCGAGCTGGCGGGCTCCGTCACCGGTCACGAGGTCGCGCACGGCGAACTTAACGTGACCACGACGGCGCGGGATATCGTCAAGGTCATGACCTTCCTGCGCGACGACGAGCGCTGCCAGTTCTGGGCGTTCGTGGATGTCACCGCCATCGACTGGCCCGGCCGCGAGCGCCGCTTCGACGTGGTCTATCACCTGCTGTCGCCCAAGCAGAATGCCCGTATCCGGGTGAAGATCGAGGTCGCCGAGGGCGAAACGGTGCCGTCGATTATCGACGTCTTTCCGGGCGCGAACTGGTTCGAGCGCGAGGCTTACGATCTCTACGGCGTGCCGTTCACCGGCCATCCCGACATGCGGCGGCTGCTGACCGACTACGGCTTCGAAGGGCACCCGCTGCGCAAGGACTTTCCGCTCACGGGCTTCGTTGAGGTGCGTTACGACGACGAACAGAAGCGTGTGGTCTACGAGCCAGTGCGGCTCAACCAGGAATTCCGCAACTTCGATTTCCTGTCGCCGTGGGAAGGGCCGGGCGCCTATGGGCTGCCGGGCGACGAGAAGGCGAAAGGGTCGTGACCATGGCGGGCCCCGGCGCAGTCATGTCAGGCGGCTGTCTCTGCGGCGCGGTGCGCTTTACCGCGACGCCGGAGAACCGCCAGGTCGGCGCCTGCCATTGCGGCATGTGCCGGCGCTGGTCGGCCGGTCCGTTCCTGGTGCTCGACTGCGGCGACAGCTTGCAGGTCGAGAACCCGGCGTGCCTTGGCACCTATCGTTCTTCCGAGTGGGCCGAGCGCAGTTTCTGCGCGACCTGCGGCACGCCTTTGTCCTATCGACTGATCGACAAGAACCTGTATTTCGTCTCCGCCGAGGCGTTCGACGATCGCGCCGGATTCGTCTTCGCCAGCCAAATCTTCATCGACGAGAAGCCGGCCTACTACGACTTCGCCAACAAGACGCACAACATGACGGGCGCCGAGGTGTTTGCCGCCTTCGCGCCGCCGGACGCCGCGCAGGCGAAGGACTGACCGGATGAGCGACGACCTGCGCAACTTCACCATCAACTTCGGGCCGCAACATCCGGCCGCGCACGGCGTGCTGCGGCTGGTGCTGGAGCTCAACGGCGAAGTCGTCGAGCGCGTCGACCCGCACATCGGCCTCCTGCATCGCGGCACCGAGAAGCTGATCGAGGCCAAGACCTACCTGCAGGCGATTCCGTATTTCGACCGGCTCGATTATGTCGCGCCGATGAACCAGGAGCACGCCTTCTGCCTCGCGGCCGAGAAGCTGCTCGGGCTGACGGTGCCCCGGCGCGCGCAACTGATCCGCGTACTCTATTGCGAAATCGGCCGGCTCCTTTCGCACCTCCTTAACGTTACCACGCAGGCGATGGACGTCGGCGCGCTCACGCCGCCGCTGTGGGGCTTCGAGGAGCGCGAGAAGCTGATGGTGTTCTACGAGCGGGCGTCGGGCTCGCGCATGCACGCGGCCTATTTCCGCGTCGGCGGCGTGCATCAGGATTTGCCGTCGAAGTTGATCGACGACATCTGGGATTTCTGCGACCCCTTTCTCAAGGTCTGCGACGACCTCGAAACGCTGCTCACCGGCAACCGCATCTTCAAGCAGCGCAACGTCGATATCGGGCTGGTCGATCTCAAGGACGCCTGGGCCTGGGGCTTTTCCGGCGTGATGGTCCGCGGCTCGGGCGCGGCCTGGGACCTGCGCAAGGCGCAGCCTTACGAGTGCTATTCCGAGCTCGATTTCGACATTCCGATCGGCAAGAACGGCGATAACTACGACCGCTACTGCATCCGCATGGAAGAGATGCGCCAGTCGATCCGGATCATGAAGCAGTGCCTGGAGAAATTGCGCTCGCCGGAAGGGCAGGGCCGAGTCTCGGTCGACGACCACAAGATCGTGCCGCCCAGACGCGAAGATATGAAGCGCTCGATGGAAGCGCTCATCCATCACTTCAAGCTCTACACCGAAGGCTTCCACGTTCCGGCCGGCGAGGTCTATGCCGCAGTCGAGGCGCCGAAGGGCGAGTTCGGCGTGTACCTCGTCGCCGACGGCACCAACAAGCCCTACAAGTGCAAGATCAGGGCGCCGGGCTTTGCCCATCTCTCGGCGATGGATTTCCTCTGCAAGGGCCTGATGTTGGCCGACGTCTCCGCTGTGCTCGGCTCGCTCGACATCGTGTTCGGGGAGGTTGACCGGTGACCCCGTCTGTTATGTTTCAGCCAAGCGGCAGGGGGCTTTGATGTCCGTACGCCGCCTTGCCCCGCCCGAGCTGCAGCCGAAGGAGTTTGTCTTCACGGCAGAAAACCTGGCATGGGCCCAGGAGCAGATCGCCAAATATCCGGACGGCCGCCAGCAGTCGGCAGTGATCCTGCTGTTGTGGCGCGCGCAGGAACAGCATGACGGCTGGCTGCCGGAGGCGGCGATCCGCTACGTCGCCGATATGCTCGGGATGGCGCATATCCGCGCCCTCGAAGTCGCAACCTTCTACACCATGTTCCTGCTGCAGCCGGTCGGCAGGAAAGCCCACATCCAGGTTTGCGGTACGACGCCGTGCCGGCTGCGCGGCGCCGAGAAGATCCTCGAAGTCTGCCAACGGCGGATCAGCCATGAGCAATTCCACGTTTCCTCCGACGGCGACTTTTCCTGGGAAGAGGTCGAGTGCCTGGGGGCGTGCGTGAACGCTCCGATGGTGCTGATCTGGCGCGACACCTACGAAGACCTCACGCCCGAGAGCTTCGAGAAGGTGCTGGACGGCTTCGCCAACGGCAAGCCGGTGAAGCCCGGCCCGCAGATCGACCGTACGTTCTCGGCGCCGATTGGCGGGCCGACCACGCTCACCGATCCGTCGCTCTACGCGGAACGTCACAGTTCGGGAGACGCGGCAGAGCCGAGCCTGACCGACGTCGCGCCGAAGAAGGTTTCGCCCGAGGCCAACAAGCGCGAGGCGCCGGCGCCGCTCGAAACTGTCGCCGCGGAAGGCGCCAAGGACGGCGTCTCTGCCAAGGCCACCATGGCGGAGGCGACGTCGGAGAAGGCCAAGCCGGCAACCGGCCCAAAGGCGCAGGACTGAACCGATGCTGCAGGACAAGGACCGCATCTTTACCAACCTGTACGGCCTGCACGACTGGGGCCTTAAGGGCGCGCGGCAGCGCGGCGCCTGGGACGGCACCAAGGCGATCATCGAGAAGGGCCGCGACTGGGTGGTGAACGAGGTCAAGGCCTCCGGCCAGCGCGGCCGCGGCGGCGCGGGCTTCCCGACCGGGCTGAAATGGTCGTTCATGCCCAAGCAGTCGGACGGCCGGCCGCACTATCTCGTCATCAATGCCGACGAGTCCGAGCCGGGCACCTGCAAGGACCGCGAGATCATGCGGCACGACCCGCATCTCCTGGTCGAGGGCTGTCTCTACGCCGGCTTCGCCATGGGCGCGCACGCGGGCTACATCTACGTGCGGGGCGAGTTCATCCGCGAGCGCGAGCATCTGCAGACGGCGATCGACCAGGCCTACGAGGCCAGGCTGATCGGCAAGAACAACCTCAACGGCTGGGACTTCGATCTCTACGTCCACCACGGCGCCGGCGCCTATATCTGCGGCGAGGAGACCGCGCTGCTTGAGAGCCTCGAAGGCAAGAAGGGCCAGCCCCGGCTCAAGCCGCCGTTCCCCGCCAATATGGGCCTCTACGGCTGCCCAACGACCGTCAACAACGTCGAGACGATTGCGCAGGTGCCCGACATCCTGCGGCGCGGCGGCGCCTGGTTCGCCAGCATCGGCCGTCCGAATAACCATGGCACCAAGCTGTTCTGCATCTCGGGCCACGTCGAGCGACCGTGCAACGTCGAAGAGGCGATGGGTATCCCGCTGCGTGAACTGGTCGACAAGCATGCGGGCGGCGTTCGCGGCGGCTGGGACAATTTGCTGGCTGTGATCCCCGGCGGCTCGTCGATGCCGCTCGTTCCCGCCGGTCCCGACCAGGCCGACACGCTGATCATGGATTTCGATGGCTGCCGCGACAAGAAGTCGGCGCTCGGCACCGCCGCCGTGATCGTGATGGACAAGTCGACCGACATCATCCGCGCCATGGCCCGCATCTCGTATTTCTACAAGCACGAGAGTTGCGGCCAGTGTACGCCTTGCCGCGAGGGCATGGGCTGGATGTGGCGCGTGCTCACCCGCATGGCCGAAGGCCGTGCCCACAAGCGCGAGATCGACATGCTGATGCAGGTGACCCAGCAGATCGAGGGCCACACCATCTGCGCATTCGGTGATGGCGCCGCCTGGCCAGTCCAGGGCCTGCTACGGCATTTCCGTCCAGAGATCGAGAAGCGGATCGACGATTATACCGCGAAGGCGACGATCGACGATGTCGGGATCCTCGATCCGGTGGTCGAGGCGGTGGAGTGACGACCCATGACTGAGCCCTATCGCCATCTCGCCCAGATCAACATCGGACGCCTGCGCTACGAGGCCGACGATCCGCGCATGGCGGATTTCGTCGACAACCTCGCGATGGTGAATGGGATTGCGGAGCGCAGCGCCGGGTTCGTCTGGCGCTACCAGGACGACAGCGGCAGCGCCATCGACACCCGACCATTCGACGGCGACTCGCGCATAGCGATCAATCTGTCGGTCTGGGAAAACGTCGAGACGTTCGAGCGTTTCGTCTGGCAGACCGTTCACAAGCGGTTCTACGGCCGCCGTGACGAATGGTTCGACAAGATGGCCGAGCGCTATTTCGTGATGTGGTGGGTACCGGCCGGACACCGGCCGACGGTCAAAGAGGCGATCGAGCGGCTGGAGTACCTGAAACAGCATGGACCGAGCGATCACGCGTTTGGCTGGGAGAACCTGCCGGCGGCGCAGTTGTGGAAGACGGCGCGGTGCGCGTGAACGGGACTAGCCCATGACCAAGCTCATCGTCGACGGACGCGAGATCGAGGTGCCGCCGGAGTACACGCTGCTCCAGGCGTGCGAAGCCGCCGGCGCTGAGATTCCTCGCTTCTGCTTCCACGAGCGGCTGTCGATCGCCGGCAATTGCCGCATGTGCCTGATCGAGGTGGTCGGCATGCCGAAGCCGCAGGCGTCCTGCGCGATGGGCGTCAAGGACCTGCCGCCGAACCGCGACGGCACACCCAAGGTGCTCAACACCAAGAGCCCCATGGTGCGCAAGGCGCGCGAAGGGGTGATGGAGTTCCTGCTGATCAACCATCCGCTGGATTGCCCGATCTGCGATCAGGGCGGCGAATGCGACCTGCAGGACCAGGCGATGGCCTACGGCGTCGACAACAGCCGCTTCCACGAGAACAAGCGCGCGGTCGAGGACAAATATATCGGCGCGCTGGTCAAGACGGTGATGAACCGCTGCATCCATTGCACCCGCTGCGTCCGCTTCGCCACCGAAGTTGCAGGGGTGCCGGAGCTTGGCGCCATCGGCCGCGGCGAGGATATGGAGATCACCACGTATCTCGAGACCGCGATGACGTCGGAGCTGCAGGGCAACGTCGTCGATCTCTGTCCGGTCGGCGCGCTGACCTCGAAGCCGTATGCCTTTGCGGCGCGGCCGTGGGAGTTGAACAAGACCGAGTCAGTCGACGTCATGGACGCGGTCGGCTCCGCGATCCGCATCGATACCCGCGGCCGGGAGGTGATGCGTATCCTGCCGCGCATCAACGACGACGTGAACGAGGAGTGGATTTCCGACAAGACCCGTCACGTTGTCGACGGACTGCGCAGCCAGCGTCTTGACCAGCCCTACATCCGCGAGCATGGCCGGTTGCGACCCGCATCCTGGTCGGAGGCATTCAGTGCGATTGCCGCCAAGGTCAAGGTGACGCCGCCGGCGCGTATCGGCGCGATTGCCGGCGATCTCGCCGCGGTCGAGGAGATGTTCGCCCTCAAGGACCTGATGGGCCGGTTCGGCGTTGGCAATCTCGATTGCCGGCAGGATGGTGCCGCGCTCGACCCGAAGTGGGGCAGGGCGACGTACCTGTTCAACGCCACCATCGCGGGCATCGATAAGGCCGACGCGCTTCTCATCGTCGGCGCCAATCCGCGCCACGAAGCCGCCGTGCTCAACGCGCGCATCCGCAAGCGCTGGCGCGCCGGAAATTTCGCGACCGGACTGATCGGGGAAAGGGTCGAACTGACCTATCCCTATGCGCATCTGGGTGCCGGTCCGGAGACACTCGCTGAAGTCGCGGCCGGCCGAGGTGCATTTGCCGAGACGCTGAAAAAGGCCGAGCGGCCGATGGTCATTCTCGGCATGGCGGCGCTGGCCCGTCGCGACGGTGCGGCGATCGCTTCGCTGGCTGCGAAGATCGCGTCGGCTGCGCCGGCGGCAGACTGGAACGGCTTCTCGGTCCTGCATACCGCGGCTGCGCGCGTCGGTGCGCTCGACCTTGGATTTGTCCCGGCTACGGGCGCCCTCAGGGCTGCGCAGATGGCTGAACCCGGTGCGCTCGATCTCGTGTTCCTGCTGGGCGCCGACGAAATCGACATCGCCGACGGCGCGTTCGTGGTATATATCGGCTCGCATGGCGACCAGGGCGCACACCGCGCCGACGTCATCCTGCCCGGCGCGGCCTATCCGGAGAAGTCCGGCATCTATGTAAACACGGAAGGCCGCGTGCAGATGGCGGCACGCGCCGCATTCCCCCCCGGCGAGGCGCGCGAGGACTGGGCGATCCTGCGCGCGCTGTCCGACATTTTGGGGCACAAGCTGCCCTACGATTCGCTTGCGGCGCTGCGCCGGGCGATCTACGCCGCACATCCGCATCTGCAGCGGTTAGGGCAGATCGCGCCCGGCGATCGCGCGCTGATCCGGTCGCTGGCAACGCTCGGCGGGACGCCGGACAAGGCGCCGTTCGGCGCCGCCGTGTCCGATTTCTATTTCACCAACCCGATCGCGCGCGCATCGGCCGTGATGTCGGAATGTTCGGCGATCGCCGAGGGCCGGCACGGCCTGAGCGCGGCGGAGTAGACCATGACGCTGGCCGAGTTCTGGACCGATTACATCTGGCCGTTGATCGTCATCGTGGCGCAGAGCGTGCTGCTGCTGGTCGTGCTGCTGGTCGCGACCGCCTACATCCTCTACGCCGACCGCAAGATCTGGGCGGCAGTTCAGATGCGGCGCGGGCCGAACGTGGTCGGGCCGTGGGGCCTGCTGCAGTCGTTCGCCGACCTGTTCAAATTCGTGTTCAAGGAGCCGATCATCCCGGCCGGCGCCAACAAGGGCGTCTTCCTGCTCGCGCCGATCGTCACCGCCGGCCTGGCGCTTGCCGCCTGGGCCGTCATTCCGGTCAATGCCGGCTGGATGATCGCCGACATCAACGTGGGCGTCCTCTATATCTTCGCGATCTCGTCGTTGATGGTGTACGGCGTCATCATGGCGGGCTGGGCATCGAACTCGAAGTATCCGTTCCTGGCCGCGCTGCGCTCGGCGGCGCAGATGGTGTCCTACGAGGTCTCGATCGGCTTCGTGATCATCACGGTGCTCTTGTGCGCCGGTTCGCTCAATCTCTCTGCGATCGTCGAGGCGCAGGACGGCAGGTGGGGGCTGCTCAACTGGTACTGGCTGCCGCTGCTGCCGATGTTCGTCATCTTCTTCATCTCGGCGCTGGCCGAGACCAACCGGCCGCCGTTCGACCTGGTCGAAGCGGAATCGGAGCTCGTCGCCGGCTTCGCGGTCGAATATTCATCGACCCAGTTCCTGCTGTTCTTCCTCGGCGAATACATTGCCATTCTCACCATGTGCGCGATGGCGACCATCCTGTTTCTCGGCGGGTGGTTGCCGCCGTTCCCGGTCGCGCCATTCACCTGGATACCGGGGGTGATCTGGTTCGTACTCAAAGTTGTGTTCATGTTCTTTCTGTTCGCCATGGTGAAGGCGATCGTCCCGCGCTACCGCTACGACCAGTTGATGCGGCTCGGTTGGAAGGTGTTCCTGCCGGTGTCGCTGGCGATGGTCGCCATCGTCGCTGGCGTCCTGCAATACGGCGGGCTCGTAACGCGATGACGGGGAGCCGGCATGATCGATCTTTCGGCATGGGGGCTGGTTGGCGCCGTGGTGGGGACGGTGGTCGCTGCGGTCAACTACCTCGCGGTGATCGGTTTCGTGGAAAAGAGCCTGCGCTCGCACGACCGGTCGCAGACCGCCGAGGAGCGAGCGGAGTTCGACCGCAAGATCGGCGTTATGCGGCGCACCGTACTGGCGCTCGATATTCTGTTTTTCGGCGGGCTCGGCTACTGGATCGGGGAGGCTTTGAGCGGGTGACGCGGACGGACGGGCGGAAGGCGAGGGCGGTAGGAACAGCGCGGGCTGAAAGGAGAGCGACATGAGGCTCGATCAGGCGGCACGCAGCATCTTTCTCGCCGAGTTCATCTCGGCGTTCTGGCTGGGCATGCGCTATTTCTTCAAGCCGAAATCGACGCTGAACTATCCGTTCGAAAAGGGACCGATCTCGCCGCGCTTTCGCGGCGAGCATGCGCTGCGCCGCTATCCCAACGGCGAGGAACGTTGCATCGCCTGCAAGCTGTGCGAGGCGATCTGCCCGGCCCAGGCCATCACCATCGAGGCCGGGCCGCGCCGCAACGACGGCACCCGCCGCACCACCCGTTATGACATCGACATGGTGAAGTGCATCTATTGCGGGCTGTGCCAGGAGGCCTGTCCAGTCGACGCCATCGTCGAGGGGCCGAACTTCGAGTTCGCCACCGAGACGCGGGAAGAACTCTATTTCGACAAGGAGCGCCTGCTGGCGAACGGCGACCGCTGGGAGCGCGAGATCGCCCAGAACATCGCGCTCGACGCGCCCTACCGGTGAGACGATGAGAGTCAGCAATCGTTCGGCAATCTCAGTTGCACCTCCCCCCTTGCGGGGGAGGTCGGCGCGCTTAGCGCGCCGGGTGGGGGGTCGAAGGCCGCGCGTTTGTGCCTTGAATTTACCCCCCTCAGTAACCCGCAGGGAGGCATGGAACGCGACGGTGCAAGGGGAGAGATCGCGATGATTGCCGCCGCGTTCTTCTATCTGTTTGCCGCGATCTGCGTCGCTTCGGCGTTCATGGTGATCGCCGCCAAGAACCCGGTGCATTCGGTGCTGTTCCTCATTCTGGCTTTCGTCAATGCGGCGGGGCTATTCGTGCTGCTGGGTGCCGAGTTTTTGGCCATGATCCTGATCGTGGTCTATGTCGGCGCGGTCGCCGTGCTGTTCCTGTTCGTCGTGATGATGCTCGACGTCGATTTTGCCGAATTACGGCAGGGCTTCCTGCAATACCTGCCGATCGGCGCGGTTGTCGGCGTCATCATGCTGATCGAGCTCGTGCTGGTGGTCGGCGCCTGGGCGATTGCGCCGGAAGTCCAGCAGGCGATTACCTCGCCGATCCCGCCAATTGCCCGCATGTTCAACACCGAAGCGATCGGCCATGTGCTCTATACGCGCTACGTCTATTTCTTCCAGACGGCGGGGCTGATCCTGCTGGTGGCGATGATCGGCGCGATTGTGCTGACACTGCGGCACAAGCCGAATGTGCGCCGCCAGAACATCTCCGATCAGGTCGCACGCTTGAAGTCGGACGCGATCGAGGTCGTCAAGGTGCGACCGGGCCAGGGACTCTGAGGGGGCGACATGATCATCGGGCTCGGCCACTACCTCACGGTTGCCGCGATTCTCTTCACGCTCGGCATTTTCGGGATATTCCTGAATCGCAAGAACGTCATCGTCATCCTGATGTCGATCGAACTGATCCTGCTCGCCGTAAACATCAATTTCGTCGCGTTCTCGACGTTCCTCGGCGACCTGGTCGGCCAGATCTTTGCGCTGCTGGTGCTCACCGTGGCAGCGGCGGAGGCGGCCATCGGCCTCGCCATCCTGGTGGCCTTCTACCGCAACCGCGGCTCGATCGCGGTTGAGGACATCAATCTCATGAAGGGCTGACTCGGTGTACCAGGCGATCGTCTTTCTGCCGTTGCTCGGCTTTGTCATCGCGGGGTTGATTTCGCTCGTCGGTGCGCGTGCCCGTTTCCCCGGCGGCTCGCCGGAGCCGGGTGAGGTCCATGGCCACGCCGAACATCACGAGCAGCACGGCGGGCACCACGAGGCGCACGGCCACGCCGATGCACATGGGGTCGGCCATCATCCGGCCGAGCCCGCAGCCGCCGGCTCGCGCTTCGCCGAACTGGCCACCACGGTGCTGCTGTTCGCCTCCATGATCCTGTCGTGGGTGGCGTTCGTGCAGGTTGGCTTCGGCCATCACGACGCACGTATCACGCTGATGTCCTGGATGGTGTCGGGCGACCTCAACATCGATTGGGCGCTGCGCATCGACACTTTGACCGCCGTGATGCTGGTGGTGGTCACCACGATCTCGTCCCTGGTGCACCTCTATTCGATCGGCTACATGGCCGAGGATCCGTTCCGGCCGCGGTTCTTCGCCTATCTGTCGGCGTTCACCTTCGCCATGCTGATGCTGGTGACGGCGGATAACCTCGTGCAGCTGTTCTTCGGCTGGGAGGGCGTCGGCCTGATGAGCTATCTGCTCATCGGCTTCTGGTACCAAAAGCCGGAGGCCAACGCGGCTGCGATCAAGGCCTTCATCGTCAACCGCGTCGGCGACTTCGGTTTCGCGCTCGGCATCTTCGCGGTGTTTGTGATGACCGGCGCGGTCGACTTCGACACCGTGTTTG
This sequence comes from Xanthobacteraceae bacterium, assembly GCA_050179645.1. Taxonomy (GTDB): domain Bacteria; phylum Pseudomonadota; class Alphaproteobacteria; order Rhizobiales; family Xanthobacteraceae; genus VAZQ01. Next base: position 7,716 of record JBFXEX010000067.1, on the reverse strand, counting down.
CGCAGGCGCCGTCGCTGACCGGAAAGACCATCCACTTCCTGAGCTGGAACGTTGACGCGCTGACGCTGATCTGCCTGTTGCTGTTCATGGGCGCGATGGGCAAGTCGGCGCAGTTCATGCTGCACACCTGGCTACCGGACGCCATGGAGGGCCCGACGCCGGTCTCGGCGCTGATCCATGCCGCCACCATGGTGACGGCGGGCGTGTTCATGGTGGCCCGGCTGTCGCCGCTGTTCGAGCTTGCGCCTACGGCGCAGACCTTCGTCACCTTCATCGGCGCCACCACCGCGTTCTTCGCCGCCACCATCGGGCTCGTGCAGAACGACATCAAACGGATCGTCGCTTATTCGACCTGCTCGCAGCTCGGCTACATGTTCGTCGCCATGGGTTGCGGCGCCTATTCGATCGGGATGTATCACCTGTTCACGCACGCCTTCTTCAAGGCACTGCTGTTCCTGGGGTGCGGCTCGGTCATCACCGCGATGCATCACGAGCAGGACATCCGGATGATGGGCGGGCTCAAGGACAAGATCCCGTTCACCTACTGGACCATGGTGATCGGCACGCTGGCGCTTACCGGTTTCCCGCTGACCGCCGGCTATTTCTCCAAGGACGCGATCATCGAGGCTGCTTATGTCGGCCACAACCCGATGGCGTTCTACGGCTGGGTGATGACGGTGGTCGCCGCGGCGCTTACGTCGTTCTATTCGTGGCGGCTGATCCTGAAGACCTTCCACGGGACACCGCACGACCGGCAGCACTATGAACAGGCCCACGAGAGCCCGCTGGTCATGTTGGTGCCGCTTGGTGTCCTTTCCGCTGGCGCGATCCTGGCGGGATATCCGTTCAAGGAGGTGTTCGCCGGGCACGGCGTCACCGAGTTCTTCGGCGCGTCGCTCAAGTTCGGTGAGGAGAACCGCATCCTGGAGGAGATGCACCACATCCCCTACGGCATCGTGGTCCTGCCGACTGTGATGATGGTGCTGGGCTTCGCCGTCGCCTGGCGGTTCTACATCCAGCGGCCGGACCTGCCGGTCGAACTCGCGCGCCAGCAGGCGCCGCTCTATTACTTCCTGCTCAACAAGTGGTACTTCGACGAGCTCTACGACGTGATCTTCGTCCGGCCAACGAAGTGGCTCGGCCGCTTCCTGTGGAAGTACGGCGACGGCTGGCTGATCGACGGCTTCGGCCCTGACGGCGTGTCGAAGTGGGTGCTCAACGTCACCCGCGACGTGACGCGGCTGCAGACCGGCTACCTCTATCACTATGCCTTCGCCATGATGGTCGGGGTCGCCGCGTTCATCACCTGGTTCATGTTCCGCGGCGGAGGGGTAGGCTGATGATGAGCTGGCCGATTCTCTCCGTCACTACATTCCTGCCGCTCGCGGGCGCGCTGTTCATCCTGATGATGCGGTCCGACGGCGTCGCCGAGCACCGCAACGCGCGCTGGGTCGCGTTCTGGACCACGCTCATCACGTTTGCGATCTCGCTCATCATGCTCTGGCGGTTCGATCCGACCTCGCCGGAATTTCAGTTCGTCGAGAAGCGGCCGTGGCTCGACGGCACGATCAACTACCACATGGGCGTCGACGGCATTTCGTTGCCGTTCGTGATTCTCACGACCGCGCTGATGCCGGCCTGCATCATTGCGAGCTGGCTGCCGATCCAGAAGCGCGTCAAGGAATACATGATCGCGTTCCTGGTGCTCGAGACGCTGATGATCGGCACGTTCTCGGCGCTCGACCTTGTGGTGTTCTACCTGTTCTTCGAGGGCGGCCTCATTCCGATGTTCCTGATCATCGGGGTGTGGGGCGGGCCACGGCGGGTCTACGCGAGCTTCAAGTTCTTCCTCTACACGCTGCTCGGTTCGGTGCTGATGCTGCTCGCCATCATGGCGATGTACTGGGATGCCGGCACCATGGACATCCCGGCGCTGCTGCGGCACGGTTTCCCGAGCGGCCTGCAGACCTGGGCCTGGCTCGCCTTCTTCGCGTCGTTCGCCGTGAAGATGCCGATGTGGCCAGTGCACACTTGGCTGCCGGACGCCCACGTCGAAGCGCCGACGGCGGGTTCCGTCATTCTCGCCGCGATCCTCCTCAAGATGGGCGGCTACGGCTTTCTGCGGTTCTCGCTGCCGATGTTTCCGGAAGCGTCGCATGCGCTGGCGCCGCTGGTGTTCGGCCTCTCCGTCGTCGCCGTCATCTACACCTCGCTGGTCGCGCTGATGCAGGAGGACATGAAGAAGCTCATCGCCTATTCCTCCGTGTCGCATATGGGCTTCGTCACCATGGGCATCTTCGCCGCCACCACCCAGGGCGTGGCCGGCGGCATCTTCCAGATGATCTCCCACGGCATCGTCTCGGCGGCGCTGTTTCTCTGCGTCGGCGTGGTCTACGACCGCATGCACACCCGCGAGATCGCCGCCTATGGCGGCTTGGTCAACCGCATGCCGCTCTATGCCATGGCCTTCATGGTGTTCACGCTGGCCAATGTCGGATTGCCGGGAACGTCGGGCTTTGTGGGCGAATTCCTGACGCTGATCGGCACCTTCCGGGTCAACACCTGGGTGGCGACGCTCGCCACGCTCGGTGTGATCTTCTCCGCCGCTTATGCGCTGTGGCTCTACCGCAAGGTCGTGCTCGGGGCGCTGCAGAAACCGAGCCTCGCCAACATCAAGGATCTCGACTACCGCGAGATCATCACGCTCGGCCCTCTGGTGATCCTCACCGTGCTGTTCGGCGTGTTCCCGAAGCCGATCCTTGAGATGTCGGCGGCTTCGGTCGCCAACCTGCTCGACAACTACAACAAAGCGATTGGCGCCGCCAAAGCCGCCGCGCTTCTGGTGCATTGATGACGAACGAAGCGGCCGAAATCCCTGCGCTGCTGCCGGCATTGCCGGAGATCATCCTTGCCGTCGGCGCCATGGTGCTGCTGATGCTGGGCGCATTCCGCGGCGAGGCGGCGACGAGGGCGATTGGCGTATTGGCTATTTTGCTGCTGGTGGCGGCGGGTGTCGTTGTTGTCATGCTGCCCGAAGGCCGGCTGGTGACGTTCGGCGGCAGCTTCGTGCTGGACGACTTTGCGCGCTTCCTCAAGCTCCTGGCTTTGACCGGATCGGCGGTCGCGATCCTGATGTCGTTTGACTATTTCAGCCGCGAGAAGGAGCAGCGGTTCGAATACGCCGTGCTGATTCTGCTGTCGACGACCGGCATGCTGATGCTCATTTCGGCGACCGATCTGATCGCGCTCTATCTCGGTCTGGAATTGATGAGCCTCGCGCTCTACGTGGTGGCGGCGATCAGCCGCGACAACGTTCTCGCGACCGAGGCCGGACTGAAATACTTTGTCCTCGGCGCGCTCTCCTCCGGGATGCTGCTCTACGGCGCAACGCTGGTCTATGGCTTCAGCGGCACGGTATCGTTCGCCGGCATCGCCCATGCGGCGCAGAAGGGCGGCATCGGCCTCACCTTCGGCCTGGTGTTCCTGTTCGCCGGCTTCTGCTTCAAGGTCTCGGCGGTGCCGTTCCACATGTGGACGCCCGACGTTTACGAAGGTGCACCGACCCCGGTCACCGCGTTCTTTGCCGCCGCGCCCAAGGTCGCCGGCATTGCCATGTTCGTGCGCACGACGATCATGGCGTTCCCCGACATTCTTTCGCAGTGGCAGCAGATCGTGGTGTTCGTCTCGATCGCGTCGATGGTGCTTGGCGCCTTCGCCGCCATCGGTCAGCGCAACATCAAGCGGCTGATGGCCTATTCGTCGATCGGCCACATGGGGTTCGCGCTGGTCGGGCTCGCCGCCGGCACGCAGCAGGGGGTGCAGGGCGTCCTGGTCTATATGTCGATCTATGTCGCCATGACGCTCGGAGCCTTCGCCTGCATCCTCTCGATGCGCCGGGACGGCAAGATGGTCGAGAACATCTATGATCTCGCCGGGCTCGCCCGCACCCATCCGACCATGGCGTTCTTTTTTGCGATGCTGCTGTTTTCACTCGCCGGGATTCCGCCGCTCGCTGGGTTCTTCGCCAAGTTCTATGTCTTCATGGCGGCGATCAAGGCCGGGCTGTTCACGCTCGCGGTGATCGGCGTCGTCACCAGTGTGGTCGGCGCCTACTATTATCTGCTGATCATCAAGATCATGTATTTCGACGAGCCCGTCGAAGGCTTCGAACCGATGCCGCACGAGCTACGGGCCGTGCTCGCCGTGAGCGGGCTGTTCAATCTGCTGTTCTTCATCTATCCGGCGCCCTTGATCGACGCCGCCAACACCGCCGCCAAGGCGCTGTTTTGAACCGTAAATGATGCAGCTTGATCCCAGGGCGTCCGCCGCGGGCGTGCGGCTGGTGGCATGCGGGACGCTCGGCTCGACCAATGCGGAAGCGTTGGCCCGGGCGCGGCGCGGCGAACGCGGCCCGCTCTGGATCACGGCGGAGCGGCAGAGTGCCGGCCGCGGACGGCGCGGCCGTGCGTGGGTGTCGGAGCCTGGAAATCTCTACGCCAGCCTGCTGCTGACCCAGCCGGCGCAGGCGGAACACTGGGCCGAGCTTTCGTTTGTTGCCTCGCTCGCCCTCCACGACGCGGTGGCGGCGCTGGCGCCGGGCGTGAAGGAGAGACTGGCGATCAAGTGGCCGAACGACCTCCTGCTGTCGGAGGCGAAATTTGCCGGTATCCTGATCGAGAGTGAGAGCGGGAGGGACGTGGCGGTCGTTGGCATCGGCGTCAACTGCGTCAGTCACCCGGCCGACACCGAGTACCCGGCGACCGATCTGGCCGCGGCCGGCGTGCCGACGGCCGCCGATATTCTGTTCAGGGCGCTCTCGAACGCCATGCTTGGCCGGCTCGCGCAATGGAACAGCGGGGAGGGGTTTTCCACCATCCGCACCGATTGGCTTGCGCGCGCAGCGGGTCTGGGGCGTCAGATCCGCGTACGGCTCACCGACCGCGAGATCGAGGGCTATTTTGAGGCGCTGGATGCACGGGGCGGTCTCGTGCTACGCCGCTCCGACGGCAGCGCAATCACCGTCACCGCCGGTGATGTGTTTACGGCCACTGGGCCTTCTTCCACGACGTCGAACTGATTGGATTGCCGCATGGCGCGATCGAGCGACGAACTCGTCTTTGCGCCGCTCGGCGGGGTCGGCGAGATCGGTATGAATCTCGCGCTCTACGGCTTCGGCGACGAACGCCGGCGGCAATGGATCATTGTCGACTTCGGCGTGGCGTTCGCAGGCGAGGACCTTCCCGGCATCGATCTGATCCTGCCGGACATCCGCTATCTGGTGGAACAGCGCAAGAACATCCTCGGCATCGTGCTTACCCACGCGCACGAGGATCATTTCGGCGCGCTGCTCGATCTGTGGCCGAGGCTCAAATTGCCGGTTTACGCCACGCCGTTCACCGCCGCGCTCCTCCAGGCCAAGCGCGAGAGCGAGCCCGGCGCGCCGCAAATCCCCGTCACCATCGTGCCGCTCGGCGGTCGGTTCACGCTCGGGCCATTCGACATCGAACTCGTATCAATGGCGCATTCCATTCCCGAATCGAACGGCCTCATCATCCGGACGCCACTTGGCGCCGTGTTGCATACCGGCGACTGGAAGATCGATCCGACGCCGCTCATCGGAGTGCCGACCGATGAAGCCAAGTTGCGCGCGCTCGGCGACGCCGGCTGCCTCGCGCTGATCGGCGACTCGACCAATGCGGTGCGCGAGGGCCGCTCGCCATCGGAACGCGATGTCGCCGCTAACCTCGCCGAACTGATCCGGACCGCGCCGCGCCGCGTCGCCGTCACGACGTTCGCTTCGAACGTGGCGCGCATGCGTGCGGTCGCCGAGGCGGCGGCGGCCTGCGACCGCGAGGTCGTGCTGGTCGGCCGCTCAATGGAACGGATCGCCCAGGTCGCGCGCGAGACCGGCTATCTCGACGGCATGAAGGAATTCCGATCCGTCGACATCTACGGCCACCTGCCGCCCGACAAGGTGGTGGCGCTCTGCACCGGCAGCCAGGGTGAGGCGCGCGCCGCGCTGTCGCGCATCGCCGCGGACGATCATCCGGACGTGGCGCTAGGCCGGGGCGACCGCGTGATCTTTTCGTCGCGCGCCATCCCGGGCAACGAAAAGCTGATCGTCAAGGTGATCAACGGCCTCGTCACCCAGGGCGTCGAGGTCATCACCGACCGTACGCATCTGGTTCACGTTTCTGGTCATCCCCGCCGCGCCGAGCTTGACGACATGCTTTCATGGGTGCGCCCGCAGATCGTCGTGCCGGTGCATGGCGAGGCCTTGCACATGGCCGAGCATGCAGAACTCGCGCGCCGCAAGGGGATTGGGCAGGTGCTGACCTGCCGCGACGGCGATCTGGTGCGGCTTGCGCCCGGCGGCGTCGAAATCATCGACGAGGTGCCGGCGGGCCGGCTCTACAAGGACGGCACGCTGCTGGTCGATGCCGCGCAGCGCACCGTGGCCGACCGTCGCCGGCTGGGCTTTTCCGGCGTGATCTCGGTCGCTTTGGCGCTGAGTGCGAAGGGCGAGCTCCTTGCCGACCCCGACCTGAATCTGATGGGGATTCCCGAGAAGGCGGCCGATGGCGCCGACATGGCGCAGATCGCCTACGACGCCGTAATTGAGACGTTCGAGGGATTGCCGCGGCCACGACGGCGCGATCCGGATTCGGTCGCCGAGGCGGTGCGGCGCGCGGTGCGGGCGAGGATCGCGCAGCGCTGGAACAAGAAGCCGATCTGCCACGTCCACGTTCTAGAGACTTAGACCGTCGCGGGCGGCCTTGGTCTGTTGTTCGGCTAGGCGCTCATGGCAGGCCAGCCTATATTGCGGGCGTCGGACCTGCCGGGCCGCTGGAGACAACGATGATCGGACGACTGAATCACGTCGCGATTGCGGTGCGCGACATTGCCAAGGCCTCGGCAGTCTATCGAGACGTTCTCGGCGCCGAAGTGTCGGGCGTGGTGCCGCAGCCGGACCACGGCGTCAGCACCGTGTTCATTACCCTGCCGAACACCAAGATCGAGCTCCTGCAGCCGCTCGGGGAGGCCTCGCCGATCGAGAAATTCCTGGAGCGCAATCCCGACGGCGGCATCCACCACGTCTGCTACGAGGTTGACGATATCCGCGCGGCGCGCGACCGGCTCAAGGCGCAGGGCGCGCGGGTGATCGGCGACGGCGAGCCGAAGACCGGCGCGCACGGCAAGCCCGTGCTGTTCCTGCATCCCAAGGATTTCTGCGGCACGCTGGTCGAGATCGAGCAGGCCTGAAGCCGCGGGGAGAGCCAAACGCAAAACGGCCCGCCGGGATCGGCGGGCCGTTTGGCAGCTCGTACCGAAGCTTGTGTCGGATACGTCAGCGCCACACGCGGCGCGGCCCGACATAAATGCGCGGCCGGTAGAAGCGGTTGACGTAGGCGTAAGGTGCATACGCCGCCGCGTAGCCATAGGCCGCGGAGCCGTAGCCATAGGCGTAGCCCGGCGCATAGGCGTAACCGCCGCCGCATCCGCAGCAGGAGCACGCCGGATAGACGGGCACCACTGGAACCGCGACCACCGCCGGTCCGCCGCAGCCCCAGCCGCAGCCGCCCGCAGCGGCCGGCGCCACGCCGAACGCAAGACCGCCGAATGCCAGACCGAAGAACAGAACCGCCGCGACGCGGCTGAATTTGAGCATGCGCTGGATCATTGATATACCCTCTCCGAAAAGTTGCGCTTGGCCTT
>JBFXEX010000066.1:0-33676 GCA_050179645.1 Xanthobacteraceae bacterium | reverse complement strand
GAGGGCGGTTTCCGGCGCCATCATCTCCAGGCGCTAGTTCAGCGGGTGGAGGTCGGAGCCGACGAAATTCGGATCAGGGGATCGAAGCCAAGGCTCCTCCAGACGCTTGTGGCGTCTGGAGGAAACTATGGAGTGGAAACTGCGGCGCACGGCGTTCGCAGTTTCGTTCCGAATTGGCTCCCCGGGCCGGATTCGAACCAGCGACCAACCGGTTAACAGCCGGTTGCTCTACCACTGAGCTACCGGGGAACACAGCCGTGGACGGCCACCGGCTATAACAAAAGGCCGGAGTCTTGCAAAGCCTCAAATCTTGACCGAATCCGCAGGAAGCCGCTGAAGCCGCACTGCCGGATCGCCGGTTTTCCGGCGGTTTCGTGCCGCCGTCAAACATCCAGCCGGCGCGTTGCGGCCTTGGCCGTCTCCCCAACCAAGGTCTCCGCAGAACCGGGCAAAGTGCGGCGCGTTAACGATTTTCCGACCGGGGGTTGGGCGGGATGCTGCTATGATCGCCGCACACGCGGGAGAAGGACGGATGCGGATAGGCACGCGCAAGAGCACGATGGCGCTGGCCCAGACGGACGAGATCGCGCGCCGGCTGCGGGGGGCCTTTCCCGGTCTCGCGGTCGAGATCGTCAAGTTCGACACCCGCGGCGACGACGACCAGGTCGGCAAGCTGTTGCGGCACGGCGGCAAGGGCGGTGCGTTCGTTTCCGAAATCCGCGCTGCGGTTCGGCGGGGCGAACTGCAAGCGGCGATGCATTCGCTCAAGGACATGCCCGGCAACGAGGAGACACCCGGGCTCGTCATCGGCGCTACGCTGGCACGCGACGCCTCCGGCGATGCGCTCGTGGTGCGCCCGGGACTTTCGTTTGATGTCATCAGCGCGGCGCGCGGCCAGGGCTTCAAGATCGGAACCAATTCGGTCCGCCGCGCGAGTTATCTGCGGCGGCTGTTCCCGCGGGCCGAGACGATCCATTTTCGCGGCGCCGCCGATACCCGCATCGCGAAGCTAGACAACGGGCGACCGCAGCGGATGCCGGACGGCAGCGAACGCGGTCCCGCCGATGCGCTGGTGATGGCGCGCGCGGGGCTCGAACGCATCGGCCAGGCGGCGCGCATCGTCCACGACTTCTCCACCGCCGAGATGCTGCCGGCGGTGGGGCAGGGCATCGTCGCGGTCGAGTGCGGTGAGGCCGACTGGGAGACGCGCCGTCTCTTGTCCGCAATCAGCGATCCGGCGTCGCGGATTTGCGCCGACGCGGAGCGGGAGGTGCTCTGGGTGCTTAATGGCCACTGCAATTCGCCGATCGCCGGACATGCCGACATTGCCGGCGATGAGTTGATGCTGCGGGCCGCGGTGATTGAGGAGGACGGCACCCGGTTCATCGAGGCGGAACGGTGCGGACCGGTCGAGCGCCCGCGCGAACTCGGCCGGCTGGTGGGGCTCGATCTGTTGGCGAAAGGCGCCGCCGAGATCATCGAACGGACGCGGCCGCTCGAATAGGCGTTCGTCGCGGCGGATCAGCCACTACCAGGTGGTACGTTGCCGGATCCGCCGCAGCATCTGCTCGACGTGCGCGATGGGCGTTTCCGGCAGAATGCCATGGCCGAGATTGAAGATCAGCCGGCCAACGCCGAAATTCGCCAGCACGTCCTCGACCGCGCGATCGAGCGCCGCGCCGCCCGCCATGAGTGCCAGCGGATCGAGATTGCCCTGCACCGCCACGCGCGGCTGCACGCGCTCGCGAATGAACGCCGGCTCGGCCGTCCAGTCGATGCTGACCGCGTCGACTGGCACGCGCTCGACGTAGTGGTCGAGCGAGCTGCCGGCGCCGCGGGGGAAGCCGATGACCTTCGCACCGGGAACCTGCTGGCGGACCTGCGCGACGATCTGCCGGGCCGGTTCGACGCACCAGCGGTGGAATTCGGTCGGTGGCAGGATTCCGGCCCAGGTATCGAAAATCTGCACTGCGTCAGCGCCGGCCTTGAGCTGTTCGACCAGATGGCGCGACGAAGCCGCCGTCAGCACGTCGATCAGTCGCGCGAACGCCGCCGGATCGCGATAGGCCATGAGCCGGGCGGGCGCCTGGTCCGGCGTTCCGCGCCCGGCCACCATGTAGGTCGCCACCGTCCAAGGCGCGCCGCAGAAGCCGATCAGCGTCACCGCCGGATCGAGGTCCTGCCGGACCAAGCGCAGCGCCTCATAGACCGGCGCCAGCGCTGCGAGGTCGAGTTCGGTGCGCAGCGCGCCGCCGATGTCGGCTGCTGTCAAAGGATCGAGCCGCGGACCTTCGCCGGCCTCGAACCGGACCGCGCGGCCGAGCGCATGTGGCACCACGAGTATGTCGGAGAAGATGATCGCGGCGTCGAATCCGAAGCGCCGGATCGGCTGTAGGGTCGCTTCCGCCGCCATCGCGGGCGAGAAGCACAGGTCGAGGAAGCTGCCGGCGCGGGTGCGCAACTCGCGGTACTCGGGCAGGTAGCGCCCGGCCTGCCGCATCATCCAGACCGGCGGGATCGTGTGCGATCGGCCCGACAGCACGTCGAGCAATGGCTTGCCGGGGCGCGCCTGCGTCATACGGGGCTCACCCGGACGCCGGCCGGTGTGCCCGCATCGAGCGGCAAAGGCGACAAGCGGTGCTGCTCATGGACCTACCGGCGATGAGAATGCAAGTGGAGGCCACGCCCGGAATTGAACCGGGGTACACGGTTTTGCAGACCGTTGCGTAACCACTCCGCCACGTGGCCTTTCCGGCGCTCCGGCAACGGGTTGAGTGCCCCGCTGCCAAGGTGCGTCGCTGGATGCTGCCTATATAGGAGCGCGCCGAGACCGGCAACCGCGGCCGGCGAATTGCCTGTCGACAGTGGAGTATTTGCCCGATTCCGGCTCGAACTGGCGAACGCTTGCAAATTCGGCGACCTTGCCGCAAACAGTTGCCGCATTGCACTATTCCCTCGTCCGCCTCGTGGAATCCGCCGATGATAGACTTTGCCGCGGCGCGCCGCATGATGGTTGACGGCCAGATCCGCACCAGCGATGTCACCGATCTGCGCCTGATCGCCGCCATGTTCGACATACCGCGCGAACGCTTTGCGCCGCATGCCAAGGCCCAACTGGCCTATCTGGATTTTGACCTGCCGGTCACACACGAGGGGCGCGAGTCAGACGCCCGCCACCTGCTCAAGCCGGTGGTTCTGGCCAAGATGATTCAGGCCGCCGACGTGAAGGAGGGGGATGACGTCCTCGATGTCGGTTGCGCGACCGGATATTCCTCCGCGATCCTGTCGCGGCTCGCGCACTCGGTCACGGCATTGGAACAGGATGCCACGCTCGCGCGCCATGCGCGGGAGAATCTCGCGACCGACAAGAATGTGACGGTGGTGAGCGGCCCGCTGGTCGATGGCGCGGCCGCGCAGGGGCCTTACGACGTGATTCTGCTGGGCGGTGCGACGGAGGTGGAGCCAGTCGCGTTGTTTCGGCAGCTCAAGGACGGTGGGCGCCTGGTGACCGTCATGGGGCGGACCCCAAACGGCCGGGCGACGCTCTATCGCCGCGACGGAGCCGACATCAGCGGCCGGCCGATTTTCGATGCAGCGGCACCGACGCTGCCGGGATTTGCGGCGATTCCAAGTTTCGTTTTTTAGTGCAGATCAGGTATTCGCGCACGTCGACTGTGGCGCGAATACACCACGAATTTTCTAATTCGCTTGAGGCACTTATCTCAGGGCTTCCAGACTCGTCCGGCCCCATTATGGTTAAGGTTCGCCCCTAGGGCACATGGGGGGTGAGCCCGCGCGGCGAAACGGGCGTTGCGCCGGGGTCTTTGGGGTCATTGGAATGTTTGGGAGAGATCGGCATCCTGGCTCGTTTGCAGCCGGCGCGAAGGCGGCGCTCTTGGCGGCTTGCATTGGCGTCGGCCTTTCGACCGCGTCCGCTGTTGCCCAGACCCAGTCGCCTTCGACGATCAATCCGGCAAACCCGCAGGATCGGACCCTCACCAATCCGCAGGACATGACTGCGCCGCTGGCCATCAATCCACAGAGCCGGCAAGGACCAACCACGCCGGTTAGCCCGGGCAGCAATGGCAGCTACGTCTCCCCGGGCACGAACGTGGGCCCGGGCGTCACCGGATTTGACCCTTACAACGCCAAGCTCAACGCGCAGTTGGGGGGGCCGATCGCGCCCGGTTCGACCACGTTGGAGGCCGCCCTGGCGCAGGCTTACTTCAACAACCCGACGCTCAATGCCCAGCGCGCCGCGACCCGCGCGACCGACGAGAACGTCCCGACCGCTTTGTCGGGCTATCGGCCGCGCGTCACCGGCTCGTCGAGCCTGACCGATCAGTACCTGGAGAATCTCGTCAAGAACCAGAACAGCATCGCTGGACCCGCTGCTTGCCCCCGTGACCTTCAGGGAAGGAGCCTTTGCCCGACGTTTCCGACCTACGACAAGGTGCAAGGCTCGACGGCCGTGACGAGCGCAGGGTTGACCGTCACCCAGACCCTTTTCAATGGCTTCCAGACCGCCAACCGCACCCGACTCGCAGAAGGACAGGTGTTCGCGGCCCGCGAAACGCTGCGCTCGTCCGAGCAGACCACACTGCTCAATGCCGTGACCGCTTACATGAACCTGCTGCGCGACGCCGCGATCCTCGAACTCCAGCGCAGTAACGTGAACGTGCTCGAAGTCACGCTTCGCCAGACCCGCGATCGGTTCAACGCTGGCGAAGTGACGCGCACCGACGTGGCGCAAGCCGAAGCGCGGCTGTCGACCGGCCGCTCGCAATTGGCGACCGCCGAATCGAATTTCATGTCGTCCCGCGCGGTCTATCTGCAAGTCATTGGCGTGCCGGCGCCGGCGCGCTTGGCGCCGGCCGCGCCGGTCGACCGGTTTTCGCCGCGCACGCTCGGAGGTGCGATCGCACGCAGTCGCGCCGAACATCCGAGCGTCACCACGGCGATGTTCAACGTCGATGTCGCCACGCGGCAGGTTAAGGTCGCCGAAGGCGCGCTGTATCCGACGCTGTCAGCGGTTGGAAACGTGCAGAAAACCTACGGCTCGACCGGTTCGTTGAACGTGATCGAGAACCTGCAGGCCTCGGTTGCCGCCCAACTCGCAGTGCCGCTTTACCAGGGTGGCTCCGAATATTCCGCCATCCGGCAGGCAAAGGAGACGCTCGGTCAGCGGCGCATGGACCTCGACACGGCGCGCGACCAGGTGCAATCCAGCGTGACCCAGGCTTGGGGCCAGCTCGAAGCCGCCAAGGCACAGGTCATCTCCACCAGTTCCTCGGTCACGGCCAACGAGATCGCGGTAAACGGCGTGCGAGAGGAAGCGCGCGTCGGCCAGCGCACCACCCTCGACGTTCTCAATGCGCAGCAGGACCTGCTGAACGCGCGGGTTGCGCTGGTAACCGCACAGCGCGACCGGGTGGTGGCGTCGTACACGGTGCTGGCGGCGACCGGCGCGCTTTCGCCGCAGGTCCTGGGACTCAGGGTTCAGATCTACGATCCGACGACTCATTATCATCAGGTCCGCGATGCGTGGGGCGGCGTTCGCATTCCCGACGGCCGCTAGAGTATCGATCCGATCCTCTTTCGGCATTTCGGATGAGATCACGCGAACGAACACGCGCTTGGAGCGAAATCGCAATTCAAGTTGAAGCGAGTTTCGCGTTCGACGGAATGACATTACCGTCCACAAGAGCTTGTTTGCGGTCGGGGATGGGCGTGTCATAATATTCTTCCGATACCAGCAACCGGTTTTTCGCAACTGATTCGTGCGCGACTTGCGCACGGGCAGTCGAAAGACTCGGAAGTCGGGCGGTCCGAGCGGGGATGCGGCAGATGGTGCAACCGGCCAAGGGTCAAGAGCCCTCGATGGAGGAGATTCTTGCCTCCATTCGACGGATCATCGCCGACGATGACGGCGCCAAGGCTCAGCCGCCCAAGCCGGCTGATAGTGGCGCGCAGCAACCGGCGCGTCCCGCATCGCCGCCGCGGGCGATAGGGCCGCCGCCCCCGATCGAACCGATGACTTTGCCGTCGGCGGCGCCGGCCTTGGCGAAGGAAACCAGCAACTTTCCGGCGCCGGCATCCTTCGCGCCCGGGTCCGACACCGCCGCCGAAGTGTCGCCGGATATTCTCGATTCGGCCGAGCAGATGGCAGCGGAATCGCGGCCCGCGGCGGGGGGCAGCGGCATCGATGCCGAGCTGGATCTTATCTTCGAGGAAACTCCGCCGGCGCCGTCTGCAGAACCGCCGCGGCCAACGATGGCCGAAGCGCCGGCTCCGGTCGATCCACCCGTGGCCGAGCCACCGGCGTGGCACGCGCCAGCGCGCGCCGAGCAATCGCTGATGTCGGCCGCGACCAGTGCGGCAGTCGATTCTGCCTTCAATACGCTCGCCCAGACCGTGCTCGTTCAGAACGGCCGGACCCTTGAGGATCTGGTCCGTGAAATGTTGCGGCCGATGCTGAAGACCTGGCTCGACGACAATCTTCCCGGCATGGTCGAACGGCTGGTGCGTGCCGAGATCGAGCGCGTGTCGCGCGGCCGCCCCTGATCTGCTGACCTGTTTACGCGCGGTGGGTCAGGCTGCGGGCGAACCAGCACGCCAGCGCCAGCAACATGACCCCACTCCCCAGGAACAGCGGGACCGCGCCGTAGTGGTCGAATACGAAACCGCCCACCGCCACGCCCAGCACCTGGCCGAGATAGATCGCCGACGAGAAGATCGCCACTGCCGTGCCGCGCGCTTCCGGCGTCATCTGGGTGGCGTTGGTCTGAAGCGTGTTGTGCAGGGCGTAGAAACCGAGGCCGATCGCTATCGTGCCCAGTGGCGCAATCCACCAGGCAAAGCCGGCCGCCAGGAGGACGTAGGCGGACGCCAGCAGCGCGCCGCCGAACAGCGCGATGCCAGGCTGCCCCAGCCGGTTCACCAGTTGCTGTACCGATCCCGCATAGATCAGGCCGCCGATGCCGAAGGCGCCAACGATCAGTCCGACCGCCGCGAAGCTCAGCCCGAAGCGTAGCCTGAGATCAGCGCCCACATAGGCGAAGGCGCCCCACGCGACGCTCGATTCGATGAACACCGCGAAGATGACGAATCGCGCCCACGGATTGGACAGCACCGCAACATAATCGGCGACGAAGCGCGGTGGCCCGGCTGTGCGCGTGGCCGCGCGGGTGCGCGGATTTTTCACAAGCTCGAAGATCAGCCCCGCCGTCGCCAGCGCGAACATGCCGGCCAGCACGAAGAACACGTTGCGCCAGCCGAACCAGTCGCCGAGTACGCCGCCTGCCGCTTGGCCGAACAATTGGCCGATGATCTGGCCCGTCAGATAGCGCCCGATCACCGGTTGGATGCGGGCGGCGGGCGTCACGTCGCCGACATAAGCCAAAGAAATCGGAACGATCCAGCCGGCCGCCGCTCCCGACGCAAACCGCGCGACCGCCAACTCCGGCAGCGTCGTGACCATGCCGCAGAGCGCCACCAGCACCGTGGAAAGCGCGCACATCAGCGCAATCGTTCGATACTTGCCGACCCGGTCGGCGATCGGCCCAATGATGAGCTGGACCGAGCCGTGCGCCACCGAATAGGCCGCGACCACGATCGCGGCCTGTCCGACGGTAGTTTGGAAATCGTAGGCGATCTGCGGCAGCAACGAATCCGTCACCCGCACCATCGCCTGCGCGGCAAAGCCTGCGCCGGCAAGCAGGATGATCGAGCGGAGCGGGAACTCTGCGGTTCCTGGCGGCGACGAAGCGGTCACGGACAATCTCGCGTCATTGCGCCCGAGCGAATGCAACGAACGAGGGCCGCGATCCACCCGCTTTCGTTCGAATTGCGCGAGCCAAGCGATCAGGTCCTTTGGGGGGGTGGATTCCGGGTTCGCTTACGCAGGCTGCGTAAACTTGCCTGCGATGCGGCGCCCCGGAATGGTAGGGAGGAGCGCCCGGCGCGAATGTTGAGATTCCGTCAGGCGTTGACAGGGCGGAGCGTGCGGGCTTTCTACCCCGAAACCGCCGGAACGGAATAGCGATGATCGACAAGACATACCAGCCCTCCGAAGTCGAGGGCCGCATCTATACGCAATGGGAAGAAGCGGGCGCGTTCCGGGCCGGACGGCCCGAGCGCGCCCAGGCCGAGCCGTATTGCATCGTCATCCCGCCGCCCAACGTCACCGGCTCGCTGCATATGGGTCATGCCCTCAACAATACGCTCCAGGACGTGCTGTGCCGGTTCGAGCGCATGCGAGGCAAGGACGTGCTCTGGCAGGTCGGCACCGACCACGCCGGCATCGCCACCCAGATGGTGGTCGAGCGGCAGCTGATGGAACGCCAGGAGCCCGGCCGGCGCGCGCTCGGCCGCGAAAAATTCCTCGAGAAGGTCTGGGCCTGGAAGGCGGAATCCGGCGGCACGATCATCAAGCAGCTCAAGCGGCTCGGCGCCTCCTGCGACTGGTCGCGCGAACGCTTCACCATGGACGAGGGGCTTTCGCGCGCGGTGATCAAAGTGTTCGTCGCGCTCTACAACGAGGGCCTGATCTACAAGGACAAACGTCTCGTCAACTGGGACCCGAAGCTTCTCACCGCGATCTCCGACCTTGAAGTGCAGCAGGTCGAGGTCAAGGGCAGCCTCTGGCACATCAAGTATCCGATCGAGGGCTCGGACGAGTTCATCGTCGTCGCTACCACGCGGCCGGAGACCATGCTGGGCGACACCGCGGTCGCGGTGCATCCGGAGAACGAGAAACTCAGGCACCTGATCGGCAAGCACGCGGTCCTGCCGCTGGTCGGCCGCCGCATTCCAATCGTCGGCGACGACTACGCCGACCCGGAAAAGGGCACCGGCGCGGTGAAGATCACGCCGGCGCACGACTTCAACGACTTCGAGGTCGGCCGCCGGCACCATCTGCCGCTGGTCAATGTTTTCAACGTCGAGGGCAAGCTCGACCTCAAGGACAACAGCGCCTTCCTCGAAGATGTCGCGTCGTCGCCGGAGCTTGACGCCACGCTCGAACTCGACGGCATCGAGCGCTTCGCGGCGCGCAAGAAGATCGTCGAGCGGCTCGAAGCCATCGGCCTCCTCGATAAGGTCGAGCCCTATACCCACACGGTGCCGCACGGCGACCGCTCGGGAGCGGTGATCGAGCCATTTCTGACCGACCAGTGGTACGTCAACGCCAAGGCGCTGGCGGTGCGCGCGCTCGACGCCGTGCGCGAGGGCAAGACCACATTCGTGCCGAAGAACTGGGAGAAGACCTACTTCGAGTGGATGGAGAACATCCAGCCGTGGTGCATCTCGCGTCAGCTCTGGTGGGGCCACCAGATCCCGGCGTGGTACGGCCCTGACGGCAAGGTGTGGGTGGCGGAGACCGAGGACGAGGCGATCGCGCGGGCGCTGGCCTATTACGTCGAGACCGGCATCCTGCGCGAGCATCAGGCGAAGGAGATGATAGCGCACCCCGAAAAGCGGGCGCCGATCATCATGCGCGACGAGGACGTGCTCGACACTTGGTTCTCGTCGGCGCTGTGGCCGTTTTCGACGCTCGGCTGGCCCGAGGAGACGGCGGAGCTCAAGCGGTTCTATCCGACGTCGGTGCTGGTCACCGGCTTCGACATCATCTTCTTCTGGGTCGCCCGGATGATGATGATGGGCCTGCACTTTAGGGACGAGGTGCCGTTCCGGGACGTCTACATCCACGCGCTCGTCCGCGACGAGCGCGGTGCCAAGATGTCGAAGTCGAAGGGCAACGTCATCGATCCGCTGCATCTGATCGACGATTACGGCGCCGACGCGCTGCGCTTCACGCTTGCCGCTATGGCCGCGCAGGGCCGCGACATCAAGCTCTCGACCCAGCGGGTTGAGGGCTACCGCAATTTCATGACCAAGCTCTGGAACGCCTGCCGGTTCGCTGAGATCAACCATTGCGTCACGGTGGCGGGCTTCGATCCAGGCAGCGCCAAGGAGACGCTCAACCGCTGGATCGCGTTCGAGACCTCTAAGGCGTCGTTTGAAGTGACCGAGGCGATCCTGGCCTACCGCTTCAATGATGCGGCGGCCGCGCTCTACCGCTTCGTCTGGAACGTGTTCTGCGACTGGTATCTCGAACTCGCCAAGCCGCTACTGCAGGGTGCCGACGGTCCGGCCAAGGCCGAGACCCGGGCCATGACGGCCTGGGTGCGTGACGAGATTCTCAAGCTCCTGCATCCGTTCGCGCCGTTCGTCAGCGAGGAACTGTGGCAGGTGACGGCGGTAGGCGGCCCCGCACGCAAGAGCCTGCTCGCGCTTGCCGCATGGCCTGAGCATGACGGGCTCGGCGACGTCGACGCGGAGGCCGAGATCGGCTGGGTGATCGACCTCGTCACCTCGGTCCGTTCGGTGCGCTCGGAAATGAACATCACCAGCGAAATTCCGCTGGTGCTGGTCGCGGCGTCGGATGCGACGCAGGCGAGGGCAGGGCGCTGGAGCGACTTTTTGCGACGCCTGGCGCGGCTCTCCGATATTTCCACGACGGCCACCGCGCCGGCCGGCTCGGTGCAGTTGATCGTGCGCGGCGAGGTCGCCGCGCTGCCGCTTGCCGGCGTGATCGACTTTGCCACCGAGCGGGCGCGGCTGGACAAGGAGATGGCCAAGGTCGCGGCCGATATCGCGAAAATCGATGCCAAGCTCGGCAACGCCGATTTCGTGGCGCGTGCGCCGGAGGAGATCGTCGACCAGGAGCGCGAACGGCGCGAGGATGCCGAACAGCGGCGCACCAAGATCTCCGAGGCGCTCGCCCGCCTCAAGGGCGCGGCGTAGGTCGCTCACGTCGCCGCGCGGATCGCCGTGATTGTGCCCTCGCCCCTTGGGGAGAGGGCAGCACAGACATGTCAGCGCATTCGAACGGGTGAGGGGCCCCCCTCACCCAATCTTGCTCGTGGAAATACCGATTAGCCCTCTCCCCCAAGGGAGCGAGGGCGCAGTCATGCGCAGCATCGCTGTACAGTCATGCGCAGCATCGCTGTGAAGAGTGACGCGGCGGCGCTACTTGTTCACCATCACGTTGAGGATCGAGGTCTTGCCGCTCTTGGTGGCGTCGAGGGCCGCCTGCAGTGCGGCCTTGAGTTCGGACGGCTTCTCGACGCGCTGGCCGTGGAAGCCGAAGTGGCTGCCGAGGTTCTCGAAGGCTGGAGCGTCGATGGTCACGCCGTAGTGCACCTTCGAGGTTGCGGAAGCGCCGTCCGGATAGTGGTGGACGTGGCCCTTGCGCATCGCCTCGTACTTCTTGTTGTTGAACACGACGATGACGATCGGTAACTCGTGCTGCTTCGAGGCGCCGAGCGCCTGCACGATCGGATTGTAGAGGAACGAGCCGTCGCCAACGAGAAGTACGACCGGCCGGTCCTTGGCGGCGAGCTTGACGCCGAGCGCCGTGGCGATGCCCTGGCCGAGGCCGCCACTGCCGCGGAAGAAGCTCTGCGGCTTGGTCGACGGCAGGTGCCGCCGCAGCAGCGGCGCGTGGCTGATGGTTTCGTCGACAAAGATCGTGTCGGGCGGCATGACTTCGCTCAGCGCGCCGAGCAGCGCCACCGGCTCGATCTCGGCCGCGGCGCGCGCCTTGTCCTGCTCGGCCTTGATGGCCGCCACGTAAGCGTCGTGCTCCTTGGCCCAGCGCTTGCGCCGCTCTTCGATCGCCGCGCCGGGCTTCGAGGCTTTCGCGGCCTTCGCCAGTTGCGCGAGAGAGGAGCCGACGTCGCCTTCGAGATAAAAATCGGCGTGCAGGTTCTGGTAGATCATATGGCCTTTGTGCGGGTTCTCATGCACCTGCACGATCTTGCCGGCCGTCGGCCGGCGGTGCGCCGGGTACCAAGGGGCACGCCCGCCCACCAGCAGCACGAGGTCGGCGTCCTTGAGCGCGCCGTAGGTGTTGAAGCCGATGTAAAGCGGGTGGTCGGTCGGGAAGTTGGCGTAGGAGGTGACGCGGCCGTTGATCACCGGAATGGCGAGCGCCTCGGCAAGCTCGACCAGCGCGGCGAAGGCCTTGGGATCACGCCCCGACGTCTCGGCGACGATCACCGGATTCTTCGCCTTGATGAGCATGTCGGCGACCTGCTGAACGTCCTCGGCGGGCGCCCGCAGCTTCGGTGCGGTCGGAACCTCGCGCGCCTGTTCGGGCGGCGTCCAGTCGTGCAGCATGTGCTCGAGCGGCACGTTGAGATAGACCGGCCCGAGCGGCACGCGCTGCGCCATCTCGCCGGCGCGCACCACGCTTTCGTAGAGCGTGTAGGGGCTGGTCACCGAGCGCGCCCATTTGGCCACCGGCTCGACGAAGCGCTCGATGCCGCCGACGGTCAGTCCGCCGTACCACTGCTGCTCGATGTCGAGGTCGGGGTCTTCGCCGAGCGTGTTGGACTCGCCCGACATGACCACCATCGGTACTTCATTCTGCATCGCGCCGTGGACGCCCATGCTCCCCTGCAGCATGCCGACAGCAGCGTGCAGGAGGACGGCCTGCGGGCGGCCGGTCATCAGGGTGTAGCCCGTCGCCATGTTGACGGCGACGTTCTCGTGCCAAGACTCCACGAAGGTCGGGCCTGGCTTGTTGCCGAGCTTCTGGCGCGCCAGCGCCTCCCAGACCGGCGACCATTCCGAGCCCGGCGACGACATGATGTAGTCGACCTTGAGCTTGCGAAACGCCTCCAAAATGGCTTCCCCGCCGTCGACGTAGTTTTTCATTGATTGACCCTTGCTCCCAAAACTTGTTCGCCGGGAGCCAACACTGAAATCGCGCTTCGCGCAATGCGGGTAGGGCCTATCGGCGGCATGGGGCTCCTTTCGTGCCGCATGTCTGGCAGCCCCGGTTGACATTTGACCGGGTGGGCCTGATCTGCGGGGCATCCGACCAGGACGCTCCCATGGCCAAGAAACCTCAATCCCTCCGCCGTATCGACGACTTGATCGCGGCGGGGCTTGTTTCCGCTGGAGACCGCGCCGCGCTCGAACAAGTCGCCGCGCGCTACGCCGTGGCGATTACGCCCGGTCTTGCCGGCTGCATCGATCCCGGCGACCCCGCCGACCCGGTGGGACGCCAGTTCATTCCCGATGCGCGGGAACTCGACGTCTCTGAGGCGGAGAGCGCCGACCCGATCTCAGACGATACGCACAGCCCCCTCGAAGGCATCGTCCACCGCTATCCCGACCGCGTGCTGCTCAAGCTCACGCATGTCTGCGCGGTCTATTGCAGGTTCTGCTTCCGCCGCGAAATGGTCGGCCCGGCGGGGCGTGGCGGACTTTCGCCGCCCGCGCTTGAAGCCGCGTTCGATTACATCCGGGCGCATCCGGAAATCTGGGAGGTGATCCTGACCGGCGGCGATCCGCTGGTGCTGTCGCCGCGCCGGCTGAAGGCAGTCGCCGCCGAACTGGCTGCGATCGACCATGTCAAGGTCATGCGGATTCATACCCGCATGCCGGTCGCGACGCCCGAGCGGGTGACCCCCGCACTCGTGCGCGCGCTCAAGACAGGCGGCAAGGCTCTCTACGTGGTGCTGCACGTCAACCACGCCCGCGAACTGTCGCCCGCGGTGCGCGCCGCCTGTGCACGGCTGGTCGACGCCGGCATCCCGATGCTGAGCCAGAGCGTGTTGTTGCGCGGCGTGAACGACGACCCTGCCGCCCTCGGCGACCTGATGCGGACGCTGGTCGAGAGCCGCATCAAGCCCTACTACCTGCACCACGGCGACCTCGCGCCAGGTACGTCGCACTGGCGCACCACGATCGAGGAGGGCAGAGCGCTGATGCGCGCGCTGCACGGACACTATTCGGGGCTGTGCCAGCCGTCCTACGTGCTCGACATTCCCGGCGGCTACGGCAAGTCGCCGGTCGGCCCGTGCTACGCGACTCAAACCGGCACGAACGGCAGCGCGCGATACGAGATCGAGGATTATCGCGGCCGCCGTCATGCCTATCCGCCCGATATCGCGCCGGATCGGTGATCCGGCAGGCGACTTTCCGGCGTCATTCGCGCGATTGACTACGCCACCTTCTTCATCCGCCGCACGTCGGGCGGCACCGCCTCGTCGGCGAGCGCGGCGAGCGCCTGGTCAAGCGGCATCACGGTCTGGCCCTCCTTGCCGAGGCGGCGCACCGAGACGAGGCGCTCGGCAGCCTCCTTGCGGCCGACCACGAGCAGCGCCGGCACCTTGGCAAGCGAATGCTCGCGGACCTTGTAGTTGATCTTTTCGTTGCGCAGGTCGCTCTCGACCCGCAGCCCCATCCGCGTCGCCAGCGCGGTGACCTCGCGGGCGTAATCATCGGCATCCGACGTGATGGTCGCGACCACCGCCTGCACCGGCGACAGCCACAGCGGCAGATGGCCCGCATAGTGTTCCAGCACCACGCCGAGGAATCGCTCCATCGAGCCGCAGATCGCGCGGTGGATCATCACCGGCGTCTTTCGCTGGCCGTCGGCTGCGATGTAGAACGCGTCGAACCGTTCAGGCAGGTTAAAGTCGACCTGCGTGGTGCCGCACTGCCAGTCGCGGCCGATGGCGTCGCGCAGCACGTATTCGAACTTCGGGCCGTAGAACGCGCCTTCGCCCGGATTGATCGCGGTCTTGATCTTTTGGTTATGGCTGCGGGATTCGATCTGTTTCAGAACATCCTGCATGATGCCTTCGGCATGATCCCACGCCGCCTCGGAGCCGACGCGCTTTTCCGGCCGGGTCGAAAGCTTGACCGTGAGATCGCCGGTGAAGCCGAAATCCTGATAGGTCGTCAGGATCAGGTCGTTGATCTTGAGGCACTCGTCCGCCATCTGCTCCTCGGTGCAGAAGACGTGGGCGTCGTCCTGGGTGAAGGCGCGCACCCGCAACAGGCCATGCAGTGCGCCCGAGGGTTCGTAGCGGTGGACCACGCCGAACTCGGCCATCCGCAGCGGCAGCTCGCGGTAGGAGCGCAGCCCGTGCTTGAAAATCTGAATGTGGCCCGGGCAGTTCATCGGCTTGATCGCGAACACCCGCTCGTCCTCGGTCGCTTCGCCCGCCGACGTCGCCATGAACATGTTCTCGCGGAACCACTGCCAGTGGCCCGAGGTCTCCCATAGCGACTTGTCGAGGAGCTGTGGCGCGTTCACCTCGCGGTAGTCGCCCTTGAGGCGGCGGCGCATGTAGGCAACGATCTCCTGAAAGATGGTCCAGCCGTGGGCATGCCAGAACACCGTGCCGGGGCCTTCTTCCTGGAAATGGAACAGGTCCATCTCGCGCCCCAGCTTGCGGTGGTCGCGCTTCTCCGCCTCTTCCATCTGCTTGAGGTAGAGGTCGAGTTCCTCCTGCTTGGCGAACGCGGTGCCGTAGATGCGCGACAGCATCTCGCGGTTCGAATCGCCGCGCCAATAGGCGCCCGCCACCTTCATCAGCTTGAAGGCGTTGCCGACCTTGCCGGTGGAAGTCATGTGCGGGCCGCGGCAGAGGTCGAACCAGTCGCCCTGTTTGTAAATCTTGAGCTGCTGGTCCGCCGGGATGGCGTCGACCAGCTCGACCTTGAACATCTCGCCCTTGTCGCGGAACACCTTCTTGGCCTCGTCGCGCGACCAGACTTCTTTTGTGAAGGGTTTGTCGCGCGCGATGATCTCGCGCATCTTCTTCTCGATGGCGTCGAAGTCCTCGGGCGTGAACGGCTGGTTGCGGAAGAAGTCGTAATAGAAGCCGTTCTCGATCACCGGGCCGATGGTGACCTGGGTGCCGGGCCACAACGTCTGTACGGCTTCCGCGAGCACGTGGGCGCAGTCGTGCCGGATCAGCTCCAGCGCGCGCGGGTCGTCGCGGGAGATGAACTCGATCTTGGAGTCCTTTTCGATCGGGTCGGCAAGGTCGGCAAGCGCGCCGTCGAGCGCCATCGCCACCGTGCGCTTGGCGAGCGACGGCGAGATGCCCTTGGCGATGTCGAAACCGGTGATGTTGGCTGGGTAGTCCCGACGCGCGCCGTCGGGAAAGGTCAACGCGACCATTGTGTTAGCTCCTGTTGCTCACTCGCTGCCTACGAACGCAGGTAAGCGCATCGGGGACGGCTTTTAGCGCAGGCCGTCGGCAACGCGCAACAAGTGTGAGGGCATTGCGTCTGGCGGGTGCAAAAGCCGTGGGTGGTCATCCCAATACCCAAGTAACACTCCGTCAAAACCCGCCGGCTAGGTTCGCACCGGAGGCTTCAGCCATGCGCGCGCAACAGCAGGCATCCCCTGCGGAATTGAAATCGATCGGTGTCGGGCTCGGCATTGCCGGGCTTTGTGGCATCCTGGTCGGGTGCGAGGTTCTGGCGGTGCCGGGTGGCCGCGACAACCTGCACGGCCCGTTATGGCTCGCGACGCTGACCGGACTTATCGTGCTGCTTGCCGGCGCCGCCTGTGTTCTCCAGGGCGTCGGCCGTGCCAATGCCAGTGCCAGTGCCAGTGCCAGTGCCAGTGCCAGTGCCAGTGCCAGTGCCGAACTGCCCGCCGATGCGCCGTTCTGGATGCGCGCCGCGCAATATCTGATTGGCGTCGCGTTGTTCGCCAACTTCGCGGTGCTAGGCACCTGGATCGCCTTCCTGGGCGAAGATGGCCACTTCTCAGGCGGCGTTCAACTGCTCGGCGCGTTCAATGTCTCGCTGGCGAGGATCATGTTCGGCGCAGGCGCGCTGATCTGTTGGCTCGCGACCATCGGATATGCCGTCGCTGGCGCCCGCAAGCTGCTCAGTCACAGCGGGCAGTGGTAGGGCGCGATAAGCGCAGCGCATTGCGCCGTGCCGCCCATTGAGATCGACGGAGGCCGCTATGATAGGCGACTGCGGCCATAGTTCTGCCGCGAGATTCGCTTGGCGCGTGCAGTCCGGGCGCTCATGTAAGACGAATCGCATGCGGAAGATGCGCGCGATGCGGCCCGGCCGCCGTTTTTCTCGTCGGCGACGTCGAGGCAGTTCAACACCTTGATCGCCGATGCGCATGTCGCTTCTCAATCGCCGCCACATTCGCGCGGAGCCTGCTACCGCATGCGTCATATGCGCACACAATGATCAAACTCGGATCACATCCAAGACAGATTCCCTAACGAAACTTGAATGGTTCCGACGAGGCGATGTGAGTTCAACGCGTACGCCGAAATTCGGAAAGCGTCAGCAACCTGTCGGGTCTGTTACGCGCGTGTGTGTGTGTTGCGTAGAGTGTGACCCGCCGCAAGGACGGGGGTAGAGATGGGGGGAGGTCTGCGGCGGCTGTGGGGGCCACTTCAGGTTACGTGCGTATTGGCCGCGGCAGGAATGGCCGTAGCCTTTTCCATCTCGCCTATCTGGGCGCAAAGCGGCAGGGGGGCCGCGCCGATTCCCGACAAGCCAAATCTCGGCTCGATCGGCGAACGCATCAACGCCAACACCATCGCGATCGTCTCCGGCAATCTCAACGCCACCTACCTGAGCATCGCTTACGATCTGTCTGCCGTCCTGGATGACGGCGACAACTTCCGCGTCTTGCCGGTGATCGGAAAAGGCGGCGGCCAGAACCTGCGCGACGTCCGCTTCCTCAAGGGAGTAGACCTCGGCATCACGCAGTCGATCCTGCTTAACAACCTGCGGCGCAGTAATGAGATCGGAAAGATTGACGACAAGATCGTCTATCTCGCCAAGCTGTTCAACGAAGAGATGCACGTCGTCGTGCGGGCCGATTCAGGCATCGAGTCGCTTGAGCAGCTTGCCGGCAAGAAGGTGAACTTCAGCGACATCGGCAGCGGCACGCAGTTGTCGACCCGCGACATCTTTCAGCGCCTGAAAATTCCGGCCCAAGAAGTCAACATGGGCCAGGCGGATGCGTTCGTGCAACTCAAGTCGGGCGAGATCGCCGCGACCGTGCTGATCGCCGGCAAGCCGGCTGGTGCGATGGCAAAGCTGAAAGCCGCAGAAGGTTTCCGCTTCCTGCCGATTCCGTTCGCCAAGCCGCTGCAGGACGATTACCTGCCGGCGGCGCTGAGCAAGACGGACTATCCGGGCATGGTGTCGTCCGATGAGGGCGTCGAGACGGTCGCCGTCAGCGCGGTGCTCATTGCCTACAACTGGCCGAAGGGGAGCGACCGCTACCGCCGCATCGAGAAATTCGTGCAGCAGTTCTTTCCGAAGATCGCCGAATTCCAGAAGCCGCCGCGGCATCCGAAATGGCGGGAGACCAACCTCGCGGCGACGCTGCCGGGGTGGACGCGGTTTCCGGCGGCGGAGGAATGGCTGCAACGCCATAAACAGCAGCAGCAACAGCAGCAGCAGCCGGTCGCGGCCAACCGCGACAGCTTCAAGGAATTTTTGGCGACGCGCGGCGCCGCCGCCAAGGCGGACGAGAAAGAGCGGCTGTTCCAGGAATTCCTGAAGTGGAGCCAGGCGCGCGAGCGCCGATAGGGAGGAGACATTCGCTAAGGCGGTGCCCGACGCATCGGGCACCTGAGGCTTCGACCGGGGGGTCGAGAGAGAGGGGGGTCGATGAGTACACCAGTCCGTGGCCCGGAGGGCGACGACAATCGCGACAAGTTCCTGCTGTATGCGCCGCGATGGGTTCGCGAAGGTGCGGCACCGCATCGGTCGCCGCTGCCGCCACGGGACATCGCCCATGCGCCGCCGATGGCGCCCGGCATCGGCGGACCGAATATCGCGCCACCGATGGCGCCCGGGATCGGTGGACCGAATATCGTCCCGCCGCCAATGGCGCCCGGGGTCGGTAGACGAAACATGGCCGAGCCGCCGATGGCGCCGGGCCTCGGCCGACGGAAAATCGCCGCGCCACCCGTGGCGCCCGATCTGTCGAGCAGCGACGCACCGCCGCCCCTGCCGGCGCGGTTCGAGGGCGATGTTGCGATGGAGGCATTGCGGCGCCGGCTGGCGCTCGACCCGCAGCCCGTGCCCGAGCCGCCGATCCAGTTGCGGCGGGGCAACCGCCTGGCCTGGATCGGCCGGCTGTTCGCCATGTGCGTCGTCGCGGCGCTCGGCGCCTTCGGCCTCACCTGGATGACGTCGCGGCAAGCGCCGGTGGCGACGGAGGAAAACCCCGAGCTCGTCGATTTGACGAGGCCGGTCCCAACCAGAACGGCGCGTGGAGCGCCGCCGGCGCCGGTGCGCCTCCTGGTCGAGAGCCAGCGCGGCGACGTCAACGAGCCGCTGGCGCTCGGCGTCTCGCTCGACGGCAAGGTGAGCGGCGAGACGCTGCTGGTGGCGGGCTTCGCCGAAGGCACGCGCCTCTCCGTCGGCGCGCCGCTCGGCCGCACCGGCTGGCACCTGTCGGCACTCGATCTCGGCAACGCGATGGCCTACGCGCCGCCGGATTTCGTCGGCGCCATGGAGGCGCGGGTCGACCTGCGGGCCCATGAGCGGGTGCTGGACAGCCAGGTGCTGCGGCTGGAATGGGTGCCGAAACAGCCCGAGGCGCAAACGGCTGCGCTCCCGCCGGCCGACGCGGCGCCGCCGCAGCCGCTCGCACCCGACGAGATCGCCGGGCTGCTCAAGCGCGGCGAGGAATTTTTGCGCACCGGCGACATCGCCTCGGCGCGGCTGCTGCTGCGGCGCGCCGCCAATGCGGGCAATGCCGATGCGGCGCTGGCGCTGGGTGGCACCTACGACGGCGCGGTGCTGGCGAAGCTTGGCGTCCTCGGTTTTGCGCGCAACGCCGATCAGGCCCGCCTTTGGTATCAAAAGGCCGCGGAGCTGGGCTCGCAAATCGCGGAACAGCGTCTGGAGACGCTGGGAAGGGCGGGGAAGTAGAGCCCAGATCGTCGGGTTGACACAGACTCTCTCCCTCTCTCCCCGTTCGTTGCAGCGCAAGCTGAAACTTGGAGACAAGACATTCGATGGTCGCTCTCCTGGGTCCCCGCTTCCGCGGGGACGAACGGAGAGAATTTTACGGAGCCTCCATCGGCGGCGCGTTGGTGCCGCGCCAGCGGCCATACCGCCACGGCAGGTACCAGCGTGCGTCCGGCCGCAGCGCTGCCGGCACCACGTCGAGCCCGGAAGTGCCGAACGGGTGGCAGCGGCAGAGCCGTGCCAGCGTCATCCAGCCGCCCGCCCAGAGTCCGAAGCGGCCAATCGCTTCATCGGCATAAGACGAACAGGTGGGCAGATGGCGGCAGTGGAAACCGACCAGCGCCGAGAAGGTATAGCGGTAGCCGCGAATCAACCCCCGTGCGACGAGTTCCGGCACCCGGGCGATGCCGCGCAGCACCGCATGTGACCGATCAGGACCTCGCATGAATTTGTCCGGGAAGCGCAAATTGCCGCAACAACGTAGCAGTTCCTGCCCAATCTGATCCCGCAGGTGCTCGGTTGCCAGGCAATTGACCGGCGCAACCGCGCCTTTTTGGGGCTGGACCGGTGCCGCCGCTGCATTTACAAGCAAAATGCAAAGCTGTGGGACACACGCGCGTTTAATGGCTGCCGACAGAGCGGCCTCTCGCGCCACGATCGAGGGATCAGCATGCTCCGACTTTTCGCGGCCGGGCTCGCGTGGGTTTGTTTGTTGCAAGCACTCTCGGGATCGGCGGCGCGCGCGGACGGCAACACGACCGGACCGATGCAGTTCGAGTGGCGGCGCGAAGGCCCGCCGCAGGAATGCGGATCGACCTGCCGGACCTGGATTTCCGCCGTCGGCTACGTGACCAGCGATACGCCGCGTGAATTCGAGGCGTTCGCCCGCAAGTCCGATCTCAACGGCGCCGTCCTGGTGTTTGATTCCGATGGTGGGTCGGTGCTTGGCACGTTGGCGCTCGGACGGCTAATCCGCAAGCTCAACATGGTGACGACGGTGGGCCGCACCCGCGTCGTGGCGCCGGCCGCGGACGGCACACGATATGCCGCGCTCGCTCCCGATTCCCATTGCGAATCGATGTGTGTGTTCCTGCTGCTGGCGGGCACCCGTCGCTACGTGCCGCCAAATGCGCAGGTTCTGGTGCATCAGATCTGGCTTGGCCAGAAGCGCAAGACGGCGCTGGAATCCAGCTATTCGGCCGAGGAGCTCAATGTCGTGCAGCGCGACATCGGACGTCTCGCGCAATACACCATCGAAATGGGCGGCAACATCGAGCTTCTGGAGCGCGCGTTGCAGGTGCCGCCATGGGAGCCGTTGTACCGGTTGTCGGCGGCCGAGATCGAGCGCATGCGGCTGAGCACGGTGCAGGGCCTGTTCACCGAATCTCCGCAGCGCGTCGCACCGGCAGCGGCTGCCGCCACGTTCGCCACCGTCGGCCGGCCAACGCCGCAACGCGACTAATCTTACTGCGTCAGCGGATATCATGACGGAGCCGCGGGCCGCAGTGTCTGCGCCCTCTCCCCTTGCGGGAGAGGGCAGCCGCAGCGCTTCAACGACAAAGAATGGGTGAGGGGTGATCGCGCGCTTACCCCTCACCCATCTGAGTGCGCTGAGACGTCGGTGCTGCCCTCTCCCGCAAGGGGAGAGGGTATAACCACAATGATCGCGGCCGCGGCCACACCAAGCCGCTGCATTTCTGACGCAGCGAGACACGCGGCTACAGCGTCCGCCTGCAGCGGTAGCGGCTGAACAGCCGACCGTAGGTGACGCGCGACTTCTCCCATTCGGCGGCCTGCTGCTCGTAATCGGATTTCGGGCAGGCGGCGACGTGCGCCTTCACGCGGGCGGCGAACGCGATCAAGGTTTCGAGCGTGATACAGTATGGCGGCCGGTCGGCCGGGGTCGTGAATTCGATTCGGGGCAGATCGGCTTGGTCCCGTTGCAGGGCCGCGGCTTGGGCGGCGCAGTCGGCTGCCGCAACCGACCCGCCAAACTGCGTCAGGGCGAGCGCCAGACCGCCGACGGCGAGTCCGGCCCGCATCGGAGCATCACTCCGCCGCCTGCCGCCGCTTCGCCTCGATCTGATCGATGGCAGCCGCGACGGCGTCGAAGGTCAGCAGCGTGGACGCGTGCCGGGCCTTGTAGTCGCGCACCGGTTCGAGCACGGCGATGTCAGCCCATTTGCCGCTCGGCGGCGCGCCCTGTTCCTTCAGCATGCGCCGGACCGTTTCGCGCAGGTCTTTCAACTCATCGGCCTTCGCCCCGATCACGTGGCGCGCCATGATGGAGGAGGAGGCTTGGCCAAGGGCGCAGGCCTTCACGTCATGCGCAAAGTCCGTCACCGTATCGCCGGTCATCTTGAGATCGACCGTGACGGTCGAACCGCACAGCTTCGAATGGGCCGTCGCCGTGCCGTCCGGTGCCTCGAGCCGGCCGATCCGCGGGATATTGCCCGCCAGTTCGAGAATTCGGCTGTTGTAGACGTCGTTGAGCATAGGAGGGGTGCCAAACTGTTCTTGGGCACCGGTTGATTGCGGCGCCCGATCACATGAATATATAGGCATCGGCCGGCGGCTGCGAAGAGTGTGAGGCTTCGAGCGCTGGCTTTGCCCTCGGGCAAAGGCATGTAGAATGGGAATGCGGCGTCCGGTTGCTGCGCATGGGTCCGAGTTCTCCCTGCGCCAAGACTGATGCGGCCGCCCCGGTGACACCCCCGGCCTTGTGGCCGGTCGAACGGAGACCGCAGATGGATGCTGTCGTGAAGCCCCGGCGAAAGCCGGCCGTCCCTGACCTTATGGCTGTCGATCATACTGGCGCGCAGCCGTCCGTACCCAAGCCCACGCGTGAGGACGCGCTCGCCGCGGTGCGGACCCTGATCGCCTATGCGGGCGACAACCCCGATCGCGAGGGGCTCCTGGAAACGCCCCGGCGCGTCGTCGACGCTTACGACGAGATTTACCGCGGATATGGCGAGTCGCCGGCCGAAGTGCTGGATCGTACCTTCGGTGAAATCGCGGCCTATGACGATTTCGTCCTGGTGCGCGACATCGATTTCAGTTCGCACTGCGAGCATCACATGATGCCGTTCGTCGGCAAGGCGCATATTGCCTATAAGCCGGTTGACCGGGTGGTGGGGCTCTCGAAGCTCGCGCGGCTGGTCGATCTCTATGCCTGCCGGCTGCAGACCCAGGAGCGGATGACGTCGCAGATCGCCACCGCGCTGGAGGACTGTCTCAGTCCCCGCGGTGTCGCGGTGATGCTCGAGGCCGAGCATATGTGCATGTCGCTTCGTGGCGTGGAGAAGCCAGGTTCTTCGACCGTTACCACCCAGTTCACCGGAAGCTTCCGTGACAACCCGGACGATCAGGTCCGTTTCATCACCATGGTGCGGGCAGCCCGGCGCTGAGACCCGCTGCCTGCGGGCGCTCACAAGCGCCGGCCGGACGATCGCAGCCGACGAGGCGCAGCGTGACCAATCGCAGTGACGTCTTTGCGACGCCCGGCTCGACCGAGGAGGTCGAAGAAGGCCGGACGTTCGCGCCGAAGTTCGATGCGGCCGGCCTCGTCACCTGCGTGGCGACCGACGCCGTCTCGGGCGATGTGCTGATGGTCGCGCACATGAATGCCGAGGCGCTCAGGAAGACCATCGAGACCGGTGAGGCCTGGTACTTCAGCCGGTCGCGGCGCGCGCTGTGGAAGAAGGGCGAGAGCTCGGGCCACGCCCAGCGCATCGTCGAGATGCGGGTCGACTGCGACCAGGATACGGTCTGGATCAAGGTCGAGCAGACCGGCGCCGGCGCCTGCCACACCGGGCGGCGTTCATGTTTCTACCGCGCGGTGCCGCTCGGGGTGAGCGGTGCTGTCGCGCTGGAATTCCGCGACGGCGAGCGGTTGTTCGATCCCGCGGCGGTCTACGGGAAGAAATCGTAGTACCTGCCCTTAGGAGTTGATCCGGCTCTATCCCCGCTCGTTCCCGCGCAAGCGGAAACCCAGGTGCAAAGCATTCGGTGTTCTTGCACTGGGTCCCCGCTTCCGCGGGGACGAACGGAGAGAGTTCGTCCTACCGAAACGAACTTGCACAGACTCACGCGATGCCCGCGGCGCTCGCCCGTTCGATCAGCAGCCGGGCGCGTTCCAAATGCGGGCGGTCGTACATCATGCCGTCGATACCGACGGTGCCCTTACCGGGATGTGCCGCGAACGCCGCCACCAGGGCCCGTGCCTTGGCGACGGCGGCGGCGGTGGGCGTGAACACCTCGTTGATCACCGGCACCTGCGCCGGGTGGATCGCCATCTTGGCGGTGAAGCCGTCGCGGCGCGCCTCCTCGGTCTCGCGCCGGACCGCGGCGATGTTGCGGAACTCGACCGCGATGGTGTCGATTGGCTGGACCCGCGCGGCCGCGGCGCCGGCGAGGCACAATGCGCGCGCCAGCAGATAGGGCGACAGGAAGCGGCCGACGGCATCGCGGTTGACCTCCGCGCCGAGTTCAGCGGAAAGATCTTCCGCGCCCCAGGTCATGCCCTCCAGCCGCGCGCTCGACCCGCCATAGGTTCCGGCCAGGAACAGCGATGCGGCAGTCTCGGTTGCAATCGCGACGATCTTGATATGGCCGTCGGCGATCCCCGCGATCGCTTCGCGCGCCGTGAGCTTGGCGTCGGCGTGCGCCACGCTGGAACCGCCCTCGGCTTTCGGCAGCATGATGGCATCGGGCCGCGCCGGCACGATGGCGTCGAGATCGTCGTCGGTGAGGTCGGTCTGCAAACCGTTGACGCGGACGAAAAGGCGAGGGCGTTTCTCGAGTTGAACGGCGTCTTTGAGAAAATCAGCCGCGCTCTTGCGGGCCGCGGCCTTGTTCTCGCCTGCGATCGAATCCTCGAGATCGATGATCACCGCGTCGGCGCCGCTCGCCATCGCCTTATCGAGTTTCCGGCCGCTGTCGGCGGGAACGAACAGCAGAGAGCGCATCAGCGTGGCCGCATGCGGATGAAGACCTGCCGGCGGCACTCGGCAACCAGCTTGTTGTCCTGATTATAGGCCTGGTGATGGAATTCGACGATGCCGGCGCCCTTGCGCGATTTCGACTCGCGTTTGCCAATCACCTCGGTGGTGCAATGGACGGTGTCGCCCTCGAACAGCGGGTGAGGGAACTTGACGTCCGTCATGCCCAGGTTCGCAATCGTGGTCCCGACCGTGGTGTCGGCGACCTGGATGCCGATCATCAGGCCGAGCGTGAACAGCGAGTTCATCAGCGGCTGGCCCCACTCGGTCTCCTGCTCGCAGAAGTGGCGATCGATGTGCAGCGGTTGCGGATTGAGCGTCATGTTGGAGAACAGCATGTTGTCCATCTGCGTCACCGTGCGGGTGAGCGGATGTTCGAACCGCTGGCCGGGCTGAAAATCGTCGAAAAAAATGCCGCCGCGCTTGTGGCGGGTCGCGACCTCGGCCATCGGGACCTCCTCTTCACTCGTTAAAGAACGGCGTTCACCATAGTCGTCGAATTCTTCCGGAGCCAACCCCGAAGTTGGGCGGGCGGCCATGCTGGTCGAAGCCATCGGCTCAAGCAAGACCGCCGTTGTCGAAGTCCGGAAACGAGCCGCCGGCGCTTCTCGCGAGGGCGGTCGCGCGTTAAGGCGCCGGCAACCTTCCCTAAGATTTTCGGTGAACGCTTTGTTAATTCTCTCCCGGTAGTCTCTGAAGGTCGGCGCAAGGCGCCGATGTCGCGCGATGCGGCCCACCGGATCAGTGGGGTCGGTCCCAGATGATTGTTCGACAGTTCCTGCATTGGGTGCGCAATGCGCCGGCCGCGGATCGGTCCGAGGCGAGCGGCAACCTGGCGCGTGCCTACCTCTACTCCGATCTGTCCCCCGACGACCGCGCGGCGGCCGAAGGGGCGTTGATCATGCTGCTCGACGATCCATCGCCGCTGGTGCGCGCCGAACTCGCGCGCGCGCTGGCGTTCAGCGAGAACGCGCCGGCGGCCGTGATCCACGGACTCGCGGCCGACCAGCCGGAAATCGCCACCTGGGTGCTGGAGCATTCGCCGCTGCTGGTCGATGCCGACCTGGTCGACGCGGTCGCGATCGGCACGCCGGAGGTTCAGATCGCGATCGCCAGCCGCGTGAAGCTGCCGTGCGCGGTCGCGGCCGCAGTCGCCGAAGTCGGCGCCGCCGAGGCGTGCCTGGTGCTGGTCGAGAACCTTGAGGCGGAGATCGCGCCGCTCTCGCTCGACCGCATCGTCGACCGCTTCGGCCATCTCCCGGTCATCCGCGAGTCGATGCTGCTGCGCGACGACCTGCCGGCGGCGACCCGCCAGCAGCTGGTCGCCAAGCTCTCCGAAACACTGGTGAGCTTCGTGACCGCGCGGGCGTGGCTCGAGCAGGGCCGCGCCCAGCGCGTCGCCCGCGAAGCCTGCGAGAAGGCCTCCGTCACGCTGGCGGCGACCTCGCCGAGCGGCGAAGTCCGGCCGCTGATCCGGCACTTGCGCGAAAGCGGCCAGCTCAACGCCGGCCTGGTGCTGCGGGCGCTGCTGTCCGGCAATGTCGGAATGTTCGAGGAGGCGCTGGCCGATCTCTCCGGCATGCCGGTCGCGCGCGTGAGCGCGGTGGTGCATGACCGCGGCGGCGCCGGGTTCCGCGCGGTGTTCGACCGGGCCGGACTGCCGGTATCCACCTATCCGGCGTTCCGCGAGGCGGTCGAAGCCATGCGCGAGGGCGGCTTCGCGGGCGACATGGGTGGCGCGACGCGTCTCAAGCGGCGCATGGTCGAGCGCGTGCTGACGCGCTGCGCCGATCACGACGGCATCGACATCGAGCCGCTGCTGACGCTGCTGCGGCGCTTCGCGGCGGAAGCCGCGCGAGAGGAAGCGCGGCTGCTGTGCGATGAGTTGGTCCAGGTCGACGGGTTTGAGCGCGGCGATGACGACGAGGACCGATACGAGGACGACCACGAGTATCAACGGGCGGCGGCATAGCGACCGCAGTCGTTGAAAGGGAAGCTTCCTTGGTAACGGTGGTCTGCTCCCTCTCCCATAGGGACAGTGATGTCCGCTTCCGGAGTGAAGCGGACGGGGTCGATACGATATGACCTCAGTCGAAACTTCCCTTGGTTTGACCCTTGGCCCCCGTTTCGCAGGTCGAAATTCCGTTCTGATGACGTGGTCCTGAGCCTGGGGTTGGGCAAGCGACGACGCCATTACATCACGCCGCTTGGCGGCGTGGCAGCAACGTCTGCATTGCTCCGGCAGCGCTTGGTTGGCAAAGCTTCGTCTGGTGAATGAACCCCGCCGAAGCAATCAATAATTTAAGCAATGATTGATGGTCGACCGGAACGAAGTCTAAAATCAGCGGCGTGAAAATTCCTGATCAGCCCCAGTGCCAACAACGAGGTAAATACCGGCCATGAACGAGCCCGCGAAATCTCGTCCGCCCCTGAGGGTCCATGCTCCGTTGCAGTTGGAAATCGGGCGCGGTTTCCAGTTCATCGAGTTTCAGCCCGGCATGACCGGGGTCATCGAATCGGGCCGCGTGATGGCGGATGTCCCGGCAGTGCGAAAGTCCGGGGACAAACCACCCGACGCGGGGTGTGCTGGTACCGGAGAAAACCGCGAGAACGTGACCCGAGACGCGGGCGAACAAGCCTGGTTCAAACAGACGTTCTGCAATGGCTCTCAGGCCTGTGTTCAAGGCTGGGATTGGGCGTTTGCGACGTCCAATCGGAAACTGGGC
The DNA here is from genome assembly GCA_050179645.1 of Xanthobacteraceae bacterium. Taxonomy (GTDB): domain Bacteria; phylum Pseudomonadota; class Alphaproteobacteria; order Rhizobiales; family Xanthobacteraceae; genus VAZQ01. The sequence continues at coordinate 6,165 of JBFXEX010000066.1, read as the reverse complement.
AGCGGCACCGGGATCGCCATGGTCGGCAGAGAAGGGACAGCCAACGGGAGGTTCACCGCGTATTACTGGGAATGTGTGTGTCCGGGGCCTTTTTGCGTCGGCGGTACGGAGTGCTTTTGGGTCGAATTCTGGCATGGCTTAATTCTGCCGGGCCACTGGGTATCGATCGATGTTTCGGGTGGCGACCGTTACATCAAGTGGAGCCTCGAGGGCGCCGGTCCCAACACCCAGGTGAGTCTCGCGGCCCGCTACTGATGGGAAGCGCGCGCTGCTGAACGGCTATGGCCAGATTTTGTCGACCATCGACCATTTCCGTCGCGCAGCCGGCTATGTCGATCGCATTCGAATGAGCCAGCGTTTTGCTGCGATGGATGAGTCGCTATGGACCCATCGCATCATTCGCTCCGCCCGGTCGCAACGGGAGCGATTTCGACGCGAATCGGACATCAGCTTCGGCTGAGTCGATGCCCTGGCTAACGCCCGCGCGTTGGCATCGCCGGTCAGTAGCCGAACTGTTCGCGCAGAATCCGTTCGTCGAGGTTGTGGCCGGGGTCGAACAGCATCCTGGTCGAGATGCTGCGATCCGTTTCGATGTCGACCGCGCGGACGTCGCGCACCTCGTCGTGGTCGGCGACCGCCGCCACCGGGCGCTTGTCCGGTTCCAGCACCTCCACCCGCACCTGTGCGGTGTCCGGCAGCAGCGCGCCGCGCCAGCGCCGCGGCCGGAACGGGCTGATCGGCGTCAGCGCCATCAGGGATGCGTTGATCGGGATGATCGGGCCCTGGGCGGAGAGGTTGTAGGCGGTGGAGCCGGCAGGCGTCGCGAGCAGCACGCCGTCGGCCACGAGTTCGTCGAGGCGCTTCTTGCCGTCGATCAGGATTCTCAGCCGTGCCGCCTGATAGGTCTGCCGGAACAGCGACACTTCGTTGAAGGCATGATACTCGGCCTTGCCGCCATTGGCGACGACGGCTCGCATCAGCAGCGGGTGGATCACCGTGATCTGCGCGGCGGCGAGGCGTTCGTGCAGGTCGTCAAGCTGGTACTCGTTCATCAGAAAGCCGACAGTGCCGCGGTGCATGCCGTAGATCGGCTTGTCGGATTTCATGAAGGTGTGCAGCGTTTGCAGCATCAGCCCGTCGCCGCCGAGTGCGACGATGACGTCGGCGGAGTCCGGAGCTACGTCGCCATAACGCTCAACCAACTGCTGGCGCGCTTGTTGTGCTTCCGGAATGGGACTTGCCATGAAGGCGATGCGGCCATACTTGGGGGACGCGGAGGTCATATTCCGAGGCTCTGCTGTTCCGGTGCCACAAGCGACAGGCGCACGACGCTCGCGATCAGGGAGGCAAACTTGGAGCGCGCGGTCCTCGTCTATACGACCTATCCCTCCATTGTCGAGGCGGAGAAGGCCGGGCGTGCACTCGTCGAGCAACGGCTATGCGCGTGTGTCAATATCCTGCCCGGCATGATCTCGCATTATCGCTGGCAGAACGAGATCGAGCGGGCCGAGGAAGTGGTGATGATCGTCAAGACACGCGCGTCGCTGGCCGAGGGCGTGCGTGCGGCCGTGAAGGAGATGCACTCCTATTTGACGCCTGCGTTCCTGGTGATCCCGCTGGAAAGCGTCGACCCGGCGTATCTTGGGTGGCTGATGACGGAAACGGCGCCGGCGGCGCAACCATCATCTTAGCTCATTCCCCGGATGACGCAGTCGTTTGCGCAGCGCTCTCGGAGCGATCAAGGATCGGTCGCTGACGAGTTGAAAAACAAGCTCATCAAGATCGGCGCGAAGGTCGTGAGCAAACGGTCGACCAGGCTGCCCGAGGGCCATCCGGGGTGCGTGGAATGGTAGCGGTCGGCACCGCACACCGGTCTTGCGGTGAGGCCGGAAAAGCGCAAACATTCCCGTCGGTTCGGAATCCAGCCGGGGAATATCCGATGAAACGCTTTTGCTTCGCGCTTCTTGTCGCGTTCAGCGCGATCGTGACGACTTCCGCGCTCGCACAGACCTATCCCAACCGCACCATCCGAATCGTGGTGCCCTACGCACCGGGCGGCGGCGTGAGCGTGTACGCGAACCTCATCAGCGGAAAGCTCTCGGACATCGTCAAGCAAACGGTGGTAGTCGAGAATCGACCGGGCGCCGGCGGCAACGTCGGTGCCGACGTCGTCGCGAAATCGCCGCCTGACGGCTACACGGTGCTGCTGCACACCAGCGCGCTTGCCAGCGCCGGTCCGCTATACAAATCGCTGCCGTTCGATCCGATCAAGGACTTCGCGCCGGTCACCAACGTGGTGCACACGCAGATGATCGTGGCGGGCTCGCTCAAATCGACGGCGACGACGCTGCCCGAGCTGATCGCCGAGGCCAAAGCCAAGCCCGGCAAGCTCAACTACGCCTCGAGTGGGCTCGGCTCGTCGCTGCATCTGTTCGCCGAGATCTTCAAGAACTCGGCCGGGGTCGACATCTTGCATATTCCCTATCGCGGGGACGCGCCGATGATCACCGCGATGATCGCTGGTGACGTCCAGATGGCCTTTCTGCCTCAGGCCACCGGCCAAGCCGCAATCCAGGGCGACCGCGTGCGGGCCCTTGCGGTCACCGGGCAAAAGCGGATGCCGCAACTGCCAAACACGCCGACATTGGCGGAGCTCGGCATCAAGGGATTTGAAGGCGGCAGCTGGACCGGCATGTGGATGCCGGCGACAACCCCGCCCGAAATCGTGCTCACCTTCCAGCAGGCGATGGCCAAGGTGTTGGCCGACCCGATGGTCGCGGAACGCTTCCGCTCGTTCGGCGCCGAACCGAGCGCCAACTCACCCGCGCAGTTCGAGGCCCAGTTCAAGGCCGACGTCGCGCGGTTCGCCGACATTATCGAAAAGGCGAAAATCCCCAAGCTTTGATCGAGTTCGTCGACGATCATCGTCCGATGCTTGCCTTCTTGGTCGGCGGCCGGGTCGGCTTCGCGGCGTTGGCCGGATGCGATCGTCCGTAGTGCTTTGCGAAACATGGTGCGCTGAGCCAGAGGCCGGCGGCCGGACCACCTGCATCCTTGCTTTAGCAAGCGTTAAGTGATGCGGGCTTATCGTCATCTCCGTGGGACCGCGTTCGCTTTTGGAACGGACCGCGCCAGGGGACAATCTTCGATGCTGCGCCGGGTCGCCGTCGCGCCAATTGCTGCCGTCGCTCCGGCGAATGCGGCGGCTGCCGTTCCGTCCGGACGCGAAGCGAGCACGCGATCGGCCCGCGCGTCCGCTCGACCGTTTCGGAGTCAAAAAAGCAAGGCCGCGCCGCGGGGCGCTGCCTTGCTTTTCGAGGTCCGTACCCGAGCCGGGTTTGTATGTACTGACAGTCTTGTATTGCGTAGCTGGCAGTATGCGTAACCGGCTTGGGTCGGCAGCCGGCTTGCGGCGTCTCTCGCGAGGCCCGCAAGCCGGTCCACTATTGCAGGACCGGCGGGCTCATTCTGTAGCGGCGGTGCAACAACGGTGATTATTGCATTGCATCTGCGCCGCGGTGCGGCGATCGAGCTTGACCCACGCGCTCGATCAAGGAAATCTTAACCTGTGCTGGTTCCCCGGGTTGCACCGGGGAGGAAAGAGGGAACACGGATCGTCTGCGCGACGCAGATGAAATCGTGGCTGCCCCCGCAACTGTAAGCGGCGAGCGGTCGTCCACATCGGTCACTGGGAAACTGGGAAGGCCGGACGACACGCACTGACCCGCGAGCCAGGAGACCTGCCAGCACGGTCACCCAACCGGTGGGCGGGGAGCACCACACGGAGCGGCTGTTCGCAGCGGTGACGCATGACCGACGCGAAGGCCGTGGATTCTTTCCGCGACTTTTCAGTGTGGGTGGTGTGCGGCCGTCTTCGGCTGCCGGCATGCGTGCCGGCAGGCGGGTCGACAGTGCAGCGTTCACACGTCCTTCGCGTCGGGCCCTGTCACCGGGTGCCCGCGACCGCGGGTACCGCAACGAAGGACGCGGATCATGGGTACTAACTTTATCGGCTTGCGGCACCTGCGGGCGGCGCTGCTTGGATGCGCTGCCGCGCTGGCCTGTACGGCGGCTCACGCACAAAACGCGCAGCCGGAATCTTCTGCGGCGGCCGTCTCGCTCGAAACCATCGACGTCAATCCGACCTCGACGCGCCTGAGCACGGCAGTGCCGAGCCGGCCGGCGCGCCAGCGCGAACCGCAGCGCCGCACGCCGCCGCCGGCCGCGGGGCCGAGCGAGCCGGCGACGCCCGGCGCGGCCGTGCTCGAAGTGCCATCCGGGATCGTCACCAACACCACCATCACGGGCTCATCGACCACGGTCATTACCTCCGCCGACATCGAGCGCTCGCCGAGCGTTACCGTCCAGGAAATTCTGGCCCGCGAGCCCGGCGTCCAGATCACCAGCCTCTACGGTGGCGTGAACGGCGCCGGCACCACTGTCGACATGCGCGGCTTCGGCGCCACCGCGTCGAACAACACCCTCATTCTCATCAACGGCCGCCGCATCAACGACCTCGATCTCGCCGGCGTCGACCTCAGCTCCATTCCGCGCGAGAGCATCGACCATATCGAAATCACCCGCGGCAACAGCGGCGCGGTGCTGTACGGCGACGGCGCCGTCGGCGGCGTGATCAACATCGTGCTCAAGAATGGCGCGAGCCTGCCGCCGTCGGGCCGTGTCACTGCGGGGATGGGATCGTTCAAGTACGGCGAAGGCGGCGTGGCGATGAACACGTCGTCCGGCCCCTGGGCGATGTCGGCTTATGCCAACGTCATCGGCTCCGCGGGATATCGCCAGAACAACGTGCTGCACCAGCAGGTCGGCGTCACCGATTTCCGCTACACCGGGGACACCGGCGGCGGCTATCTCACCCTCTCCGCCGACGATCAGTCGCTCGGCTTTCCAGGCGGCCGGCTGGTGACGCCAACCTTCAGCTTGCTCGACATGTATCCGACGGTGGCGGCGACGCCGTTCGACTACGGCAAGAAGAAGGGCGTCAACGCCACCGCCGGCATCATGCGCACGCTCGCTCCCGGCAATGAACTGATCGTCGACGGCGGCATCCGCGAGAAGCATCAGATCGGCGCGTTCTTCAGCGACTTCAGCCCGGATTTCGATTCCTACGTCAACACCCACCTGACGACGCTGTCGCTGACGCCGCGCTTCAGCAGCAACCACAACCTCGGCAGCGCCAAAGGCAAGCTCCTCACCGGCATCGACGTCTACGATGCGATCTACGGCTCGGGCCGCTCGCAGGGCGCCAGGTTCTCGCCCTATCACTTCTACGACCTGAGTCAGATCTCGGTCGCCGCCTACGCGATGGAAACCGTCAATCTGACGCCGAACACCGACATCGGATTCGGCGGCCGGTACCAGTGGATTTCGGTGAGCGCGCGCGATCTCTACAATCCGTTCGCGCCGGGCGGCCTGTTTTCGACTCCGCAGGGCCTGCCGTTCGACGGCGAACAGACCCAGAAGGCCTGGCACGTCGGGTTGGAGCACCGCTTCAACCAGTATTTTGCGCTGTTCGCGCGGACCGCACAGAGCTTCCGCGTCCCGAACGTCGACGAGCGGGTGGGGCAGGGGCCGTTCGGCGTCGCCACCAACTTCGACCTCAAGACCCAGACTTCGCGGGACTACGAGGCGGGGCTGCGGCTGACTGTTGGCAGCTTCGCCCTGCAGACCAGCACCTACCTGATGAACCTGCAGAACGAGATATTCTTCAGTCCGGCGACCTTCACCAACACCAACCTCGATCCGACCCGGCGTTATGGCGTCGAGACGATCATCGGCTGGCAGGCGACGGAAACGCTGCGGTTCAAGGGCGGCGGTGCGTATACCCGCGCGCAATTCGTCGAGGGGCCGTTCTCGGGCAACGATATCCCGCTGGTGTCGCGCTGGACTGCGAATCTCGGCGTGTCGTGGAACATCGTGCAGAAGGAACTGGTGTTCGATGCGGTCGCCCGCTATTTCGGGCCGCGGCGCATGGACAACGACTCCGCCAATATGCAGTTGCTCATTCCCGGCCAGACGCTGGTCGATCTGCGGCTCGGCGGCGAGAGGCAGAACATCTTCTGGGCGCTGTCGCTGCAGAACGTGTTCGACGTCCGCTACTACGAATACGCCATCAGCGCGATCGACTTCTTCACCGGTCTGCCCTCG
>JBFXEX010000065.1:0-33909 GCA_050179645.1 Xanthobacteraceae bacterium | reverse complement strand
ACCATCGCCGGTCCGATCGTGCTCAACCTGTACGCGGCAATCGACCAGGACGACACCAACTGGATCGTGATCCTGAAAGATGTCGGCCCCGACGTCGGCGTGCAGACCGCGCGCGAAGGCGAACGCGACGTCACGCCTGGTTTGCCTGAACGCGAACTGACGCGCGGCTGGCTCAAGGCCAGTCACCGCGCCGTCGATCCGACCCGCTCACTGCCCGGTCGGCCGTGGCATCCGCTCACCCGCGCCGCACAGAAAAAAGTCGTACCCGGCGAGATCAACGAATACGCCATCGAAATCATGGCGACCGCCAACTGCTTCAAGGCCGGCCACCGCATCTGCGTCGAAGTCACCAGCCTCGACGTCGCGACCGGCGTCGGCGGCGCCAGTAATGTCGAGTACATTCCGTATCATATCTGCAGCAGCAGTACGGTACTGCACCACGTCTACCACGACCCGCAGCGCCCATCGCACCTGCTGCTCCCCGTCATTCCGAACGAATGAGTTGCTAAGCCATGTCGCAGCCTGCCTATCGCGCCTTTGACGTCGTCTATCATATCCACGGCAACAGCCCGCTGCTGGCGCGGCTCTATCTGCCGGCGTCACCGCCGCCCTACCCGGCCGTGGTCGAGGTGCACGGCGGCGGCTGGACCTCCAACGACCGCCTGAGCAACAAGGCGATCCACGAGGCGCTGGCGCAGGCCGGCATCGCAGTGATGTCGATCGACTTCCGCATGCCACCGGAGGTGAAGTATCCGGCGCCGATCGCCGACGTGAATGTGGCGATCCGCTGGCTCAAGTCGAACGCGCCCGCCTTCGGCATCGAGCCCAATGAGGTCGGCGCCCTCGGCACGTCGAGCGGCGGCCAGCAGTTGCTGATGGCGGTGATGAAGCCATTCGATGCGCGCTATGCGTCGCTTGAACTCGCCGAGCACGGCACCGCCCATGCCAATGCCGACGCCACCGTGCCCTATGTGATCGCGTGCTGGCCGGTCGCCGATCCGCTGGCGCGCTATCACATGGTCAAGGAGCGGAAGAACCAGCGGCTGATCGACGCCCACCATGCCTACTGGCCGGACGAGGCCGCGATGGCAGAGGGAAGTCCCCAGCTTGTGCTCGATCGTGGCGAGGCGGCGCAGTTGCCGCCGGCGCTCCTTCTCCAGGGCACCAACGACGACAACCTGCCCGCGGATTCAGCCGAGCGCTTCGCCGCTGCCTACGCCAAGCGCGGCGGTGAGATCCACGTCGAGAAGTTTCAAGGCGAGCCGCATACCTTCGTCAGCCGCGATCCGAATTCGGCCGCCTCGCGTAAGGCGCTGGCGATGATCGTCGACTTCGTCAAACGGCATACCGGCCGGGCGTGATCGGGCGGTGGTCATCGCCGGGCTTGACCCGGCGATCCATCTTCTTGCGCAAAGGATGGATCACCGGGTCTCGGCGCCTTGCGCCGGCCCGGTGATGACAGCAGCGGTGGTGCGTCAGGCTTCCGGCTCGCCGCCAATCGTCACGCCGTTGAGCATTTCCCAATAGCGAATCGCGGCGGAATGATCGGCGTCGCCGCCGAGCCGATCCTTGGCGCGTGCGAGAAGGTCGCGGCTCAACTGCGCGAGCGGCGCGTGGGCCTGCATGTCCTCGGCCAGGTCCGCGGCGATCTTGACGTCCTTGGCAAGCAGGCCAAGCTGGAAGCCAGAGGCGAACTTGCGGCTGAGCACATGCTGCGGAAGCACATGTTCGGTTGAAAAATTTCGGCCGGTCGACTGGTTGATGATGTCGATCATGAGCGCCGGGTCGAGCCCGAAGCGGCGTCCGACCACCAGGGCCTCGGCGGCGGCGAGGAAGTTCGTGCCGGCGACGAAATTGTTCAGCGCCTTCATGGCGTGGCCGGTGCCGGAGCCGCCAGTCTCGAACAGCCGCTGCCCCATGGCGTCCAGCAGCGGACGCACCCGTTCGACGGCTGCCTTGTCGCCGCTGCCGATCATGATGGTGAGGCTCGCCGCCTCCGCGCCGCGCGTGCCGCCCGACACCGGCGCATCGATCAGGATCACGCCGCGCGCAGCGAGCGTCGCGGCTAGCTCGCGCGTCCCTGCCGGGTCCGAGGAGCTCATATCGACGACGATCGCGCCTGGCTTGAGCGCTTTGGCAAGAGCTCCGTCCTCGGCGCTCAGCAACACTTCGCGGACGTCACGCCCGGTTGGCAGCATGGTGACGATGACCGAAGCATCCTCGCCAAGATCGGCAAGCGATGACGCCGCACGGCTCTGGTGCGCCTGCACGAAACGGTCTTGCCGTTCCCGGTCGAGATCGTAGACCGTCACCGGAAATTGCCGGCGCACGAGATTGGCCGCCATCGGCCAGCCCATTGCACCGATGCCGACGAAGCCGATTGCCGTCTGATTCGTCATGAGGTTTGCGCCTTGTCCGCCGCCACTCGTCAAGTTAGCGTACCGCGGCGCCGCGCCGACGGGAACGAGCCGGCGATCGGAAAAGCGAAGCCATGACCCAGCCTGACACCGAGAAATTCCGCCTGCGCCGCTTTGTCGAGAAGCTCGTGCAGCAGGGCGAATGCATCGTCCACGACGCGCCCATCGACCTGATCGACGTCGCCGCGGTGCTCAACGGCAACCCGAAGGCGGTCTGGTTCCGCAACGTCGGGCCGGAGCGGGCCGAGCTGGTGGGCAACGTGATGTCGGCGCGCAGCCGTCTCGCCGCCGCGCTCGACACCGACGAGAACGAGTTTCCAGCGGTATTGCGTGAACGTCTCAACCGGCCGTTCAAGCCGGTCGAAGTATCGTCCGACGAGGCGCCGGTCCACGAAATCGTGCAGACCGGCGACGAAGCCGATCTCACCACCCTCCCCGTCCATCTCCAGCACGGGCTGGACGGTGCGCCGTATATCTCGGCGAGCATCGACTACGCCGTCGACGGCAAGACCGGCTTCACCAATCTCGGCTGCCGGCGGATGATGCTGCGCGGGCCGCGCGCCGCCGGTATCGACATGGTCGCGCCGAGCGACCTCAAAGCGATCTACCTCGCTGCAGTGGCGAAGGGCGAGCGGCTGCCGGTCGCGTTCACGGTCGGCAGCTATCCCACCGACTACCTCGCGGCTGTCGCCTCGACGCCCGCGATGGACGAGATCGACGTCGTAGGCGCGGTTCGCGGCGCGCCGGTGCCGCTGGTGAAGTGCAAGACCATCGACGTGCGCGTGCCCGCCGACGCCGAGATCGTGCTGGAGGGCTATCTCGACGAGCGCGGCCACGTCGAGCCGGAGGGCCCCTACGGCGAGTACATCGGCTATTACGGACTGCTCAAGCGCAACCCGGTGTTCCACCTGACCGCCATCACACGGCGCAAGGACGCGCTGTTCCAGACGCTGACCATCGGCGGCCAGAAGCTCGGCTACACCGACACCGCGCAGCTTGGCGCCGCCAAGACCGAAGCGGCGATCTGGAGCGTGCTGCAGCAGGCGATCCGCGAGCCGGTCGCGGTGTGTTGCACAGCGTCGTCGGGCGGCATGTACAACGTGCGGGTGTCGCTGCGACAGCGCAATCCGGGCGAGGCGCGCAACGCCATCGCGGCGGTGTTCTGCTCGTCGGGTGACGTCAAGCACGTGTTCGTGGTCGACGACGACATCGACGTGTTCTCCGACGAGCAGATCGACTGGGCGCTGGCGACCCGATTCCAGGCCGACCGCGACTTTGTCGTGGCCTCGGGCTTCCGCTGCGTACCGTTGGACCCTTCGCTGCAGGGCAGCCGCACCGGCGCCAAGTGCGGCTTCGACTGCACGAAGCCCTTCGGCAAGACCGACAGCGTCGAGTTCACGGTGCCGTACCCGCCGCAACTGCCGCAGCGCGAACCGCAGTCGGTCGAAGCCGCGCTCGCGCAGGGCCCGGCCACGTTCCTCGATCTGATGGCCGCGGCCGGCACCCGCGACGGCCGCGACGTAGTGCGCACCCTCGACAAGCTCTACGCGGACGGCAGCCTGACGCGGCTCAACGACGGCCGCTACGCACTCAACGGCAAGCACGGGTGAGCCTGCCGGCGGACGCTCATCCCCATACCTGCTCGGCCACCTGAACCAGGTTCGCCAGCTTTCGCTCCTCGTCCGCGATGGTGAGGCGGGCGGTGCGAAAGCCGCTGGCGAAGCCGCATTGCGGGCATAAGCCGAGCCGGTTGATCGGAAAGACGCGAGCCGCCTCGTCGATGCGCCGGCGCAGACCGTCGGCGTCCTCGACGTCTGGCACCTTGGTACTGATCAGGCCGAGCGCAACGAACTTGTCCTTCGGGACGAACCGCAGCGGCGCGAAGTCGCCGGCGCGCGGCGTGTCATATTCGAGCAGGAAGCCGTCGACATCGAGAGTCGCAAACGCGCGTTCCGCAATCGGATCGTAGCCGGTCGCGGCGATCCCCTCGCCGACGTTGCCCCGGCACATATGCACCATGATCGTCATCCCGGCCGGGCGGTCGCGCACGACCTGGTTCAGCGCCTCGATATAGAGGGCGACAGTCCGCTCGACCGATTCGCCGCGCGCACGCACGATCTCCTGCGCGCCGGCGTCGCACATCACCGGCAAAGCCACCTCGTCGAGTTGCACGTAGCGGCAGCCGAGCGCGGCAAGCTCGGCAAGTTCCTCCCGGTAGATGCGAGTGACGTCCGCCATGTATTCGGCGACGTCGGCGTAGACGGCCGGATCAATCGACCTGCCGCCGCGAAAGAAGTGCATGACCGAGGGCGCGGGCAGCGTGATCTTCGGCGTGCGGCGCGTCCTCGACTTGAGGTACTCGAACTCGCGCGTCGCGATGCCGCGCCGGCGGACGAGTCGCGAGACGACATGCGGTACCGGCGCCGTGCGCTGCGTCGTGCCGTCGGCGAGCTTGAACACGAAATCCGCGGCCTGCCGCTCACGGCTGAAGCCATCGACATTGTCGAAGAAGCCGTCGCGCCAGCTTGGTCGGCGGAATTCGCCATCCGTGACCGCATGCAGCCCGACCCGCTCCTGCAACGCAACGGCTTCGTCGATGCATTGGTCTTCGACCGCCTTGAGCTCGGCGGCCGGCATCTTGCCGGCCATCCAGGCCTCGCGCGCCTCGCGCAGCCCGGCGGGCCGGATCAAGCTGCCGACATGCTCGGCCCGGAACGGCGGTGTCGAACGCTGGGTCACGGTCATTGCTCCGCACCTTCCCTATTTCGGCGCGGTTTCGCGTTCGGCCACGGCGGTAAAAAGCTCGATGTCCTTGGCGGCCGCGCGCTTGAACTCTTCCGGGCTCGACCCGACTGGAATCGCCCCGGCCCCGGTTACGAACTTCACGACATCGGCGGCGCGCGCCGCCTCGCCGAGATCGCGCGACAGTAGCGCCACGAGTTCCGGCGGGGTGTCCTTGTGGACGAAGAATCCCGCTTTGATGCTGAGCGCAAAGTTCGGAATGCCCTGCTCGATGACGGTCGGCACGTCCTTGAGGCCTTCAAACCGGCGCTCCCCCGTCCACGCCAGGGCGCGGATCCGGCCATCGTTCAAGAAGCCCACCACACTGCCCAGCCCGCCGAGCGAGACGGCGATGTCGCCCGAGGCGACGTCGATGGTGATCTGAGAAATGGTACGGTACGGGACGTGCTGCATCTTGATGCCGCCCCGCTCGGCCAAAAGCGCCAGCACCAGATGGTGAAACGACAGAATGCCCGGGCTTGCATATTGCAGCGGCTTTGGCTGCGCCTTGGCGTAAGCGAACAGTTCCGGCAGCGTCTTGGCGGGAAATTTCGAGCTAACGAAAACAGCCATCGGAACTTCGACGACCAGCGACACCGGCACCAACTGGCTCGTCGCGTTGGAGCCGCCCTTGCCGCCTTCCTGGTTGAAGGCCCAGCTCACCGGATCGCCCCACACCAAGGTGTGACCGTCCGGCGGCGCCTGCACGCCGGTCGCGGCCGCCAGGAGCCCGCCGGCGCCCGCCCGGTTCTCGACGATGACGGTCTGGCCCCACTTGGCAGCAAGATGCTCCTTCATGCGACGCGCAACGATGTCGGGAAAAGACCCCGGCCCCCACAGGATCAGGCGGACCGGCTTGTTCGGGAATGTCTGTGCAGCCGAAGTCTCGACGCCGCAGATGACGCAGAGCAATGCGAGCAGAATTCGGAGGGTAGCCATGGCGTTTCCTTATTATGTTGTTGCAGCGTTATGTTGCCGCTTCGACCGTCTCGGGCATTGCCGTGACGCCAGCTTGACCTGTTACTGTCGCAAGGAGCGCGAGCGGGTCGTCTGGCGGCTCGTCGCCACGCCAGGCGACGTGACCGTCTGGCCGGACCAGAACGAGCTTGCGTTCGTAAAGGCCGGACACGTCGAGCCGTTCGATACGATGCACTGCAAGCGGAGCGCCGGCAGTCTGCGCGGCACGTTGCAGCCGCTCCACAGTCCCCGCCCCTGCACCAAGATCGAGCAGCGTGAAGCCCCGCCCGAACAAATCGATCGTCGAGCACCCCGGTGCCAGCCAGGCGTGCGGCGCGCGCGCGCCGGGGAAAGCGGTCTGAACATAGTCGGAGGGATCGTCGACCGGCGGATCGCTACCGTCCGGTACGATCAAAGGCGAGCCGGCATAGCGATAGCCCAACTGCACTCCATACGAATCCCATTCCCTCCGCGTGATCGCCTTGAAGCGCTCGCCGAGAACCGCACGCTGCGCATCGGCTTCCGGCCCGTCCGCGTCAATCCACGGATAGGTCGGCAAGTCACGGATATTGCGGAAGTTGCTCGTCGCCTCCGCCACGTTGCGTTCCCCGATCGGACGCCGTTCTGCATCGTAGCTGTCGAGCAACGTCTCGCCGCCCCAGCCTCGCAAACTGGCCTCGACCTTCCAACCGAGATCGACCGCGTCGCCAAAGCCGGTGTTCATTCCGAAGCCGCCGGTCGGAGACAGCTGATGGGCGCTGTCACCGACCAGGAAGCAGTTGCCCTTGCGGTAGGTCTCGGCGACCACGGCGCGCCGCACCCACGGCGACACACCGACGATCTCGTAATCAAACGCGGCATCGTCCCCCATCATGCGCCGCATCAACCCCGGCAGGTCGATCTCCGAGGGCGGGATGTAGCGGTCGCCGCCGATCATCGACAATCTCCAGGTCTTGAAGCCGTCGATCATGTTGAGGTTGGCCCACATGCCATTCCGATCGACCAGAATGTTCATGATGGCCTTGCCCTTGTCGTGCAGGCGCCACAGCGACGGACAACGGAAATAGAAGCCGCAGGAATAGCTGATGGCCTTGTCGCCCCGCAGCGGGATCGCGAGCGCATCCCGCACCATGCTGTGACCGCCATCGCAGGCGGCAAGATAGCGCGCACTGACCTGGCGCCGTGCGCCGCTGCGCAGGTCCGCGATCTCGGCCTCGACATGGCTGCCACGATCGACGAACGATTCCAGTCGGGCCTGAAACTGCGCCCGCACGGATTCGAACCGCTGCGCCGCCCGCCGCATGATCGGGTCGATCAGACCTTGCGGGATACGCTGGCGGCGGGTCGGACTGAACGGCAGTTCCGGCTGTTCACTCATCGACTCGTAGGGCAGGCGCGCGATCAACTTGCCGCGCAGACTGGTGAGGAACTGCACGGTCATCGGATAGTCGTCCGGGAACCCGCCGTGGCGCACTTCGAGTTCGATGCCCCAGCGCCGGCAGAACTCCATCGATCGGACGTTGACCAGGTTGATCTTCGGGACCGGCTCCTCGCCGTACTCGGGGTTCTGCTCGACCAGCAGACAGTCCACGCCGCGCCATCCGAGTTCGCAAGCCAGCGCCAGTCCCACTGGACCGCCGCCCACGATGAGAACCTCGGTGTTGAGCAAGCTCGGACTCCACGGGAATCGCCTGCGGGCCAGCCGCGGGATGTGGCGTAATCTTAGAGGCTCAAGTAAGATTTGCCATATGGATCGAATGAATTGACCGCATCCAAAACATGGATATCAGGAACACCGACCTGAACCTGCTGCCGGTATTCGAAGCGCTCATGCGGACCCAAAGCGTAACGCGCGCTGGCCGCATCGTCGGCCTTTCTCAGCCAGCCATGAGCTATGCCCTCGCACGTCTGCGGACGCAGTTCGGCGACCCGCTCTTCCTCCGCAGCGGCCGCAGCATGCTGCCGACGCCACGCGCGGTTGAACTCGCGGCGCCGATTTCGGAGGTGCTGGACACCGTGAAGCGGCGCGTCCTGACCGAAACGACCTTCGACCCCAAGACGGCAACCCGCGAATTCTCGGTCTGCCTGACAGACATGGGCGGCCTGGTATTCTTGCCGCCGCTGTTATCGCGGCTGCGCGAGCTTGCGCCGAACGCGACCTTGCGCAGCCGGCCCTCGCCGCCGCACGAACTCCCGGCCGCGCTGGAATCCGGCGAATTCGATATCGCGATCGGATACTTCCCGGACCTGCCGGGCAGCCTGTTGCAACAGCGGCTCTATGAACGGAACTACGTCTGCGTGTTTCGGCATGACCATCCGAAGATCGGCCGGCGTTTGACGCTGGCACAATATGTCGAGCTTGATCACGCCGCGGTGCATACGCCAGTGCGGGTGCACGAACTCGTCGACCGCCTGCTTGCCCGGCACCACCTGACCCGCCGGGTCGTGCTCTCGGTACCCTACTACATTGTGATCCCACCGATCCTGGAGCAGACCGACCTGGTCGCCACCGTCCCTGGCGAGATCGGTGCGGTGTTCTCGCGCTTTCTTAAGATCAGAATGCTGCCGCTGCCGATCAGAATACCCAACGTGGTGTTGCGCCAGTACTGGCATCCCCGCTACCAGCACGACGCGGCCAACAAGTGGCTCCGTGGCGTGGTCAACGATCTGTTCGCAGAGCGCGCCGGGCCGAAGGCTGCGAAGCCTGTCCGCACCTGACGAACGATCAGGTCTGCAGCGGACGCAGGATGTTCCGCTCCGGTTCGCCGCCGCGCAGACGCTCGACGATGTCGTCGAACTTGATCTCGACCCCGATCGGATTGCGGTCGAACGCTCCGGTGGCAAACCAGTCGTTGAGCTTATCCAGCCTGTCGAAATTATCCACCTGCAGCTCGATGCGATTCCGATCCGGATCCTCGTAATAAAGCGAGGTCGTCGGGCCGTGGTTGATCTCCCAGACTGGCGCGATGCCGCGCTGCTTGAGGCGGACATAGGTCGCCGCCAGTGTCGACAGCGACCCGTACCCGAAGGCCGCATGCGCGAAGCCGGTGCAATCTGCCGGCCGGTCCGCCAGACCGTCCTTGCGGACGATCGCAACGCGGTGGTGCTCCTCGTCGTAGGTCAGGAAAGCGATGTGGTCGTTGCGCATGACCGGATAAGCTCCGAGCACATCGCAATACCACGCCACCATCGCGTCGAACTGACGGGTATAGAAGACGATATGGCACAACTGAGCGGGTGAATGCCGCTTAGGGCCGCCGTCGCCGGTGCGCTGGACGCCGGTCATCGAAGCCTCGCAGGGAGCCGGTTGCCGAGATCGTGCAGTATATCGCAGAACCCGGGCGGCGACCAACACGGGCCGTCGATGCGCGACATCCAAGAATTGGATGAACAGCCCGGGCGGCACGCTAGGCCGGCAACGCCGCTCTCAACAGCGCATCGCGGTGGTGGTCGCGATCGGCATCGCGCCGATAGTGAAGCGTCCGCAAGTAGGCATCCGCGGAGAAATTCGGATCGAGCGCGAGGACGCTCCGCGCGTGCGTGGCCGCGTTCGTCGTGTCGTTCATCATGGCGAAGGAGGCGGCAAGAAAGGCATGGTGGAACTGGTTCGGATGACTGATGTGTTTGAATGCGTCGATCGCTTCACGGTAGCGGCGAGCAACGAAGTATCCCCGTCCCAGGTGATTCCAATAGCGCTCGGGATGGTGCGGGTTGAGACGCATTGCCTTCTTGATCCACTCGATGCCCTTTTCCGGCTCACCGAGCCACGTATCCAGCTCGCCCTGCTGGACGACGATCAGATCGTTGTTGGGATTGAGCGCGACCGCACGCTGCTGGTGATGCTCGGCGGCTTCGTAGTCGTGAGACAGGAGATGTACCGCAGAAAGGATGCGGTGCACGTCGCTGTCGTTGTGATCGAGAGCGAGCGCGATCTTGAGTTCGTCATTGACGATCTGCCAAGCAACGTCACGGTCAAGCTCCCAGTCGTTCAAGAGTGATTGACCGACAATGCAAGCGCACCATGCATGAGCGTGCGCATAGTTCGGGTCGAGGGCCAGCGCACTTTCGATGACCTTCCGGGCCTCCAGGTTGTCCTCCCTGTTGGCACGATGGTGGAGGATCTTGGCTGCCAGCACGAGCTCGTAGGCGGCCATGCTCTCGGTCGGTTTCCGGGCGATGGACTGATAGGTAGCGGCTTCGACCTGCCCGGACAGGGTCGCGACGATCGAGGACGTCACCTCGTCCTGGATGGCGAAGATATCTTCCAGTTCCCGGTCGTAGCGCTCGGCCCAGATGTGCCGGTCCTTGCGGGCATCGATGAGCTGGACCGTAATGCGGACCCGGTTGCCGGCCTTGCGGACGCTGCCTTCCACCACGTACTGCACGTTGAGAGCGTTCGCGACCTCCTGGATGTTGACCGCCCTGCCCTTGTAGACAAACGTCGAGTTGCGCGAGATGACCAGAAACTCCCGGAATCGGGACAACGCCGTCAGAATATCTTCGGTCAGGCCGTCGGCAAAAAACTCCTGCTCGACATCCCCGCTCATGTTCGTGAACGGCAGTACGGCGATCGACGGTCCGTCGGGCGCCGGCAACGACGCCTTGTCGGATGCCGGCGCGGCTTGCGCGGCGGTGCCGGCGAGCGCGGGGCCATCGATCCGGTAGACCCTGACGGGCCGCGCAATGTTCTTGAGCTGCTGCGGCCCGATGTCTTCGCACGCCAGGTCGAACTTGCCCTCGACCTCCTCGTAAACCTTGCCGGACAGGCAGATGCCACCCGCCTCCGCAATGCTCTCAAGCCGCGCCGCGACGTTGATCCCGTCACCGTAGATGCGGGTATCGTCGTAGATCACGTCGCCCTGGTTGATGCCGATGCGGAATTGCATGCGCCGGTCCGGAGCCACCGAGGCATTGCGCTCTGCCATGTTCCGCTGGATCGCCACCGCGCAGTTGACCGCGTTGAGGACACTGGCGAACTCGGCGAGGATGCCGTCGCCTGCCGTGTCGATCACTCTGCCGCTGAAGGTCGCGATCAGCGGCAGAATGACGCTCTGATGCGCCTTGAGATCGCGGACGGTGGCTTCTTCGTCCGCTCCCATCAGCCCGCTGTAGCCGGCGATATCGGCAGCGAGAATCGCTGCCAATTTGCGTTCGACGCGATGTGGCGGATCTCCCATTCGAAAGCTCAGCTCTCTCGAAGGCGTACGGAAAGACCAAGCCTCATTACGTAGCACAACGACATTAGACAACAGGCGGCGACGATGCTTTGCCGCCTGCGGCCCGGCAAGTACAAACCCGCAATCTTGTGACGATCAGCACATCGGGAAATCGGCGCGCTGCGTAGGTTCCGGACCATGAAACGGGCGCTGATCGCCCTGACACCGGAACGGACGGAGACGTGCTATGCGCCAGGGTGAAAAATTCGTTGCAAACGCTTCAGCGACCTCGCTTTTCTTCCTTGGCCGCAACAGCCGCGGCCAGTGGGTCGCGCAGGACCAAAGCGGGCGGCGCGGCGGCCTGTTCGCCAGCCAGTCGGCAGCCTTGAAATATGCCTTGTTCGAGAATGGACGGCGGCCGGAACTCGTCGTCAACATCCCCGGCGTGTTCGAACTCGGCCTCTCCGGCGCGGTTTTCGCCTGATCTTCCCGCGCGTCTCCCGGCATCTTCCGTCCGCATGCCTGCCTCTTCGCCCCTCTTCCCGCGCCTTCCGCACCGGTTCTGCCGGGCGGAAGGCGCAACCTGTCATCCCGTCTTCACCCCCTGAACATTCGGGGACCCACGTGCCTCACCGCCCTGCCAACCGAGTCGCCCGCTCGCGCCGCCGCGTCCATGCTTCGCGAGGCATCAACAATCCGCCATCCTGGACTTTTAGGATCGCCGCGGGCCGCTGGCAGGAGCGGCAGCCACACCCGATATCTGGCCTGCTGGCCGAGGTGCATCCGGTGTTCCAACCGCTTTCCGATATGTCCGCAGAGTGCGCCGCGTGAGCCGAACCATGTCCGCCATGTTCCGTCCCCGCCCGACGGTGTCGTTCTCGCGCCACGGCGCGACCGTGTTCGCGCTCATGCTGCTGCTCTGCACGGTCGGCGCCGCAGCGCCGCGGCCGAACGCCGACCTCACCCCCGGCAAACTGCCGACGGCCGTCGTGCCGATGCACTACGCCATCGATCTTGAGCTCAACCCCGAGACCCTTAAGGTCGACGGCTTCGAGGTCATCGACATCGAGGTCCGCGAACCCACCGCCCGGGTCGTGCTCAATGCCGACGAGATCAGGATCGCCCGCGCCACCGTCGACGGTATGCCGCGCGGCGCAGCGATCGCGTATGACGACGACGAGGAGACCGTCACCCTCACCTTTCCGCGTCCGCTCGCGGTCGGCCCTCACAAGCTGCGCATCGCTTTCACGGCACAAATCCACCGGCGCGGCCCCGGCCTCTACTACGTCGACTATCGCTTCGAAGGAACCAGCAAACGGCTGATCTCCAGTCATATGGCCCCCGCGGACGCCCGCCGGCTTTTCCCGGCCTGGGACGAGCCGTCGCTCAAGGCGACGTTCGCGCTCACCGTCACGGTGCCTCGCGCCTACTCCGCCGTCAGCAACATGCCGGTCGCGCGTGAGGAGCCCGCCGGACCGGACGCCAAGAAGATCTTCTTCATGACCACACCGAAGATGTCGAGCTATCTCGTCGAGCTGACCGCGGGCGAGCTCGAGCGCATCACCGGCGAGGTTGACGGCGTTGCGATCAATGTCTTCACTACGACCGGCAAGGGTGAGCAGGCCCGGTTTGCGCTGCAAAGCACGATCGACCTGCTGCGCTACTTCAACGATTATTTCGGCCTGAAGTATCCTCTGCCCAAGCTCGACATGATCGCGATCCCGAACGGCTACGTCAGCGCCATGGAGCATTGGGGCGCCGTCACGTTCCGGGAAAATTACCTCCTATTCGACCCGCGGAAGGACGCGCCGAGCGTCCGGCGCGGCATCTTCGCGCTGATCGCTCATGAGATCGCCCACCAGTGGTTCGGCAACCTCGTCACCATGACGTGGTGGGACAATCTCTGGCTCAACGAAGGCTTCGCCACCTGGATGGAGTCCAAGGCGACCGAGCATTTCCATCCGCGCTGGCAGACCTGGCTCAACAATTACGACGAAAAGCAAGGCACGATGCGGCAGGACGCCAACGGCACCGCGCATCCGATTCACCGGCCGGTCCGCGACAAGTCGGAAGCATCCGAGATGTTCGACGACATCACCTACAACAAGGCCGGCGCCATCGTCCGCATGCTGGAAGGCTATCTGGGTACGGAAGTATTCCGCGCCGGCGTGCGCAAATACGTCACCGATCACGCCTATGGCAGCACCACGTCGGCGGACCTTTGGCGCGCGCTCGAAGCGGTCTCCGGCAAGCCGGTGACGGCGGTTGCCACCGCCTTCATCGAACAGAGCGGCGTGCCCCTGGTCATCGCGGAAACCAGGTGCATCGACGGCGCACAACGCATCGGTCTGCGCCAGCAGCGCTTTGCGCTGCCGAACGCCGGAAAGGCGCCGGACCGCTCAACGGGCGCTTGGCAGATACCGATCGCCGCCGAACTGGTGAACGGTCAGCAGCAGCTCGAACCCGTTTTGTTGACGCGGGCGCCGCTCGAAATCGCCGCCGGCCGCTGCGGCGACGCGGTCAAGCTCAATGTCGGCGACACCGGCTATTATCTGGTGCAGTACGACGAGACCTTGCGCATGGCGCTCACCCGGTCGTTCGCGCATCTGCCTCCCGCGGACCGCGTCAATCTGCTCGCCGATACCTGGACGCTGGTGGAAGCGGGCCGCGGCTCGCCGAGCGCCTATCTCGACCTGGTCGAACAGATCGGCGACGACAGCCGTCCAGTCTGGGATCAGGTGATGCGGGTGATCAAGCAGATCGACCGGCTCCAGTACGACCGTCCCGGGCGCGCGGCCTTTCAGGCGCATGCACGCGCCAAACTGCGCCCGGTGCTCGACCGCATCGGCTGGGACCGATCTGTTCCCCAAGGCGACGGTACCGGCGCCCTGCGCGCAGAATTGATCCGCACGCTCGGGCGGCTGGGCGATGAGGAAGTCCTGGCCGAAGCCAGACGCCGGTTCGCCACGTTTCAGCAGAGTCCGGAGCAACGGTTGCGTCCGAACCTCCGCGATGCGATCGTGCGGCTGGCCGGCATCTCGGCCGACCGAAGTATCTACGACACGCTGCTCGCCCTTGCCCGCAAGTCCTCCGGACGCGAGCGCGAGCGCTACTATGCGGCGGCCGCAAGCGCGCGCGATCCGGCGCTGGCGCAGGATACGCTCAACCTGCTGCTCACGCGCGATCTGCCTTCGAGCGTGATCGGGAGCATGCTCAATGCGATGGCGTCGGATGGCGGACACGCCGAACTCGCCTGGGCGTTCGTGCGCAGGAATTTCAGGTCGCTGGCAGATCGGCAGGGCTCGTCGTTCCGCAACTATTTCGTTCCCAACCTGATGAAGAATTTCAGCGATCGGAACCGCGCCGACGAATTGGCGAACTTCTCCCCGATGCAGGCAAGCGCCAATGCCCGCGAGGCTGCCCAGGAGGCGGAAGTCGATATCAGGTTCGACGCCGACCTGAAAGCGCGCGCGCTGCCCGTCATCGATGAGTGGATCAAACGGCGTACCACTCGCGGATGACAGGCACGCGCGGCTTCTTCTCCGCGACCAGGCGCCGCAGGTTCTGTTGAT
The DNA here is from genome assembly GCA_050179645.1 of Xanthobacteraceae bacterium. Lineage (GTDB taxonomy): Bacteria > Pseudomonadota > Alphaproteobacteria > Rhizobiales > Xanthobacteraceae > VAZQ01. The sequence goes on along the minus strand of JBFXEX010000065.1, from coordinate 19,026 downwards.
AATCGGCCACGCATTTCGGGCGGCAGAACTGGTGCCGGTTGTAATAGTGTCGAACGAGGCCAAACGGCCCCTGACAACAGTGACACCTTTTCAAGACGCGTTTTATCATGACACGTTTTGCGCGCTCGTCTGTTCGATGCCCTCGGCACAAAACTCGCTGCAGGTGAATTGGTTCCCGGCGATGCGCCATTGCTGAACACGGCCTTCAACGACGGGAAACGGATTTCCGCAGTTGGCGCAGCGGCCGAACTTCGACGTGTTGGACATGGCTCTCTCCTGTGGTCTAGCGAACTGATGGAGGGAGCATGCCGTGCGGCGGACCGCACCACTGTGCTGGCGGTCACGAAGACGCGGATTGTCGCCAGTATCCCGGCAAAGGCGGTCGGCTCCCTCTCCCATAGGGAGAGGGAGCGCACCGATCTCGCCGCGCGATTATCAGCAACTTTGCCCGCTGTTCTGTCGCAGGTCTTGCGCTACTGTGCCGCACCGCTTCCGCGGATGATTCTCACCGAAGGGTGAACCTCGATGGCGAAACCAGCGCTCCCGCCGGACAATCTGCTTTCAGCCCTGCCGGGCGATCTTTCCCAAAAGCTGTTCGCCGAGGCGCGCGTGCAGACCGTGCGGGCCGACCAGGTGGTGTTCCTCGCCGGCGATACCGGCGACGGCTGCTACCGGATCGAGGAGGGCCTGCTCAAGGTCAGCGTGATCACGCCCGGCGGCGCCGAACGCATCCTGGCGATCCTCGGGCCGGGTTCGATCGTCGGGGAACTGTCGATGATCGACGGCTCGGCGCGCTCCGCCTCGGTCACGGCGCTGCGCGAATCCAAGCTTTGCTTTGTGAGCCGATCGGCGTTCGAGGCGTGCGGCCGGCAGCACCCGGAGATGCACCAACATCTGATGGTGCTGCTGGCGCGCCGCCTGCGCGACACCAACAGCGCACTGGCGGCGACGAGCTTCCTGTCGGTGAAGGGACGAGTGGCACGCGCGCTGCTCAGCCTCGCGGAGGCGTTCGGCCATGACGTTGGCAACGGGCGCATTTTGGTCCGGCAGAAAGTGACGCAATCCGACCTCGGTGCCATGGCGGGGATCGCGCGAGAGAACGTCAGCCGCATCCTCAAGGAATGGACCGACAAAGCGTTGGTCAGCCGTCTCGCCGGGTATTACTGCCTGGAGAAGAAAGCCGCGATCGAGAGCGAAGCCGCGCTGTGAGCGCGCTCCTTTCTCCGTTCGTGCCCGCGCAAGCGGGCACTCAGTCCTTCTCTTCCACGCGCATTCGCCGTGGGTCGCCGCTTTCGCGGGCACGAACGGAGATTGGGCACGTTCAATCCGCGAGGGCCCCACTCCTCGCTACTTCGGCGGCGGCGGCATCGCGGCGAGCTGCAGTTCATTGCCATGCAGGCGCGCGACGACGAGGCGCAGCAGGTAGAAGCCGAACTGCGGATTTTGGAAGTAAAGTTCCTTGAACCGGTCGTAGGTGATGGTGGCGGCGCGGACGTCGGTCTTGCAGCGCGCGGTCATGATGCGCCGGCCGTCGTCGGTGAACAGGCCGATCTCGCCCAGCAGAGTGCCGCTCCCCAACGTCTTTCTAATCTCGACGATCTCGACTTCGCCCGACAGGATGTAGAATGCCTCGTTGGCGATATCGCCGCGCCGGATGAACTCCTCGCCGGCCTTGAACTCTTTCGGGCGCATGTAGGCGAGCAGCCAGTCGATGTTCATGTCGCTCTTGGCGGCGGCGTCGACGTCGCGGATCAACTTGATCATGGCGCGGAGCCGGATGGCGTTGATCGGCAGCAGCACGGCGTTGAGCATTACGGTCGGGTAGGTGCCGTGGTTGAACGAATAAATCATCGCCAGCGCGTTCGCGGCGATGGCCGCGTACCGCAGCGGGATGATGGTCTTCGAATTGGCGGCGTAGAGGCTCGCCGCCGCCGCCGCGTAGCCGATCAGCTCCACAGTCAGATGTTGCATCGTGTGGCCTGTTTCTCATCGTGGGCGTCGCCCGCCCCGTGCCGATAGTGTTGCGTCCGCGCGGACAATCCAATGCCCGGCTGCGAGATTTCGCAACCGGCCGGGTCACGCGCGTCCCCTCCCAGCAATCGACCGAACTGTGACGGCCAACACGCCGGCGCCGATGCAAGCGCACTATGGTCCGAGCATCAGCAACCCGCCGGGCCATCCCGGTCAGCCCCTCGGAGCCAGTGCCATGACCAGCTTCTCGAACATTCAGTCCGCCTCCCCCGCGACCGCCGCCACCGAGGCTCAGAGCGCGCACGAAGAGATCGATTGGGAAGAGCGCCGCTGGCAGATGGAATGGGACCGGCGCAACATCGAGGACTAGGATCGGACCCATCTTCCGAAGCAACCACAAGGCCGCCCACGGGCGGCCTTCGCATTTTCGCCGGCACGTTTCGCCTATTTCGGCTGGTCGACCGGCTCGCCCGCCACCACCGGCCGCACGCGGTCGCCTTCGCGCAGGAACGCGCCGGCGCGCGCCACCACCATGTCGCCTTCGGACAACCCGTCGCGGATTTCGGCCAAGCCGGACGAAATCAGACCGACCTTGACGCGCTGCGATTCAATTCGGCCGTCGCGGACCACCTGCACCACCGGACCGCCAGAACCGTACAACACTGCCGAGAGCGGTACCGCCGTGCCGCAGCGCTGGGCGAGGTCGATTCGCGCACGGCCGAAGGCGCCGGCGCGGAGCTGCGCGTCGCTGCCGATGAAGACACGAACCTGGCCGAGCTGGGTCGCCTGGTTGATCGTCCCCGAGATCAGCCGCACCCGGCCCGGCAACGAGCCAATGCCGACGATCTCGACCGCGGCCGCCTGGTTCGGTGCGAGACTGGCAAGCGTTGCCACCGGAGTTTCCGCCAGCAGTTCCATCTCGCCTTGCGCGGCGATGCGGAACAGCGGCTGCCCGCGCCCGGAGGCCATCGCGCCCACCACGGCGGTGGACGCCACGACTACTCCGGCGACCGGTGCGCGCACCGGAATGCCTGGCCCGGTTGCTGGCCCGGTTGCTTGCCGGGCGCCTTGCCCATCGGGTAGCGCGAGCCGTGCCAGGACCTGACCGGCGACAACGGTGTCGCCGGGCTCGACCTGCACCTGCGAGATCTGCAGACCCTCGCGATCGGGCCGGACCAGCACCTCGTTGCGCGGCACGAGCACGCCGGTGACCTGGAGCGTATCGGAAAAGCAGACATTGCGGGTCTGCGCCACCGTGACGACGCGGCCGGGAGTATGCCCGGCCTCGCGCATCGCCGGCGCGGCCGGCAGCAGTTCCGGCAGGACGAGACCGAGCGCGAGCGCGACCACCACGGCCGGGGCCTGCCGCCTGGCAACGCGCACGGCACGGATGCGAGCGCTCATGCCACGGTCCTGGGTTTCGATGCGCGCCAAAGCGTCATGGCGCATTCGCGGCCGCAGCCGGTGGCGGGGGCATCTCGCCGCGCCAGCTCACGACCTCGTAGGCGGCGACCGGCGCGGTGAAGCCCTTGAGGGTGAGTTCGCCGATCGGCGCCGCCTCAACGCAATGCTCGACCGCGCCAAAGGCACGCTGGCCGATCACGATCTGCCCCGGGCGCGCCTCGTCGCAAAGCCGCGAGGCCAGATTGATGACGCTGCCGATCGCGGTGTATTCGCGGCGCTGTTCGAAGCCGATCTGCCCGAGGGTGGCGTAGCCCGAGGCGATGCCGACGCCGAAACCGAGCCGGTGGCCCTTGCGCTGCCATTGCGCCTGCAACTGATCGACCTGCCCGCGCATCTCGAGCGCAAGCTGGACCGCGCGCTCGGTGTGGTCGGCGCACTGAATCGGATCGTTGAACACGATCATGATGCCGTCGCCGGCGAAGCGATCGAGCGTGCCCTCGTAGCGGAAGATCAATTCGCCGAGGCTCTCGTGATAGTCGCGCAGCACCGCCATCACCTCCTCGGGCTCGCTGCGCTCGGTAAAGGCGGTGAAGCCGCGCAGGTCGCAGAACACCACGCTGACCTCGCGGCGGTGGCTCGCCAGCATCGCCTCGGGGGAATCGCCGGACGCGATCAACCGCGCCACCTGCGGCGCCAGAAAGCGCTGCAGGCGACCGATGCGGTCGATCTCCGCGAGTTGCGCGGCGACGCGCTGCTCGAGCTGCTGGTTCCAGGACGACAGTTCCTCGGTCTGCTCCTTGAGCTTCGAGGCCTGCTGCTGGACGGTGTCGTGCAGTTCCTTGATCCGCAGGAGCGATCGCACGCGCGCCACCAGCGCCGCCTGCTCGAACGGCTTGGTCAGATAGTCGTCGCCGCCGGCTTCGAGCCCGGCCACCATGTCGCGCGGATCGGCCTTGGCGGTCACCATGATGACCGGCACGAACTTCAGTTTGGCGTCCTGCTTGAGCTCCTTGAGCACCGAAATGCCGTCGAGCTTCGGCATCATGACGTCGAGCAGGACGAGGTCGGGATCGAGCGCGCGCGCCTGCACCAGCGCGGCCTCGCCGTCCGCTGCGGTCACGACCTCGTAGCCCTGGGCGGTAAGCCGGACCCTGAGGATCTCGACATTGGTCGGATTGTCGTCGACCACCAGGATGCGCGGCGGAGTTCGCAAAGTCGGAAGCCTCCCTCGTGTGGCGGTTCAGAAGTCCGCATCGTTCTGGCGGCGCGTCCGACATACGGACTTCTGAACCGAAGCCACACTAGATCAATAAGTTGCTGGTGGTCCAATTCCAACTCAGGTGTCCTCAATTCCGAAGTTCGCGAATGCGGGTGCCGCAGGATGATGCGAACTTCGGAACCGGGACACTCGCGTCAGCCCAGGAACTCGCGCACCTTGGCGAGGATGACGCGCGGGCTGAACGGCTTGGCGAAATAGCTGTCGCAGCCGGCCGCCAGCGCTTTGGCCTCGTCGCCGGACAGCGCGTAGGAGGTCACCGCGATGATCGGGATCGCGCGCAGCTCCGGATTGGCCTTGATGCGGCGCGTCGCCTCGTAGCCATCGACCAGCGGCAGCTGGATGTCCATCAGGATCAGGTCCGGCCGGCACTCCGCCGCCATCGCCACGCCCTTCTCGCCGTCGAACGCCTCGATCACCTCGAAGCCCGCGTTGGTGAGGAGATCGTTGAGGATGCGGCGGTTGTTCACCGTGTCCTCGACCACGAGAATGCGCTTGCTCATGATGGATGCCCCTGCTCGGTCACGCGCACCGGCAAGACAATGTTGAAGGTCGATCCGACGCCGAGCGTCGATTCCAATCCGAGCTGACCGCCGTGCACCTCAATGAGGCGACGGGAAATCGACAGACCCAGGCCGGTGCCACCTTTCTGACGTGTGCTGCTGTTGTCAACCTGCTGGAACTCCTCAAAAATACGTGCCTGATCTTCCGGCGGAATGCCCGGCCCGGTGTCCTTCACGGCGATGTTGAAGTGGCCGTTGGCCGCCTTGGCGCGAATCTCGATCGACCCCGCATCGGTAAACTTGATCGCATTGCCGACGATGTTCAGCAGCACCTGCGTCAGGCGACGGCCGTCGCCGCGGCCGACCGGCAGGTCCGGGGGAATCTCGGTCTTGATCTCCAGCGCCTTGGCGCGCGCCAGCGAGCCGGTCGACGCTACCACGGTATCGACGATCCCCTGCAGCGAATAGTCGTCGAGGGCGAGCTTGAGCTGGCCGGCGTCGATCTTGGAGATATCGAGCACGTCGTTGATCAGGCCGAGCAGGTGCTTGCCGTCCTTCTGGATCAGGTCCAGCACCTCCACGGCCTTGTCGGGCAGATTGCCGTAGAGCCCGTCGGTGAGCAGTTCGGCAAATCCGAGCATGCCATTGAGCGGCGTGCGCAATTCGTGGCTCATATTGGCGAAGAACTGATCCTTGTGGGCGTTGGCGACCGCCAGTTCGCGCCCGGTCTGATCGACCTCCCGGAACAGCCTGGCGTTCTTCATGGCCACGACCGACTGGTCCGCGAAGGTCTGCATCAGGCCGACGGTACTCTCCGGGAAATCGCCGGTGGCGCGGCGCTGTACGACCAGCGAACCCAGGCACTCGTCCTGGCTGAGCAGCGGCACCACCAGCACGGAGTGGAAGCCAGCCTTGAGCGTGAGGTCTTTCAGCGGGTAGTTCGGCGCGGATGCGAGATCGGCGATGCAGATCGGTTCCCGCTTCTGCGCCGAAGATCCCATGGCGCTGGCGTCCCGCCTGATCTCGATCGCGTAGGTGCCGTCGCGGAAGGCCTGGTCGACGCCGTGTGCCTCGGCGAGTTCGAATACTTTGCGGATCGGATCGTAGCTGTAGATTGCGCCGGCGTCGGCCTTGCTCAGCTCGACGGCGCGCGTCACGATCGTCGCCAGCAACGAGTTGAGATCGAGTGACGATGCGACCGCGCGGCCGATCTCCTCGAGCGCCTTGAGTTCGCGGATCGACTGTTCGAGATCGCGCGTGCGCTCTTCGACCTTCTGCTCCAGGCGGCTGTAGGATTCCTGCAGTTGACCCGCCATGCGGTTGAAGTGATCGGCCAGATCCTCGATCTCGTCAGCCGCCTTGACCTCGATGCGGTGACCGAAATTGCTGGCTTCAAGCTGCCGCGCGCCGGCCTGCAGCGCCTTGATCGGTACCACCATCTGACGCGCCAGCAGCATGCCCGACAGCCCTGCGAGCAGGGCGCCGAGCGCCAGCAGCCAGCCGATTCGCTGGAGCAGGTTGTAGACCGGCTTGAGCGCCGTGCTGGTGAGCTGTTCCGAAAAGATGTGCCAGTCCAGATTTTCGAGCCCTGCTGCCGCCGAAAGCACCGAGCGCCCTTCGGGATCCCGGCCGAAGAACACCCCGTCGGCACCCGCACCGAATTCGAGTGCGACCTGGGGCAGGTCGGACATGTTGGTCCCGAGCCGGTAGTTCGGATTGGTGTGTGCCAGGAGCCGACCGGTCGGCCCGACAATGAAGGCCTCGCTGTCCTTGCCGAATTGCTGTGGATCGAAAAAGGTCGCCAGGAATTTGAGATTGATTTCCGCGACCGTCGAGCCGGCGTTGCGGCCGGAATGCCTGATCGCGATCGTCATGTAGGGATCAGGGCCGTCGAAATAGACCGGCGAGAACCACACCAGCTGCTTTTGCGTCTCCTTGAACCGCGGATCGCCCGAATAGTCGATGCCGCTGCGTTCGACAAAGCCATCGCGCGTAAGGCGCAGCTGTTCCTTTCCGGAGCTGTCAAGTTGTATGACGCGGTCGACCGGCGGCACCTGCTGAAGCAGCAGGGTGTAGTCGGACCGGCGCTGTTCGAGCGTGGTGGCGCTGGCCCGGGTGGCCCAGCTGATCTGCCTCTCGATCTCGGCAACGTACTGCTCGATCCGCCGGGCCATTGCTTCGGCCTTCTCGGACTGGGAATCGGACAACAGCTGGGTCACCTCCCGATAGGTGAACCAGGTCTCGAAAGCGCCGTTGACGGCGAGGACCAGCACCAGCAGCGTGACAAACGAAAGGACGTACTTGCCGAACAGGCTTCGCCGCCGAAACCAGCGTTTTTGAACTGCCTCGGCCATCGGAATTCTCGTATTAGCTCAAACATTTATGTACCTATCGAGAGTCCACCGCAAGCCTCACTCCAGGTGCCACTTTGTCGCCGCCAACCGCACCCCCAGAGGCGTTTGTTTCGGGGCCGCCCGGGATCGGTGCGGCGTGATACGCCCCGGGTCGCTGACCGGAGCGGTTTCGGTTGTGTCGAACGAACCGCGGGTTTCGTTCACGGGTGCCCGGTCCTCGACCTACAAGCTCCTCCAGATTGGCCGCGGCGTCCTCGGCCGTCTGCAGTCGAAAGCCATCACGCCGGTTTGAATGGGCCCACCGCGAGGCCATCGTCCGCGGGTCATCGGCCCGTGCTACTGGCGTCGACGCGTCGCGCCATCCGGCGCGTAAAATTAGTGTAATACGGCCCGCCCTAGGCAGACTTCAGCACCATTACGCCAGGGGATGGGATTTGGTACACATTGCCGGGGAGACAATGTTGTGTCGCACATCGACTGGAGAAAAGTATGACGTTACACGAGTTCTGCACGCGCCTGGTTCCGGCGACCGCGCTGGCCTTCATCGTGGCGCTGAGCTTCGCCCAGGCACAGCGTGAGCCGGACTACCAGCCCAGCGTCGGCCAAGAAGGCAAAGACGTTGTTTGGGTCCCGACAAGCCAGGCGCTGATCGACAAGATGCTCGATATGGCCAAGCTCACGCCGAACGATTTCCATATGGACCTTGGCTCCGGCGACGGTCGCACGGTGATCACAGCGGCGAAGCGCGGCGCCAGGTCGGTCGGAATCGAATACAATCCCGACATGGTCGAATTGTCGAAGCGCAATGCGGCCAAGGAGGGAGTCGCCGACAAAGCGTCCTTCAAGAAGGCCGATTTGTTCGAGACCGATTTCTCCGAAGCGAACGTCCTGACTCTCTTCCTGCTGCCGAACATCAATGTCCGGCTCCGTCCCAAAATCCTGGACATGAAGCCCGGGACCCGCGTGGTGTCGAATTCGTTCGACATGGGGGACTGGACGCCGGACGAGCGGGTGACGGTGAAGGAGGGCTGCACGAATTACTGCAACGCGCTGTACTGGATCGTTCCGGCGAAGGTGCAGGGCAAATGGAAGTTGCCGAACGGCGAACTGGCATTGGAGCAGAAGTACCAGATGCTGTCGGGCACCGCGAAAATCGGGAACGCCTCCGGGCAGATCAGCGGCGGCAAGATGACCGGTGATCAGATTGCGTTCTCGGTCGGCGACACCAGCTACACCGGCCGGGTGAACGGCAACACCATGGAAGGAACGGCCAAGTCGGCGTCCGGCGAGACCAAGTGGAGCGCGACCCGCGCGGATTAGCAGACTGCCGGGAAAGTCCTTTCGGTCATTCCGGGGCCGGCCGAAGGCCGGAGCCCGGAATCCATGGTCACCCCGATTTTCACTGAATTGGATTCCAGGCTCGATTGGATTCCGGGCTCGCGCTGTCGCGCGCGCCGGAACGACCAAGCCGGCGCTCGTCCGCAGCCTCTGTGCTGCGGTCGCGGCTGACCGTCACGCCGCGCATTGGTGATCCCGATCACGCCGGTTTACAAGGATCGCTCCCACCTGCAACTCACTGGTCTGCCGGGAGCCGGTCGCTTCGCAGGGCAAGAACACCAACACACCTTGAGAATGTAACCCATGAAAACTCCCGTACACCGTTCCGCGTTGCCGAGCCGCCGCCGGATCCTTCAGGCCGGCGCCACGTTCACGGCCGCGGCGCCGTTTCTGTCCACCCGGGCGTACGCCGCATGGCCGGAACGGCCGATCCGGATGATCGTGCCATTCGGCTCCGGCGGCCCGGTCGACGTGGTGACCCGCCTGCTGCAGCCCGCGCTTTCAGACGCATTGAAGGCCTCGATGTTCATCGAGAACAAGCCCGGCGCCGCCGGCAATATCGGCGTCGGGCTTGCGGCCCGCGCCGAGCCCGACGGCCATACGATGCTGATCACCTCCAATACGATCGTGATCAACCCCCTGCTCTATAAGACCGTGCCTTACGATCTCGCCCGCGACTTCGTCGCGCTCGTCGATATCGCCGGTTCGCCGACCGCGTTTACGGTCAACCCCAAGTCCGGCATCAATTCGGTCGCGGAACTGATCGCGCTCGCGAAGCAGAAGCCGGGCGGACTGAACTATTCGAGCGCCGGATTCGCGACGCCGGCGCACCTCGCCGCCGAATTCTTCAGGAGCCGCGCCGGCATCCAGATGACGCATGTGCCGTTCAACGGCGCCGGACCGGCCAACCAGGCCGCGATTGCGGGGACGGTCGACATGGCCTCCGGCGCGTTGCCGGGGGCGCATCCGCACATCGTGGCTGGGACGTTGAAAGGCATCGCGGTGACCGGCGAGAAGCGCTGGTTCGACTTGCCGAACATCCCGACCATGGTGGAGGCGGGCTATCCGGGATTCGTGCTCGACACCTACGTGATGATGCTGATGCCGGCCAAGACACCGCCGGACATCGTGGAGCGGGTGAGCACCGCTACATTGGCGGCGCTGAAGAATCCTGATGTCCTCGCCAGGGTGCGCAAGGCCGGACTCGAAGTGTCTGCAAACGGTCCTGCGGAATTGCAGGCGCGCATCGCCCGCGAACGGCCGCTCTGGCAGGAAGTAGTCAAGGTCGCCGGCATCACGCCGCAATGACCGGCGCGTGAGCTCTCTCCGTTCGTCCCCGCGGAAAGCAGGGACCCAGGGACCAAATACCGAATGCGTCGCCCCTGGGATCCCTTGCGCGGGAACGAACGGAGCTAGAGTTCGCTCCGCGGACCGGGAGCGCGATCACGCTCAGTTCGGCTCCATCCCGACCGCCTTCGTGGTGCGCCGCCAGATTTCCAGCTGGTCCTTGTTGAACGCTGCCATCTCCTCCGGGGTCGAACTCTGCAGTTCGAAGGCGATCTTGTCGAGCGCCGCGCGCACGTCCGGACGCGCGGCGACCACCTTCATCGCCGCGGCGAGGCGGTCGACCACGTCCTTCGGCAATCTCGCCGGACCGAACAGCCCACCCCACGGTGTGATGGTCAGCCCGGTCAGGCCGGCCTCCTTCGCGGTCGGCGCATCCGGAGCGAGCGGGCTCCGTCGCGACAGCATGGTCGCCAGCACGCGCAGTTTTCCCACCTCCACTTGCGGCATGGCGCTGCCGGGTGTGCCGATCATCACCTGCACGCGCCCCGCAATCAGGTCGGCGGTCGCCGGCGCGTCGCCCTTGTAGGGGATGTGTTGCATGTCGAGCTTCTCGGCGAGCGCGAGTTGCGCCGTGGTCAGCACGCTGGTGCCGTTGCCGGTGGCGTAGTTCACCTTTCCCGGATTGGCGCGCACGTAGCTCAGGAATTCGGGCACCGTCCTGGCCGGCAGGCTCTCATGCACGAACAGGAAGAAGCCGAACTTGCCGACCATCGAGATCGGCGTGAACGCCGTGATTGGATCGTAGGGCGGCTGCTTGCGCAGCACCGGAGCGGCGTTCATGCCGGTGCTGGTGGCGAGCAACAGCGTGTAGCCGTCAGGTATCGCGCTTCGCACCGCCTCGCCGGCGATGGCGCCGTCGGCGCCGCCGCGGTTGTCGACGATGAGCGGCTGGCCGAGCGTGTCCGACAGCGCCTGGTTCACGATGCGCGCGGTCAGATCGGCGGCGCCGCCGGCCGGGAACGGGACGATCAGGCGAATTGGCCTGCTCGGGTAGGGTTGTTGCGCTTGGACCGGCACCGCCGCCATCAGCAAGGCAACGGTCGCGGCGATCATGTGACGCAGCTTCATGGCGTTCCTCCTTGGCTTGACGCTGACAGGTCCGGTCGACGTTGACGGCCTGCTCTTGGTATTCGGCAGCGAGCACTGACAATCTAGACCCAAATGGAACCCGGGCGCCGCTGGAATTCGCCCAGTGTTGCAGATTTGCCATGATTCAGACAAAGGTCTTCGCAATATTGCGCCCATTGGGTCAGGGGACATAGCCAGGGGGCTCAATTGCTCAAAGCACACCGTTCGGCTGCCATCGCCGCGAAAGCATTGTCGCTGATCGCAGGCGTATCTCTCGTCTCGCTTTTCTCGATCACGGACTCGCAGGCGCAGACGCTGCGCGGGAGCTGCGACGATGCGGCCGAACTCGCCGTTCTGCCTTCGCCGCTCGCGCCTTGGAAAGGCGCGCCGCTGCGCGTCATGTTCGCGGCCGAGAAGCCGCTCGAAGGCGAGCTTTCGCTGATCGGACCCGACGGCAAGGTCGCCGCCAAGGCAACGCAGCGCTACGGCGGACCGCCCTACTTCTGGATCGCCGAAGTGGCGAAACCGGCCGCGGGCGAGTGGCAGGCGAAGCTGGCGCGCTCGAACGCGCCGGCGGAGTGCAGCACGATCACGCGCAAGATCACTGTGCAGGCCGCGAAGCCGGCGGCTCCTCGCGCGGTCTCGGGCAGCGTCTGGCCGCTGCGCAACAAATGGAACCGCGAGACCGAGAACCTGTATTCGGCGTGGATCGAGAAGCTGTTCGACGCGCCGCTCGACGCCTCGCTGTCGTGGCCGGCGCTGCATGTCGGACTGCGCGATGAGTCGCGCAACTTCCTGTTCAACCATATGGGTCTCAACGAAGACTCGATGAAACTGCTCGTTCGCCCGGACTGCGCCGACCTGCCCTACTTCCTGCGCGCCTACTTCGCGTTCAAGATGGGGCTGCCGTTCGGCTACGCGAAGTGCAACCGTGGCACCTCTTCCGAGCCGCCGAAGTGCTACGCGTGGTGGAACATCCAGCACGAAGAGCCGCCGCCCGCGCCGCCGGAACAGCAGAGGACCGCGAGCGCGGTCATGGGCGTGTTCGGCCAATCGGCGCCCCCGCCGGCACCGGCTCCGGCCGTATCGCGGCGGCCATCTGGGCTGGTGCCCGGTTTCGGCTATTACATCCGCCAGACCTTGGCCGATGGCGTTCATTCCGGTTCCGGGCGGACGCGAGCGGCCGACGACAACACCGACTACTATCCGGTGCCGCTGACCGAAGACAACCTGCGTCCGGGGACGGTATACGCCGACCCGTACGGACACATTCTCATCCTCGCCAAGCGCGTGCCGCAGACCGACGGCGCGGCCGGCGTCTTCCTTGCGGTCGACGCGCAGCCCGACGGGACGGTCGCGCGCAAGCGCTTCTGGCGCGGCAACTTCCTGTTTGCTGACAATCCCGTGCTCGGCAGCCCGGGCTTCAAGCGCTTCCGGCCGGTCGTCGCCACCAACGGCGGCATGCGGCGGCTGACCAACGACGAGATCGCCAAGAACCCGGACTACGGCGATTTCTCGCTCGACCAGTCGAAGCTTTCAATCGAAGACTTCTACGACCGCATGGACGACGTGATGTCGCCGGCGCCGCTCGATCCGTTGCGGGCGATGAAGGAAGTCATCACTTCGCTCGAAGAGCAGGTGATCGCCCGCGTCACGTCGGTCGAGAACGGACGCAAGTTCCAGAACAGCGGCAAGGGCGAAGCGTCGATGCCGGACGGCCCGTCGATCTTCGAGACCACCGGCGCCTGGGAAGATTTCGCGACGCCATCGCGCGATCTGCGACTGCTGATCGCGATGGACGTGGTGCGCCACTTCCCGGAACGCGTCGCGCGGCGGCCGGACCGCTACGCCATGCCGGCCGGTAAGAGCGTCGCGGACGTGAAGGCCGAATTGGCCGGCGTGCTCGCCGCCGACCTTTCGGCCCGCAAGTTCTCCTATACGCGCAGCGACGGCTCGCAGTGGACGCTCACGCTCAAGGACGTGATCGATCGCGTGGCGCTGCTCGAAATGGCATACAACGTGAACGACTGCGTCGAACTGCGCTGGGGCGCGCCGGAGAAGAGCGAAGAGGCGTCGACGTGCAAGAAGCGCGCGCCGTCCTCGCAGCGCTCCAAGATGTCGGAGTACCGCGCCTGGTTCCACGAGCGGCGCCGTCCGCCGCGCGGCTGACGCAAGAGGCAAGCGCAGGATTCGACACCAAGGCTTGGTTTCGCGACGGGGGCCGCACGAATAGCGGATTGCGAACACCGAGCGACGAGAAGAGGGGACGGTGTCGCGGCGGTGGGCCGCGCCATCGCCGCGTTCGGGGACAGGCATGCAGTTCGATCGGATGAGACGGCGCGACGTTGTCGCGCTTCTTGGCGGTGCGCTCGCATGGCCGTTTGCCGCGCGCGCACGCGAGCCTGTAGGCGGCGCCGTGACGGCCCCGCGGAGCGCGTTCGATCCGCGTCTGACGCCGGCACGGTTGGACCTCGCGGCAAATCACTTGGCCGGAACCGTGGAGGCCCGGCGTTTCGTCGAGGGGCGTATCCTCGAGGTCGTTGCCGCACAAGCGCCGCTGCGCGAAGCGCCGTCCCACGATGCGCCGCTCCAGACCGAAGCTCTCAGGGGCGAGCGTGTGACCATCTACGACGTCAGCGATGACGGTTGGGCCTGGGGCCAGCTCGCCGCCGACCGCTATGTGGGCTACATGCCAAGCGCAACGCTCGGCGCCGTCGGCCCCGCTTCGACCCACAAGGTTGCGGCGCTGCGGACGTTCGTCTACCCCGGCCCGTCGCTGAAGCGTCCGCCGACCGCGACGCTGTCGTTCGGCTCCCAGCTCGCGGTCGAACGCGTGGAGGGAACTTACGCGGTCATCTCCGGCGGCGGCTATGTGCCGACGCTGCATCTCGCCCCGGCCTCAGCACTGGAGACCGATTTCGTCGCGGTGGCGGAGCGTTTCGTCGGCACGCCCTACCTGTGGGGCGGCAAGACCACCATCGGCATGGATTGTTCGGCGGTGGTGCAGCTTGCGCTGGCTGCCTGCGGCATCCCGTGTCCGCGCGACACCGACATGCAGGAACAGGCGCTCGGGACCGCACTCCCCTTCCCTCACGACATCGCGGAGTTGCGACGCGGCGATCTGATGTTCTGGCGCGGCCACGTTGCCATCGTCCTGGATGCCACGACGCTCGTGCACGCCAACGCGACTCGTCACATGGCAGTGGCGTTCGAGTCGATCGCGGAGACGATCTCGCGCATTCGCGCCGACGGCAGCGAGATCACCAGCGTACGCCGGCTGCCGCTGCCGTCCTGATCCTTTAGCGGTTTTCACTTCGTGACACGGCCATCGGCCGAGATCGTTTGATCCATCCGATGACATCGTTGGCCAGCAACAGCAGAGACGTCGGATGGTAAGCCGAGCGCCTTCGCGGTCACGTGATTCACGGCATCCACTGACCGGTCGATAAATCGTCTGGGCTTAGCCTCCGGCGCTCGATCACAGCCAAGCTTCGGATAACGGCGAGCGACATGCTGTTGCTCACGCCGCCAGGAACCCTGACGGCCGCGGATGTCGTCAGGAAGACAGCTCAATCGATTGAGCACCCTCACAAAAATACCGAACACTACAATGTGCGAATGGCGCCTTGGGCGGTTGCGTTAGAATCGGCGGGCGTCCGGCGGCCGCATCGCGTGGCGTCGTGCATCACTGCCTGGCGCCCACGGCCACGCGCCGCGGTCATAGAGGCGAGCTGGTTGACCGCGCAGTGCTCAATCGGCGCGATCGGTCCAAGGACTCAAACAGGGAGAAACGGAAATCATGCGCAATCTACCGGCTGCGATCGCTCTTGTCTTGTTGCTCGTCCTGCCAGCTTCGGCGCAGACTCAGAACGGCGTGATGACCAAGCCCAGCGCTCATTCTGCCGATACCACGATCCAACGGCTTGAGGATGCGATCAAGTCACGGGGCTTTATCGTATTTGCCCGTCTTGATCACGCCGCTGCGGCAAAAAACGCCGGCCTGACGATGCCCTATTCGACCGTTGTCGTATTTGGAAACCCCAAGCTGGGCACGCCCAGCTTCATTCAGAATCCCCAGCTCGCCATCGATTTGCCTCTCAAGGCACTGGTCTGGGAGGACAAGGACGGCAAGGTGTGGCTCAGCTATAACTCGTCCAAATACCTGTACGAGACGGTTTATGCGCGCCACCGGCAGCCTTTCACGGCGGAGATGGTGAACCGGCTGGAAGAGGGACTGGCGAAACTTACGGACGAGGCGACGAAAAATTAGCGGCGCTGCGTCAAGGACGCGGCGGCCGGGTCGCGTCGGCCAGCACCGGCTTGACCTTGTCGCCGTCGCGCAATGAGCTGCCGGCATTCGCCACCACCAGGTTGCCTTCGGACAACCCGCCGCGAATCTCCATGTCGTAGTCCGAGTGGAAGCCGAGCTGCACGCGCCGCGTCTCGATGACGTTATCGCGCACCATCTGCACGCTCGCCCCTTCGGTCCGGTACTGCACGGCCGAACGCGGAACCGACAGGCCGCAACTGCGGTTGGCATCGATGGTGGCGCGGGCGAACATGCCGAACCGCAGGGCCGGATGCTTGCCGAGCGACAGCCGGGCGCGGCCGAGTTGCGTGCGCTGATCGATTGCCGCGGGCACCAGGCGGATCGAGCCGGAGAGCTCTTGCCCGGACTCGATCTCGACGCGCGCGATCTGCCCCGCTGCCAACACCGGCACATGGACACTGGGGACTTCGGCTTCGAGTTCGATCTCGCCGTCCACGGCGATGCGGAACAGGGGCTCGCCCGGCATCGCCGACGCCATGGCGCCGACCAGGGCGCTGCTGCGCATGACCACGCCGTTCACGGGTGCCTTGAGGGTGATCGTCTGCGGAGCGGCACCGGGCTTGGTATTGCCGTCCTGGCGCGTCAGCCGGACCAGTTCCTGCCCCTCGGTGACCTTGTCGCCCTCGCCGACCAGCACCTCGGTCACCCGCAGACCGGGCGCGTCGAGCGTCACCACCGCTTCTTCGCGCGCCACCAGGAAGCCGGTGACCCGGACGGTTGCCGCAAAGCATGCCTGCTGGGCGCGCACGACCAGAACCTCCGCCATGTAAGGCGCGTCGGGTTCGGCCGAAGCTGCGGGTGCAACGGCGAAGCAGACGCCTGCAAGCAACGCCAAGCCCGCTGCGAGCAACGCCGCGCCCGCCGCCCTGAACGCTGCCGGAAATCTCATGGGTTGATCCAAGATCGCGCCGCTGCTGCGACGTCACTGCAATTCGCGCACGATCCGAAAGCCGTTGGCCGAAAACCGGACATCGGAGTCGTAGCGGAAGCGCGATTGCGAGCGGAGGTAGCGAGCCTGGCTGTCGAAGGCTCCGCCGCGCAGGACGCGCAACCGGCATTGCCCGGTTTCCCAAGCCTTGCCGTTGTTCGGCGCGCCGCGATAATCGTCGTTCCAACAATCCTCGACCCATTCGGCGGCGTTGCCGGCGGTATCGTGAAGGCCGAACGGATTGGCCTTGAACGAGCCGACCGGCAGCGTCTGCTGGGTATTGTCGACCTTGCAGTCGCGGCAATTGGCTTGCTTAGTGCCGATGTCGCGGCCCCACCAGTACGGCGTGTTGACGCCGCCGCGTGCAGCGTATTCCCACTCGGCCTCGGACGGCAGCCGGTAGGTGTGACCGGTCTTCTGCGACATCCAGGCGGCGAATTCCTTGGCGTCCGTCCAAGTCACATTGATGACCGGCCGTTTCTCACGCCCCCAGGCGCGATCGTCAGGCCTGTGCTTGCAGCCGCCCTCGTCGACGCAGCGGTCCCATTCCTCGAACGTCACCTCATGCTTGGCGATTGCAAAAGGCTTCTCGATCCTCACGGTGTGAATCGGATTTTCGAATTGGGACGAGGAACCCATCGAAAACGAGCCGGCGGGAACGACGACCATTTCGACGCATGCATCGCAGTCGCGGAAGGTTTCGCCCGGCTTGTTCGAGACCGGCTTCGGTGCGTCCGGCGGCGGCGCAGGTCGCGGCGGCGCGGGCTGCGGGGGCTTGCCGACCGGAGTGGGCTTTGGTGGCGTCGTGGTGGCCGGCGGCGGCGGCGTCGGTTTGGGCGCGGGCTTAGCAATCGAGGTCGGCCGGGTGCCGAAATAGAAGACGTCGATCAGCGACGAGGCGACCCACGGCACCTGCTCATTGTTGGAGGCACGCGAGACACCGATGCGCGCACGATTGAACACCTCCTCGGCGGTCAGGTTCGGTACGTGCATCTCCTTGATCAGTTCGCTGACGAAAAGGCTGTTGGCGCCGCCACTCTCGTTGATCACCTTGCCGGGCGCCGCCGAAAACATGGCGAGCGTGCCCTCCGGTGCATCCAACGGGGCGAGCCCCGCTGCGGTGGTGCGGAAGCGCCGTTCGAACGGATTGCGCCGCGCGGCATCGAGGATGACGATTTTGACCTTGGCGCCCCTGCGGTGCATTTCGGACAACACCGCCTCGACGCTGATGCCGTCGCGCCGGACGTCGGCCTCGGTCCAGATCTGCGCGTTGACGGGAATGAGATAGGTCTGCCGGGCAACCTGGATGCCGAAGCCGTTGAAGTAGAACAACGCGGTCATGCCGTCGCGAATCTTGCCGGTGAAGGCGTTGATCGCGGCGCGCATCTCCTCCCTGCCAACGTTTTCCTTGAGGTCAACGTCAAACTCGGTGCTGCGGAACTCGTCCGCCAGGGCGCGGGCGTCGCGCAGCGTGGTGGACAGCGGCGTGCTGGAGTCCGGATAGCTGGCATTGCCGATAACGAGCGCAACGCGGGCCGGCCGTTGTTGCGAAGATGCCGAAAGGGTCAGCATCCCCGACATGATCGCTGCAGACAGCAGAAACAAGAACCGCATGTTCATCGCACGCTTTCTGCGCCCCGTTGACACAAGCACATCGAAACGCCGCTCATGTGCGCCGCTTTACGCCGGTTCAGTCCACCCGCAAAACCGCCGCCGTCGCGATCACGAGCAGCCCCGGCTGTCGCCCGAATTCGGTGAAGCGGCTTTTCGTGAGCGCCGACAGGATTGTAGACATATCAGCGTAGCCCGACAACGGCTGAATGCCGCGACCAAGGGCTGCGCGGCGATGCGCGCTTCCCAGGCGGGGGGCAATTCACCTACATTACCCCTATCGACAAAGACGGGTGGCGACCCCGTCGCGCCAGCGATGGAACCACGAGAAGGACATTAGCCATGCGCGTGTTCACGAACATCGAGAGCCGGCCGAATCGCCGGGGGGCCTACGCCGGCGCGCTCCTGCTGTCGATCGCCGCCGTGATGGGAGGCGCCATGTTGGCGCACGGCCAGCAAAACAGCGGTCCGACGCGGTCGCAGCCGGGTGCGGAGGTTTATTTCGTCGATCTCAAGGACGGCGCCACCATCCCGGCCAAGACCACCATCTATTTCGGGCTGCGCAACATGGGCGTTGCGCCGGCCGGTTCCGACCGGGAAAATTCCGGCCATCACCATCTCTTGATCGACACCGACCTGCCGCCGCTCAACCAGCCGATCCCGGCCGACTTTAACCATCTGCATTTCGGCGCCGGCCAGACCGAGGCCGAGATCACGCTCAAACCGGGCGAGCACACCTTGCAGCTCGTGATGGGCGACAAGGACCATGTGCCGCACAACCCGCCGGTGATGTCGCCGCGCATCAAGGTGCGGGTGGAGGGCAACCCCGGGGTCGTCGCCAGCGGCGGCCCGACCCCGTCGGGTACGGGCGCGGAGGTCTACTTCTCCGACCTCAA
>JBFXEX010000064.1:0-33915 GCA_050179645.1 Xanthobacteraceae bacterium | reverse complement strand
GGGAAATATGTTCTTTCGCTCGATCATTGACGGCTCCGATTCGTTGCCGATGTCATGGCTTCCTCGACCGTGACCCTATCTTCCGTTGCGGCGGATGTTGCAAGCCCGCATCCCAAAACGGATGGCGTCCAAACCTTCTTACCAGAAACTCCACAAGCGATCTGATCTTCGGCGTCAATTGACGATCGGCAATGAAATGAGCCGACAAACTGGTCCCAAAGGTGCCTTGCAGGGTCCACTCCGGCAGCACTTTCACCAGCGCTCCCGATTGAACATCCTGCCAGGTCGCGAAGGTCGGAAGCAACGCGACGCCCAAGCCCCGCACCGCGGCGTCACGGACCGCCTCGCTGTTGTTGGCGCGGAAATTTCCACTGACCGGAACCATGCGCGTTTCCCGGTCGCGCGACATCGGCCACACGTTCCCCCGCACCGCGGCCGACGCGTAGAAGATGCAGTTGTGGCGGCGCAAATCCTCAGGCTCGCGGGGCGCGCCCGTTCTCTTCAAATAGCCTGGCGCCGCGCAGATCACCCAGCGGATGGGCGCAATATCGCAACGAATGAGGTTTGCGTGCGTCAGTGGCGAGGAAGAGATCGCAACGTCGAACGGCCCTTCGACCAGATCCACCAGCCGGTCGCTCAGCACCAGATCGATGGACACTTCGGGATTTGCCGCCAGATAATCCGGCAATATCGGAACGAGATGCATGCGGCCGAACGCACTCGGCGCGCTGATGCGAAGCAGGCCTTGCGGACGGCCCACATAGCGTTGAACGGCAAGCTCGCCGGCTTCAGCTTCTGCGGCAATTCGTGCACAATGTGCGTGCACCGACTGGCCGGCCTCGGTCAGGCTCAGTTTTCGGGTCGTCCTGTTGAGCAGGCGCACACCCAGCACCTTCTCCAACCGACTGACGTGCTTGCTCGCAGCACTGCGCGATATTCCGAGCCTCTGCGCCGTCATCGTGAAGCTCTGCAACTCCACGACCTTGGCAAATACCAGCATATCCAGGGGATTCTGCATCGCGCCGGTCACGTATGATTAGTCTCAATCCGGAAACAAAGATATTCCTTTCGGTCGCCTTATCAAGCCGAACAAATCGACGGATTATGACGACGGCAATTTCGGAGACATGAATGAAGATCGAACCCATCCACCACGTCCCAATGCGGCCGGAATACAAGAGTCCGTTCTCAGCCGCCTATGCGATCGAAGGCGGCCGGCTTGTCTTTTTCTCGGGCTGCTGCACGGTGCCGACCTATCACAAGCATCCGCACGACCCCGACGACGAAAAGAAATGGCTGGCCGGCGACTTCCGGGAGCAGACCGAGCGCACGTTCGCACACATTCAACAGATCCTCGATGCGGCAGGAACGAGCTTCAAGAACGTTCTCAAGCTGACCATTTTCACCACCGACATGGCGAGCCAGGACATTCTCAATGAGATTTCAGCTCGCCATTTCGATCCCGAGAGCCCGCCGGCGCGCACGCTGGTGGGCATACCGACATTGGCGCATCCGGGCATGCTGATCGAGGTTGAAGGCGTTGCTGCTGCGCCACCAAAGGGTTGAGCGGAGATGACGGTTTGGCGCGCGCCGAAGCTTTCTTGGCGGTTGGCTCGCTTCTTGCCTGTCGACATCAATCGGGGGACCTCGAGAACACTGAGCAGCACGGCATCATCTGACACCAAACGGAGAATTTCATGACTGACAATCATGCAGCCTGGACGCGCCGCAAGGTCGTTGCCGCCGGCACGGCCTTGCTGGTTTCGAGCATCGGTGCGCCGTTTGTGCGTACATCGCGCGCGGCGCCGACGACGATCCGCTACGCCACTGGTGGCGGCATTGGCCCGAACGAGATGGAGACCATCATCTATCTCGACTGGATGCAGAAGAACGTGCTCAAGGGCTACGGCAAGGATTACACCGTCGACATGACCTTCACCCGCGGCACGCCTGAAGCGGCGACCTTGCTGGCGGCCGGTCAGGCCGACATGGCGACATTGTCGTTCGCCGCTTTTGCGACATCCATCGTAAAGAACGTCGTCCCCGGCGGCATGTCGATCGTGTCCGACAATTACCAGGACGGACGGCCGGGTTATGCTCAGAACACCTTCTTTGTTCTCAAGGACTCGCCGATCAAGACGACCCAGGACCTCAAGGGCAAGAAGGTCGGCATCAACGCGTTCGGCTCGGCGGTCGACCTGGCGTTGCGCATCAAGCTCAAGAAGGACGGCATCGATCCGCGGCGCGATCTCACCATCGTCGAAGTCGGCTTCGCCAACCAAGCCGCCGCGATCCGCGAGAAGCGGATCGATTGCGGCATCCTGATTCTGCCGTTCATGGCGACCGAAGTCCGCAAGGGCGATCTCCGCGCGCTGTTTACCGGCGGCGATGCATTCGGACCTTACGCTGTGATCTTCCAGGTCGTCACCAACGACTTCCTGAAGAAGAATGAAGCCGCAGTGAAGTCGTTCCTTGCCGACTACGTGACCGGCCTGCATTGGTTCTACGACAAAGCCAACCGGAAGAAGGCGCTCGAAATCACGGCAAACTTCACCAAGTCCTCGCCGGAGGTGCTCGACTCCTATTTCATGACCGAGCACGATTATTATCGCGACCGCAACGGTTGCGTCGGCGCGGTCAACATTCAGACCCCCATCGACGCCATGGTCAAAGAAGGGCTGCTGAACCAGCCGGTGAAGGCGGCGGATTATCTCAAGCTTCAGTACCTGCCGCATCCCTGCTCGGCATGATCAGCGTATGCGTTCGCGGACTCGACAAGAGCTATCGGGCCAGGGCTGGAAATGTTCCAGCCCTGGCCGAAATAAACCTTAGTGTGCCCGAAGGGGAGTTCGTATCGATCGTCGGCCCCTCCGGCTGCGGCAAGAGCACCCTCCTCTACATCATCGGCGGATTTCTCACGGCCGATCGCGGTACGGTCGAGGTTAGCGGCAGTCCCGTAACCGGCCCCGGAATCGATCGCGGCGTCGTGTTCCAGGAATACGCCTTGTTTCCCTGGCTGACCGTAACCGGGAACATCAGTTACGGACTTGAGATGATCGGCGTTGCGCCGGCCCGACGCGCGGAGCTGGTCGAGAGGCTGATCCGGACGATCGGTTTGCAGGGCTTCGAGCACCGTTACCCGCGCGAATTGTCCGGGGGCATGAAACAGCGCGTCGCGATTGCGCGGACTCTCGCCTACGATCCGAAGATCTTGCTGCTGGATGAGCCGTTCGGCGCGCTCGATGCGATGACGCGCGAAACCATGCAGGATGAATTGCTCCGGCTCTGGCAGGAGAACCGGAAGACCGTGTTGATGGTGACGCACGACGTCACCGAGGCGGTCTATCTCTCCGGACGCGTATTGGTGATGTCCAGTCGGCCCGGGCGGATCGTTCAGGAATTCACCGTCGACATCGACCGCTCCGGGAGCCGCGAGGAGGTGATCCTGTCGGAAGCCTTCAACGATCTTCGAAACCGGGTGTGGCTTGCTGTGCGCCGCCAGGTCGGCGCAGGAGCACACGATGAGCGCTAACGTCGCGACACCCGACTGGCTGCCCTTTGCCGATCGATCGCGCGCGCTGCGCGTCGTGTATCACTATTTGCCGATCGCGATTTTTCTGCTTGTGTGGCAGTTCAGCGTGGTGTTCGGCGTGGTCGACCGCGCGTTCCTGCCGTCGGTCGGCGACACCCTGGCGGCGCTGTGGGACATGACCAGCAACGGCGAAATCGCCTTCAATCTCTGGGTGACGGTCTATCGCGCGCTGGTCGGGCTGATCATCGGTTCGCTGCTCGGCGTCGCCATCGGGGTATCCATGGCGACGTCGCGGCACGCCAACGAGTTCTTCGGGCCCCTGGTGGCGATAACCTACTCGCTTCCCAAATCGTCTCTCGTCCCGCTGTTTCTGCTTTGGTTCGGGATTGGAGACGTCACCAACATTCTGACCGTCGTCCTGGCCTGCCTGCTGCCGGTCATTGTCAGCACTTACCATGGCGTCAAGGCAGTTCCGCCGGTGGTCATCTGGAGCGCCCAGGCGATGGGCACGCCGCCACATGTTCTGGTCTGGCGCATCCTGCTGCCATGTGCCTCGCTGTCGATCATGACGGGCGTTCGGATCGCCCTCGGCTTTTCCTTTGTCCTGACGATCTCTGCGGAGATGATCGCCGCCAAGGTCGGCATCGGCAAACTCATTTTTCTCTACGGGGAAAACGGTGCCTACGCCCATATGTTCGGCGGACTGCTCGCGGTCCTGATTGTGGCCTACATCGCGGATCGCCTGCTGCTTGCGGCGATGAATTATTTTCTGCGCTGGAACGACTCGATTCATACGGCTGCGCGCGATGCCTGACCGTTCAAACGAAAGCCGCGCGGTCGCCAGGACAGCTCTCAGGTTCGTTGCCCGCACCTACTCGATCATCCTCGTGCTGCTTGCCTGGGAATTCGCCACCCGCTTGCAACTCGTGCGACCGCTCTTTCTCCCTGATCCCACAACGGTGATTCAGCAGTTCTGGGTGCTGCTGGGCGAGGGTGAAATTTTCGCGCCTCTCGCCGTCAGCCTCTACCGCGCCTTCGCCGGCCTGGTGCTGGCGGTGGTTTTTGGCGTCCTTGCCGGCCTCCTGATGGCGCGGTCGAGAACCGCCCACTGGGCGTTCGATCCCTTGGTGTCGCTGGCGTTCCCGGCGCCGAAGATCGCGTTCGTGCCGATATTTGTCCTGTGGTTCGGGATCGACGACTTGTCGAAAATCCTCCTCGTAGCATTCACGTGCATCTTTCCGATCGTCGTCGCGACCTATCACGGTGCGGCGGCGGTCAGCCGGATCCTGATTTGGTCGGCGGAGGCGATGGGAACGCCCGAACGACATCTGCTCTACCGGGTCATCCTTCCCGCCTCATTGCCTTACGTCTTCAGCGGCATTCGCGTCACGGTACCGGTCGCGCTTATTACGGCATTCACTGCCGAAATGATCAGCGGCGGCGGCGGAGTGGGCGCTGCCTTGGTCTATGCTCAGCGCTTTTTCCAGACGCCGACCGTCTTCGTCTACATCGTCGTGATGCTCGCGACAGGGTTCATCTTCGATCTGGTGATCCTGCGATTGCGCACCTGGCTGATCCCATGGGAGGACGAGGATCCCGCCTTCTGATCCCCAGGCTCTGACCTTGAGACGCAGCGCCACCCGGCCTGCCTTGATAGCGTCTTTCAGAATTCGCGAAGACAGAAAATTGACGTCTCTCCAATGGCGGACCGAAGGACACCGCGGCCGACACTTTTAGACGCGGCCGCCAAGCCGCTCGGCGAGCCAATCCGCCATCCTCGGCCGCACCACGTGATAAAGGTTGTGGCAGCAATGGTCACCGTCGGCGGGAATGTCGAATTCGGCGTCCGGATGACCCGCAAGGGCCGCGCGCAGACGGTCGACCTGCGTGGCCGGGATAAGACGGTCGAGAGCGCCGTGCAGGGCATAGATCGGGCAGCGCACGCGTTCGGCCTGTCCTGACAGGTCGAGCGTCTTCGTCAGATGAGGCGCCGCCGCGACGGGATCGTCATAGCCGGCAACATAGGCGAAGCCGCTCCGGCTCGGTTCTCCCATGGAATCGTAATAGGAAAGATAGAACAGCACGCCCCAGGCGACACAAGCCTTGATCCGCGGCTCGTGGGCGGCAGTATGAACCGCATAGAACCCGCCAAGGCTGCGCCCGACCACACCGACCCGGTCGCCGTCGATCTCCGGGTGCGCCTGTAACCAATCCACCACCGCAGACGCGAAACGGTGGAAGTCCGATCGCATCTTCGCTTGGAAGTACATCTCGCCCTGACCGGGACCGTCGAACGAACAGGTTGCGAGGCCGCGCGCAAGACACCGGTTCTCAAACAGATAGCTCTCTTCCTTGGTGCTCTCGAGACCGCCCAGCACCAATACGACGGGTACCGGGCCTGACCGCTGAGGCGGCAGTCGCAAATAGCCGGGAATGCTGAAACCCTCAAAGGCAAGGTCGAACCGCTCGGCCGGCATGGCGAACAGCGGCGCGCCCTCGCGATAGAGCGCGGTCTTCCGCATCTGCCCGGCTTCCCGGTTGGCTGGATCGTGGAACCACAGGAACTGGGCATAGTGATACGAGAGACAGGCCTGCCAGAACAGTTCGCCGGCACTCTGCCGCCGCCCGCGCGCGAGCGCGGCTCGCGCCAGTTTCTCGTAGGCGTCGCCGCGCGACGCCCAGAAGGGGTACCATTCGTCCCAGCGCGCAATCTGCGTCCGGGCCGCCGCAACATCGCCGCCCGGCACACCGTCGCCCAGAAGTCGAATCCCGTTGGCCGACCAGACATGCTGCAGAACGGGATCGCTCACGTCGCGACCCGCAATCTCGCCGTCGCCGCCGGCTGCCAACACGTCATGATCTCCTGGCTGGTGACCACCTGGCCGAAGAATTGATCGATGTTGAACAGCGCGGCGTCATGCTGAACCTGGGAATATGTCGCCGTGCAGTCGCTGACGAATACCACGTAATAGTCGCGCAGGAACGCCTGCCGCGCGGTGGTTTCCACGCACACATTGGTGGCGATGCCCGTCATGATGACCGTGCGCACGCCTTGCGAACGCAGCACGAGGTCGAGGTCGGAACCTTCGAACGCTCCGTAACGATGCTTCGTGACGATCACCTCGTCCGGTTTCGGCCGGACGCGATAGAAATCGCCGTTCCACTCGTTGGGCTCACACACCGGATAGTCGACATACGCTCCGTTGCGCCGGCGCTTTGCCTGCTCCAGCCAGACCTCCGACAGATACCAGTTCGGACCGGTGTTGTAGACGTTGCGGATCCAGACGATGCGCGCCTTGGCGGCGCGCGCCGCCTCCAGCAGTTGCTCGAGGCGCGGCACCATGGCCTGCGCCATCGAGACGTCGCGCCCTTCGCGGTGCATGGCGCCGCCGTCGGCGGCAAAGTCGTTCTGAACGTCGACCAGCAACAGCGCGCTATGCTCCGGAAAAACCTTCTCGTTCAAAGTCGTCAGCATTTGCGGCTCCTCTAGGGCTTCCAGATCATCGTCCGCACGTCGAAGGGTTTCGACATCTTGTAACGCACCGCCAAGTCGAGATTCTCCTGGAGGCTCGGCACGTTGAACTCGGTGGAGAACACCGGCAGCGTCATCGCCGCGACCACGTCGGGCTTCATGTTGGAAAATTTTGAAACCCACTCGTCGCGTTCCTCTTTGGACGCCTTGGCGAGATGGTCGGTCGCCCGGTCGATGGCCCGCTTGAAGCGCTGCGCCACATCGCCATTCTTCTTGAGCCAGCTTTCCTTTGCGATGTAGGCGGTAATATCCATACCCGGAATTGTCTCCGTGTAGGGATAGGCCATGAGCTTCGCCTTGCCAGATTTCATCATGAACGTGAGGAACGGCTCCACCGCCCACACCGCATCCAGCCGCTTCTGAAACAGCGCGTCCGGCATTTGCGGAAATGGGATCTCCAGGAACTGGATGCCCTTGGCATCGACTCCGTGCTTTCGCAGCCATTCCTGCATGTGCACGTAGTTGACGCTGTGAATCAGACCGGCCGAGATCTTCTTGCCGGCAAGATCCTTAGGACTATTGATGTCGCCGCCGGCGAGAACCAGCAGCCCCGAGTTGTCGGGCGGCGTCTTGCGCGTGTGCGTACCGGCCACCGCGAACATCAGGTCGAGCCCGTTGCCGCGGGCCACCATCGGTTCGAAGATCGAGCTGCCGCCGATCTCGGCGCTGCCGCCGAATACCGCCTCGATCGCCACCGCACCTTGATTGACCGGCGACCAGGTCACGGCGAGGTTTTCCTCAGCGAACCAGCCCTTGTCGCGCGCCACGATCATCGGAGTGTAATTTGTCACGGGGATGTTCGCGACACGGATCGGCGTTGGTGCGCCCTTTGTCTGGGCGCGCGCGGACCAGTCCAAGACCGCCATGCCGGCAATCGTCGCCAGCACGACGCCGAGGGTAAGGTAATTCCTATTCATTCAAACCTCCTGTGCGGTGCATTCTCAATC
Organism: Xanthobacteraceae bacterium; assembly: GCA_050179645.1. Classification (GTDB taxonomy): domain Bacteria; phylum Pseudomonadota; class Alphaproteobacteria; order Rhizobiales; family Xanthobacteraceae; genus VAZQ01. Next base: position 25,904 of record JBFXEX010000064.1, on the reverse strand, counting down.
TGCGCGATGGCTAGCTGCGGCCGCTGCTTTCCAGATGCCAGCGGATCAGGCGAGCCTCCGACATTAAGAACAGCCGGTTGAGGACATAGCCCAGCAGCGCCAGCGTAAAGATTCCGGCATACATGTCGGGGATCTTGAACGAGCGTTGAGCCAACAGCGTGAAATAGCCGAGCCCGTCGTTGGAAACGATCATCTCGGCAAGAATGGCGAGGATCAACGAGATCGCCAGGCTGATGCGCATGCCGGTGAGGATATGCGGCATCGCCGCCGGCAGCACGACCTCGCGAAACGTTTGCAGCGTCGTCAATCCGAGCGTCCGCGCGGTATCGAACTGTACCGGGTCGATCGATCGCACGCCGCTGTAGGTATTCAGAAGGACGGGAAAAAACGACGCAACCATCACCAGAACAACCTTCATCTCGTGCCCAATGCCGACGAACAGCACCAGTATCGGAAGATAGGCCGGCCCCGGGATCGGACGCAGAACCTCAACCAGAGGTTCGAAGAGGTTATACAGTGCGCGATAGTAGCCCATCGCGAGCCCAAGGGCGACTCCGAACACAACCGCCAAGCCATAGCCCAACATCTGTCGCCAGAGCGTCGCGAAGATGTGAGTGATCAGCGTGCCGTCGATTGTGTTCTCGTACCACGAGGCGAGGATGGTGGTGACCGGCGGCCAGGTCGGGGTGTCCATGACGTAGAGCGCGGAGTATTGCCAGAAGCAGAGAAGCAATACGATCAGGATCAGCCCTGATATTCGGGAGCCAGTAAGCCAGCGCTCGAACCACGATCTCATGTCGAATTCGCCCTCCCTGACACCACCTGCTCGACCATCAGGCGATACAGGCGTTCGCGCAAATGCAAATAAGTGGGCTCACTCCTGGTCTGCACCTGATTTCGGGGATAAGGAAGCGGCACATCGACAACATCCGCAACCATGCCGGGTGAAGCGCTCATCACGATCACGCGCCGGGCGAGATACAGCGCTTCGTCCAGATCGTGGGTCACGAACAGGATCGTCAGCCCGATTTCGGACCACAACTTCAGCAGCAGATCCTGCAATTCGACGCGCATCATCGCGTCAAGCGCGCTGAATGGCTCGTCCATCAGCAGGAGTTCGGGCCGTCGCGCGAGCGCACGTGCGATGGCGACTCGTTGCTGCATGCCGCCCGAAAGTTGATACGGATAGTAATTCACGAACTGCCCCAGCCCCACAAGCTCAAGTTGCTTGCGGCAAATCGCCTCCAGTTCGTCCCGGGATTCGCGTGACCGATACTTGATGCCCAGCATTACGTTGTCGAGCACGGTCTTCCACGGAAAAATCGATTTGGTGTACTGTTGGAACACAAACATCATGTCGGGCCGGGGCTTGGTGACCGCCTGGCCCTTCAGCAGTACCGAACCGCTGGTTGGGGCGGAGAGACCCGCCGCAACGTGCAGCAGCGTCGATTTTCCGCATCCGGAGGGTCCGATCAAAGCGACGAAGTCGCTCTGATCAACCGTAAAGGACATGCCTTCGAAGGCATAACGACCGTGCGCGGAGAAGCGTTTGCCAAGTGCTTCGACCCTTAAATATTCGGTCATCGTCGTCGACTGTCGCCACCGGAACTTGCTGCATTGAGCGCATCATTGGATACGGCAGCACTTCGATCAACCTCTGCGCGGTCCCGGCGTCGTGATGTTTCTCTCAATCGACCATGACCGGGGTTGCCTGCGGATGGGCTGCGATCGACGCTCAAATCGTTGCGTGCAAACGGCAAAGGAGCCCCGATCCATGTGCGCGTTGCATAGAAGCCATTTCGAGCGCGGAAGACAAGAGCAGTCGCAATGCAGAAGTGACAGGACGGATAAGACTTCTCGGCACGTCGTCGAACGATCCGCCAGTCGCGGACTTGAACCTTGATGCCCAATCGGGCCATGCCGAGGATTGGGTGCCCAACCAATAAGCAGAACCCGAATGAGGCGGCGCATCGATTGTCGTATCCCGCTCTTCTTGGTTATCGTTGGCGAGGATGGGGTCCTTGTCCGGACAGGCCGGGACGGCACGAACGGACACCTTGCTGCTGAGAACAAGAAGCGGCTCTGGGCTTTGCCGGCTTCACAACATTCAATCTTGGTTGACACACATGCAGAGCACCGCGAACGGGATCGACATTCATTATCGGATCGACGGAATGGACGGTGCGCCCTGGGTGACTTTTATTACCGGCATCGCCAACGACGTCACGATGTGGGATGGGCAGGTATCGGCCTTGGCGCGCCACTTCCGCATCCTGCGGTATGACCTGCGCGGCCAGGGCCGGACCGAGGCGACGCCGGGCGACTACAGCTTTCCGATGCTGATGAACGATCTCGTCGGCTTGTGGGACAATTTGCGGATCGAGCGATCGAGCCTGGTCGGACTTGGCCTCGGCGGCGCTATTGCGATCGGGATGGGAATTCATCACGCGCACCGGCTCGACAAGCTGGCGCCATGCTGCTGCCGCGCCGTGATGACGCCGGATTTTGCGGCGATCTGGCCCAAGTTTGTCGCCACCGTCAAACAGCACGGTATGGAAGGCATGGTCGAGCCAACCGTGCAGCGCTGGTTCACCGACGACTTCAAAGCGAAGCATCCGGAGGTGCTCGACAATGTGCGGCGGATGATCCGCGGCACCAACCCGCTCGGCTACTACGGCTGCATCGCCGCCTTCCTGACGCTCGATTTTTCTGCCGGTCTCCACAGCATCGCCGCACCGACGCTGTTCGTCAGCGGCGCCGACGATCATCTGGGCGGGCCGCCCGCCATCATGGAGGGCCTCGCTGCCGCTGTGCCCGGCGCGAAGCACGTCTCCGTACCGCACGCCGCGCACATCGCGAACATCCAGAACCCGGACGGCTTCAACGACGTGGTGGCGGGGTTCTTGCGCGGATAAGCATCCGCGGCGGCATCACGCGATGCTCGTCCCGGGGTCCGGTCTCTTGCCTTACAGGAGCACGAGGACGATGCCGGGCACGAAGATGATCAGCAGCAGCACCAGGAACATCACCACCGCATAGGGCGCCGCGCCGGCAAAGATGTCGTTGAGAGTGATGCGCTCGTCGCCCAGCGTACTCTTGATGACGAAGACCGACAGCCCGAAAGGCGGCGTGAGCAAACCGATCTCGACGGCGATGACGGTAATGATCCCGAACCAGATCAGGTTCACATCGTAGCTCTGCAATGGCGCCAGGAACATCGGCACCATGATGAGCATGATCGACACGCCGTCGATCAGCGTGCCCATCGCGACGATGATGAGCACATAGACGATCAGCAGCGTGTAGAAACTGAACTGGGACGCCGTGACCCAGGCGTCGAGAGCCTGCGGCATGCCCGAAAGGGCGAGCAGCCGGCTGTAGATGTTCGCCGCGATGATCAGGAACAGGATCGAGACCGTGACATAGCCGGTCTCGATCAGGACGCGCCACGTCGCCGTCAAAGTCAGCCGGCGGCGCGCGATGGCAAGAAGCAGCGCGCCAAGCGCGCCGACGGCGCCCGATTCGGTTGGGGTAAACCAGCCCGAATAGATGCCGCCCATGACGAGCAGCACCAGCCCCAGCATCGGAATAAGGCTGAGCAGAGCTTCCGCAACCGTAAGGTCGTCTTTCGTCAGCTTTTGGGCTTGAACGCCGGCCGCCACCTGCACCTTGTCGGGAGCAAGATAGGCATAGAGTATGATCATCAGGCAGAAGGCCCCGGCCAGCACCAGCCCCGGCACGATGCCGGCGATGAACAGATCGCCGATCGACTGTTCCGCCAGCAGTCCGAAAATGATGAGCAGAAGGCTCGGTGGGATCAACATGCCCAGCACCGAACTGCCCGCGACGACGCCGACGGCGAACCGCGGCCGATAGCCGAGATGAAGCATTTCCGGAACCGCGATCTTGGTGAACACCGCCGCCGACGCAATGGAAATCCCGGTCACCGCCGCAAACGCCGCATTGGCCACGACGGTCGCGATGGCGAGCCCGCCGCGCATTCCACGCAGCAGGACGTTGGCCGCGACGAACGTGTCCCGGCCAATGCCGGCAATGCTGACGAGCAAGCCCATCAGCACGAACAGCGGCACCACGCCGAATTCGTAGCTGGACACCGCGTCGGACGCAGCCAAAGCCAGAAGCGTCTCTGCCAGCGTGAAGTTCCCTTTGATCGCCCAGACGCCGACCAGCGAAACGAGGCACAGCGCGATCGCCGCGTGCATGCCGGCATAGATCAGCACCACAATGGCGAACATGGAGAGCAGGCCGATGTCGAGGCCGTCCATCTCAGCCCCTTGCCCCGAACGTCAGGTCTTCGCTTTCCTTCGTTTCCTCGACTACGGGCGGGCGTCCGGTCAAGACGACGGAGAGGTCGCGCCACGCGAAGAGGAGGAATTGCACTCCGGCGCAGGCGCTCCCGATCAGGATGATCAGCCGTACGGGCCAGACCGGATAGCTGATGTAACCCTCGATGCCGGCATACTCGCCGGTGGTCCAGGATCTGACGAACAGCGGCAGACTTGCCTTGAAGAGCACGAAGAAAATGAAGATGCCCGCAATGCTGAACATGGCTTGAAGGCCGTAGCCGGCGCGCGGCCACCGTCGCTGAATCATGCGAATGAAATTATCGGAACGCGTCATCCGGCCGGCCCGCAAGGTATGGCCAAGCTGAATAAACACGATACCGACGATGGAAAGCCGCACCAATTCGAGCACGCCAGGCAGCGGAGAGTTGAATACCGTCCTGCCGACCACGTCGAGCGTGATGACGATCATCAGCGCGAAAATCCACAACGTACCGACCGAATTGAGGCCCGACAGCAGGGCCGGGAACAAGGCGAACGCCGGCCCCGGCGGATCGCCGGACGGCAGCCGCGCCTCCTTGGGCCGCTGATCATTCATTCAGGCAAAGCCGATGTGGCGATACTGGAATCGTGCAGCCGGCGCGCGGCCGGCTGCACAGCGATCGTCGAGACGGCCGGGCTATTCCTTGTCCCAGTCCCGCACCAGATCGACTTTCTCGGCGCGCAGCTTGGTCATGTAGGCGTCCAGCACCTTCTTGGCCGGCTCGCCGCGCTGCTCGTTGCGCACGACCCAGTCCTTCGCAATGTTGGGCATCGTTGTTGCCCATTTCTTTCGTTCGGCAGCCGGGAAGTCGCTGATCTTCGCTCCTTCTTCTGCCATCTTCTTCTCGAATACGCCGGCGAGGTTCTTCATCGTGGCGGAGACGCGCTGGCTGTATTCGGCACCGACGTCACGCAGGATTTTCTGCGTCTGCGGCGACATCGAATCGAACAGCTTCTTGTTGATGGTGATGGCGCCGATCGACATCGCTCCGAGGTCGACCTTCGTCATGTATGGCGCCACCTCGTGAATCTTGATGGGATAGACGCCGGTCGTGAAGGCGATGAGGCCGTCGTAGACCCCGGTCTTCACGTTGTTGTAGTGCGTGGCGAAGTCGCCCTGCACGGCGACCGCGCCGATGCCGTTGGCCCACAGCGACAGCGAGCCGGACGCGCCCAGCTTGCGGCCCTTATAGTCCTCCAGTTTCGCAACCGGAAACTTGGTCCAGGTGTGATCCGTGTCGGCAGCGATGGCGCCGAGAAAGACCTGTCCCTGCTTGTCCCAATGCGCCTTGAGTTCGGGCATCTCGGCGTTCATTTCGACGATGATCTTGCTGATCAGAGTCACGTCGCCGGTGCCGAACGGCGCCAGGAAGGTCACCTGCATCAGCGGCAGCTTGGCGGGCGCGAAGATCGTGTAGACCATGGCCATGTCAGCGATGCCGGCCTGCACGCCGTCGAGTTCGCCGCCGATCTTCAGCAGCGTGCCGCCGAATGCCTTGGTCCAGGTGATCTTGTCCTTGCCGCCGGCGGCAGCGAGACGCTTGTCGACCTCGGGGATGTAGAACTCCTCGATCGCCTTCATCCACGGCAGGTGCGTGCCGTGGCCCCCGCCGAACGTAATGCTGTAGTTGGCGGCTTGCGCCGGCAACGCCAGCGCAGTCGCCAGCCCCGCAGCCGACAACAGAATCTTGCAGCGATCGAACATCTTTTCCTCCCTTGAGCGTCGTGCCTGTTCAGAATCCGGCCGACATCCCCTGGCTCACATATAACCATGTGTCGTCCAGTGTCGGCAATCACCGCAACTGCCTGGACCTATCCGCCCACAATCAAGCAAGGAATTGCGCGGCAGGACCGGGGTCGCCCTGATGAGATCGCGACCTTATGCGTTGTCCTTGGCGTCCCGGTAAACGGGGAGAGTCGCGCAATACTCCGCGATCCGCCCGGCGCACGTAAACCAGACTTCATCCTTACGCCTGTGTTCGACACAGTGCCTCAGAGCTTGCCGCAGCGGTCGTAGCCGGAACGGCTGACCGCAAATGAACGGATGCAAGGCAATCGACATCACGAGAGGCTGCTGTTCGGATTGCTCGATCATTTCCTCGAACTGATCGACGATCATATCGGCAAACTCTCGTCCCGTATCGTCCCGGTGAACGTTTGCCCCGATGTCGTTGAGCTCCATCGGATAGGGCACGATCAGAAGTGGGCCGGCTCGGGTCCGCATCCAGATGGGCTGATCGTCGACAGGCCAGCCCAGACTGTGCGTGTAACCTGCTTCGACCAGCAAATCCGGCGTCCTTCCGGACTCGGCGGCTGCAGGGCCCATCCACCCCTTGGGCCGGGTGCTGAAATGCCGCGCGATCGTCTCCGTTGTCTCTTCGATGATCCGCGCCTCGTCGTGCTCCCACAGGCCTCCCAGGCTTTCCGAGTTGGTCCGGCCGTGAGCGCATACTTCGTCTCCCCGCTGCTTGATACGCTCGATCACCTGCGGATAGTTCTCGCAGACAAGGCTGTTCAGGAGGATCGTTGCCGGCAGCTTGAGCTCGTCGAGCATCCCGAAGACCCGCCAGATGCCGACCCGCAGGCCATAGTCCCGCCATGCGAAGTTGCGCTGCGTTTGGCGTGCGCTCGCCCGCCCGAATGGATCGCTTCCGAGCCCGGCCAGGAACGCAAAATGTTCGACGTTCAAGCCGATATAGAAAGCGAGTCTCTTCCGTTCCGGCCATTCGAAATGGGGACGCGTCTCGATCGGGGAATATGCGTACCGGCCATGGGCTGGGAGCTTCAACATGTCTCGGTTCCTTATCGGCTAATGCACGCTTGCTATGCCGGCACGGCGCTCTGATCGACCGAGACACTTCTGAGATATGCGAGCGCGTCGGAAAGAGACGTGATCTCCGCGTACTTCTGGTGAAGGTCGAACAAGTTCGCTTCCAGAACGGCCTCGGTTCGATCCGCCACGCACTCGCGGATCACCATGCACCGGATGTCCCGCATGAACGCGTCGGTAACCGTTGCTCGGACACAACCGCTCACACTGGTTCCGCAGCAGAGCAGCGTATCGATGCGAAGGGCGCCGAGAAAAACCTCCAGATCGGTACGGAAAAACGCGCTTGGCCTCCATTTCCGGATGACCCGATCGCCCGGTTGCGGCGCCAGTTCCGCGATGATCTCGGCCCCGCGGCTTCCCTCGATCTGGACGCGCATTTCGGCGTGATACCGCTGTTTGAAGCGCCAGAGCCCTGCCGACGAGCCGTCGGCCGCAACCAGGCCCTGGGTGTAGACGACCGGAGTATCGCGTTCACGCGCTGCAGCGCACAGCCGCTTGATCGGATCGAAGGTCTGACCGATGGACGGCCACAGCGTGGTTGGAGCCTCCGGATCGCAAAAGTCGTATTGCATGTCGATGACGAGTACGGCGGGCCGAGCACCGGGCGGAATGCGTAGTCCCATTCCCTGCTCGCGATACAACGACTGGGTCGATTGATCGTGGGATTTGTCGGTGACTGACATCTCTCATCTCTCCGAAACGTCCTGTTCGCAAATTCGGCTTAAACCTGGCCGGCGGCCGTGGTCTCTGGGGCGATCTCTTCCATCAGAAGATTCTCGAGGGTCCGCCGGTAATCGTTGAACGGCGGCGAGGTCGGATCCCGCGGCCGTGGCAAGTCGATTCGAACATCCGCCTTCAACCGGCCGGGCAAGGTCGTCATGGCGATAACACGGTCAGCCAGGAGCACGGCTTCCTCGACGCTGTGCGTCACGAAGAATACGGTTTTCCGCATCTCCGCCCACAACCGCGCAACCTCCTGCTGCAGGCGGGCGCGGGTCTGCGCATCAAGTGCGGCGAACGGCTCGTCCATCAGGAGAATCTTCGGATCGTTGATCAGGACACGCGCCAGCGCCGCCCGCTGCCGCATCCCGCCAGAGAGTTCGTGGGGATATCGGTCCTCGGCCCCGGTGAGCCGGACCAGGCTCAGCGTCCGTTCGGTCAGTTCGCGGACAAGCGCATCCGGAAGCCGCTGCTCCCGCGGGCCATACTGAACGTTCTGCCGCAACGTCAGCCACGGAAACAGCGCATACTCCTGGAACACGACGCCACGATCGGCACCGGGACTGCTGACCGGCTGACCTTCGAGCAGCACCTGGCCGGCGCTCGGCCGCTCAAAGCCCGCCAGGATGTTGAGCAATGTCGTCTTGCCGCAGCCGCTCGGTCCGATGACAGTGACGAACTCGCCGCGCTCGATGTCGAGCGAAATGTTCTCGATCGCATGCACCACCCGGCCTTCCCGGGCATCGCGGAAGCTCTTGTAGATCTCCCGAAAGGCAATGAACGGCGGCTGGCGGTTCATTGCCCCGTACTCCCAATTTGCCAGCGCAGTGCCCTTCGAGCGGCCAGAGAGATGAGCCGATCCGACGCCAGGCCAAGGCCGCCGACGGTCGCAATGGCGGCCAGAATCAGATCCAATCGGCTGAATTGGTACGCGGTCCAAAGCGCGTATCCGAGACCGCCCTGAACGGCCAGCATCTCCGCCACGATCACCAGCACCCAAGCCAGGCCCAGCCCGACCCGGAGGCCGGTGAAGATCGCCGGAAGCGAAGCCGGCAGGACGACACGCAGCAGCAGCTTCCCTGGTGGGGTGCCCAGCATGCGCGCCGCCCGGATCAGAATGCGCGGCGTCTGCCGGGCGCCGGCCGCGACATTCACGACGATGGGGAAGAACGCGCCAAAGGCGATCAGGAAGATCGCCGCCGACTCGTGGATGCCGAAAATGAACACCGCGAACGGTACCCATGCGGTCATCGGCACGGCGCGCAGGAAATTGATCGTGCCGTCAAACAGATCCTCGATCACCGAATACCAGCCGATCAGCACGCCCAAGCTGACCCCGGCGACGGCGGCGATCGCAAACCCGGCGACCACGCGCTGCAGGCTCATCAGCACGTAAGGTCCCCAGGTCCCGGAGGACCAGGCCAGCGCCTGGCGCGGACCGAAAATCCATTCCCACCAGGCATCAAGCACCGCGAGCGGCGACGGCAACGACGCGCTCGACACCCACCCGGACTCGGTCAGCGCTCCCCAGACGATGAGGATCGCCACGGGCAGCACCATGCGACGCGCAAGACGCCAAGCCTTGCTACGCGCCGCTTCCGCGGTCGGTTCAAGACGCTTTGAATTCGCGCCGCTCGTTGCGAGCCGGACCGGTTCGGACAACGAGGTCTGCGCCATGTCCCTCAGCGACGGACCAGCTTCTGTGCTGCAGGTGGTGTGCCGGTCAACTGGGCCTGGGTCTTGCCCGTCGCGGCCATCAGCGGCCCGAAATCGACGAGGCCTGCGACCTTCCCCGAGACGTCCGATTTCGTGAAGCCGAACTGCGGCCCGATTTTTGCCGCCCGTGTCATCGCATCCATGTCGATGGTTTCGCTGAAATACATATTGCGGAACGATTCCTGCGCGATGGCCGGCACGATACCGGCCAGCTGCGTCGCAACCTTCACGAAGGCTGCTTCATTCTGCATCTCACGAATGCTATCGACATAAGCTTTCATGAAGTTGAGCGCCAGCGCTTTGTTCGCAAGGAAGTCCGTGTTGGCCAAAATGCCGCCGTTTGCAGGGCCCAACGAACACGCGCCGATATCCAGCTTCGGCGGATAGTACCCGATGCCTTCCACCACGACCTGATCGGTCATGGGCGCAAACAACACGAACCCGTCGATGTCGCCATTGCGCAGCGCCGCAAGCGCCGTCGCACCGACCGATACATTGACCAGCTTGATCTTCCCCAGGTCGGCGCCGCCTTCCTGGGCCGCCACCAGAAATAGCACCCGCGCATAGGTCCCGGGAACGACGCCGATTGTCTTTCCTTCCAGCGCCTTCCACGTATCCGCCGTCACGCCCTTGCGAAGAATCAAGTTCTGGCCGCCGAACTGCTGACCGGCGATAAACCGGAGATTGGTAATTCCCTGGTCGGCGATGATGGCCGGATTGTTGATGCCGGTGGTCGCGAGTTCGGTTTGCTTATTCTGCGCCGCTCGCTGCTGGTCGGCATAGGTGAAGAGCACCGACATCTGCACCGAGAACCCATGCCGCTCGGCATGGTTCGTAACGTTCCAGATCGGTGCGGAAACGACGCCACGGGACGCCGCTATTCGCACGACAGGTTTGTCTTGTGCCCGCGCAAGACCGACCGGCGCCGTAGCACACACCGCTCCAAGCGCTGCAGTGAGAAACTGGGCCCTGCTCAGCAGCACGGGGGACCGATGGCTTACGCCCTTCTCTGACATGAAGTTACCGCTCCCGCGAAAAATCAAGTCAAAGCATACTCTCATCCCAATGAGGTGCAAGCTCCCGGTCGACTGTACCGATCCGCGATGCTTCAAGCTGCTCGAATTCTGTTGCCGCTTCCGAAAAAGCAATCTGGACGTGTCACAGCGAAGTCGCGCCCATCGTGAATTAGCAAGTCCAGTGCCGCGACGACAGAAAAGCCCGAGCACACCGTCTGACTGCAGACAAACTGTCGCATCGCCGGGGCCAGCCCATCATTCGCCGAGACTCGCTCAAGGTGCGATCGGGATCGGGCCGCGACCGGTGAGGTTAAGAGGCACGCCGCGTCCCGTCAGCCGCCGAGGAGCTTGTTGAGAATGCTGCCGCCATTGGCCCAGAACACCAGCACCACACCCATCAGCGAGCCTCCGGCGACCACACCCGATGCCACCGGCAAGGTGAGTTCCTCGGCCAACTTCGGCTTGCGTTTCGCAACGAGGAGCGCAACGAAGGCACCCAGAAAGAACAAGAGCCCATAGTACCAATGGAAAACCCAGGCGAGGCCGAACGCCGACGCCGAGGGCAGATACTGCTCGTACTTCGGCAGCAGAACGGGCGCGAGCGTGAGCACCACGCCGACGACACCGCCGGCAAATATCAGCCACAGCTTGACGGTCTCAAGCGAGGACAAGCCCTGGCCGAGCGCGATGGCGACAGCGGACCAGGTCTGGGCGGCCGGCGCCGGGAATTGGTCCGTGCCGAGAACTTGTGCGTTGGGCACCAGCACTGCAAACGCGAGCACGCTGACGACCGTACCGACGAAGATGCCGGAGAACTGGGCCAGAAACTGCTGACGGGGGTTGGCGCCAAGCAGGTAGCCGCTCTTCAGGTCAGTGAGCAGGTCGGCCGATGACGTCGCCGCACCGGCCGTGATGTTGGCGCTCATCAAATTGACATTGACGTTGCCGGGGCTGAGCGCGCCGAAGATGAGCTGCGTGACTTTGCCCATTGCGCCAACTGGCGTCGTATCGGTCTCGCCGGTCACGCGACAAGCCACGAGCGCCAGCCAGAACGACAGCGCTACCGCGATGGCACTCTCCAAGAGCGCGATGCCGAAGCTCGCGTGCCCGAGCCAGGCAAGCGCCACAAGTGACACGATCTGGCCTGCCGCAAACCAGCTCATTGGCGCTTCGATCGCTTCGATGCGGCGGGGTTCTCCGGCCGCCACTGAACGGAAGGAGACGATTTGTCCGAGATCGCGGAACGCGCTCAGCGCCGCGCGCCAGGTCAGCGCGAAACTCATCAGTCCTGCGGCCACCATGCAGGACGCGCCGAACCAGAGCGTCCACTGTACGATGGCGGCGAAACCCGCACCTTCAATGACGCCTTTCGTCTGCAGGACCGGCACGACCACGGCCCAGCACAAGGTCCCTGAGACGAGCATGGTCGCGCAGACCCGCATGCCGGTGATGGCGCCGGCGGCAAGGAAGATGAAATCCCAGGAAAAGACGACGGTGCGGTCCGACCAGGCTTGGTAGTGGCTGCCGAGAAGCCACTTCTGCAGATCCGTCAGAAGGGCTCCGCTCGAAAAGCGTTCGAGGCCCGGGTTGATCGACGACAACCCCTCCGACCACACTTTGTCGACCGCGGCAATGAGCCCCGCGAGCCCCAATGCCTTGGCGGCGCGCAGGCCCTGCGAGCTCTTTGCATGCAGCGCGCGCAAGGTTTCAGCGGCCGCGATGCCCGACGGAAATCGCAACTGCTCGATATTGATCATTTGCCGCTTCATGGGGATAGCCATCGTTACCCCGAGCACGGCAATAAAAAACACCCAGGCCAGCATCAACGGCACAGACATCGACTGCTGATTGATGATGATGTAGGCCGCAAAGGCCGAGACCAGGGTGCCGCCGGTAGAGTAGCCGGCGGAACTGGCGGTCGACTGCATGCAGTTGTTTTCAAGGATGGTCATCGGCGTGCGCGCGATGCCGATCTTGAGCAAGCTCGTCCAGATCGCGTAGGACAGAATGCTGGCGGTGATGGCAACCCCGAAGCCCCAGCCGGCCTTGAGACCGATGTAGAGGTTGGTCAGCGACAACACGCCTCCCAGACATGAGCCGACCAGCACCGCGCGCCAAGTCAGCTGCGCCATGCTGTCTCCGCGCCCGCGATAGACCTCGTCGTACCACTGCTGCTCGATCTCTTCGTGCGTGCCTTTGAAGCCAGAGACAGGCAGCGGCCGATCTCGGTCATCCGCCGCCGAAAAGCGGGTCGTCGGCGGTGCTGAACGTTCAAGGGCAAGTGGCATGGATGGCAACTTTCGACATGCAAGTCCGCTTTGGCCGAGATGAGAGCGTCCGCTGCTGCTTCGCGACCGAGAGGAGTTTACGATACGGCAATTAGCTGCAAGGGTGGTATCAGCAAGCGCGTGCGCCAAACAGGGATGAGGTGGGTGGAGATCATGCCGGCTTCTGTGTGCGCCTCGAAACCAGCAGGTGCCGCTTAACGCACACGACACTGCAATAGCATTCTTTGACAATTGTTCGGAGCGGAACCCGCGTGAATAAGGACAAGAAATATGGAGGAAATAGCGTGTCAGGCCAGGCATTACGTTTTGGCACATTCATGGGACCGTTCCACGCTACCAATCTCGATCCCACTTACGCGCTGGAGCGCGATCTACAGCTTGTGATGCTGCTCGACCGGCTAGGCTTCGACGAGGCCTGGATCGGGGAGCATCACTCCGGCGGGTTTGAAATCATCGCGGCTCCTGAAGTCTTCATCGCCGCCGCTGCGGAGCGCACGAAACACATCAGGCTAGGTACGGGCGTCAAATCGCTGCCCTATCATCATCCCTTCGTCGTCGCCGAAACGATGGCACAGCTCGACCACATGACTCGGGGACGGGTCATGTTTGGCGCCGGACCCGGCGCCTTGCCGTCGGACGCTAAGATGTTTGGCCTTGCTCCAGTCGATCTTCGTCCGCGTATGGACGAAGCACTGGATTGCATCGTCGCGTTGCTTCGCGGTGAGACCGTTACAAAAAAGACTAGCTGGTTCGAGCTCTGTGAGGCGCGTTTGTCCGTCGGCTGCTATTCGAAGCCGACAATGGAGCTTGCGATTGCTTCTGTCCGCTCGCCGGCCGGCGCGCTTGCAGCGGGACGGCACGGTGCGGGGCTCCTCGTGCTGTCGGGCGTCGACGACGCCTCGCTGAAACACCATGTGTCAAACTGGGAAATCTACGAAGAGACATGCCATCGCAGCGGCCATCCGGCCAACCGCTCGCGCTGGCAATTCGCGGTTCAGATTCATCTTGCGGAAAGCCGCGAGCAGGCGCGCAAAGATGTCGAATATGGCCTCGAAAAATGGATCGGCTACGCCAACGATATTGTTCCGGCACCGAATCCCCCGCCGCGCGGTCTCGCCGACCCGGTAAGCTGGCTCCTGGAGAACGAGCGCGCGATCATTGGCACACCGGATGATGCGGTAGAAAAGATCGAACATATGCTCGAGGTTACCGGGGGCTTCGGCGGCATCCTGGTGTTCGCACAAGACTGGGCCAATTGGCAGGCAACCACACGCAGCCTGGAATTGATCGCCGAAGAGGTACGGCCAAAATTGCGCGGCAGCAACGTATTGCGACAAGCGAGTTACGATCGCAATGCGCCAATCCAAGCGGACAATCGTGTGTTGGCGCGGGCCGGGATCGACGATGCAGTCGCGAGATATGAGGCGATGAAGGTGCGGGATTAAGGCGCTGTTCGCGCCTGCATGATGCGACGGGCGCGCGAAGCCTAGATTGTTGCCTGGGCCCTGGAAATCCTCGGCGCACGCGCGGAAACATCGATTTGTTCGGCGACGGCGATTTGTCCGATCGCAAGGTCAAGGTCTACGAGGTATTCGCCGCGCGGGCGCGCGTGATCGAGCACATCGAGCACATTGCACGCATCCGAATCCAGTGCCCTGAACGAGCTTTGTCCGAATCGTCGCGCCCGCCCTGATGCCGTCCGGTCTATGGGCCGCAGAGGCAGTCAAAGCAAACCGATCCACCCGCGATGCACAGCGAGTTGCCTTGAACCGACCCAGCGGACGGATCGCCGGTGCGCGCCAGCTCGCCAAGACGCGAAAAAATGCTCACCGGCAAGCATGATCCTGGCCAGCTACCGTGAGAGCGAGCTAGGCTGGCTAGGCACGGATAGAGTACCAGCAAGAAATCGAGCGGCTTCTTTTGGCGATCTTTTATCTGATCTGCGATCAACCTGATAATTGGCTTCTCGCATATTCTCAATGGAAATCCTTCCAACGAGCGGGGAGATGGATTTAATAAATTTGGTGTCGTTTGCCCGTTTGGGGGAAATCAGTATGACAGCGTCATACGTCGGCATCACCTGCATCGTATCCAGTAGCACAACAAGATCATTTGCTTTGATTCGGCCATCGCTTGAAAAAGCGGATATCACGTCAACCACGTCGTCATTGAGTGCTTGATACATGATTGTTGGGCTAAATGATCGTTGAGAGCGAAATGATAAGGAATACGCTTCTCTTAAGTTCTTCCATTCAGGACGATTCATGAATTCCAAATCAGTCCCAAGCGCAAAATCACTTCCTTTGACCGCAATATCCTGAATTGTATGGATCCCGATAGCATCAGCGCGATTTCGTCGCATGGCTAAAGCATACGCATTCTCAAAACCTAGAGGACCGAGTAAGATTATTCCATATTGACTTTTCAACCAGTGCGACAGCTCTTGTAACATTATTTTACGAGGTAAAACGTCATTGCGACCCATTGCGTTTAGCCATAACGTTCCCGAGTAATCGACGTATACGTCGATGTCGCCATTGGCCAGCGCGCGAAACGCCACAGCCGAGCCAAGGCCGTATTTTTCCTGTACGGCGAACCCCTGCCGGACCAAAAGGCCTTTGATCAGCTCCGCCAGAATAAATTGTTCGCCGAAGTTCTTAGCGCCGACAACGTAAGTACTTGGCGCCGCCCTCAAGAGCGGAGCAATGGCAAGCGCAGTGCCTATTAACAATCCGGCCGCGCCGAGCGCGACGCGAATAAAATTTCGTCTCCGGAGACCGAATTCAACTTGGCTTAAGAGCCAATCCGCCAGAATTGCAAGGAGCGCCGCGGCTACGCAGCCCACTAAGACCAGCGACCAGTCCTCTGTTTGCAGGCCCGTGAAGATGAAATTGCCAAGGCTCACTTGGCCTACCGCCGTTGACAGCGTCGCGGCCCCAATTGTCCAGACGGCTGCTGTCCTAACGCCCGCCATAACAACCGGTGCAGCCAGCGGTATTTTTACCAGCAACAATTGCTGAAGCGGCGTCATTCCGACGGCGCGCGCCGCCTCAGTCACGGCTGGGGCGATATCCGACAGCCCGGCAATTCCATTTCGCAGAATGGGCAAAATAGCATACAGGCCCAAGGCGCTGACAGACGGCAAAAACCCAAACGCTGGGATTCCTGCACCGAGATATCGCGTCGTGATCGCCGATAAACCGAGCAAAAGAGGATAGAATAGAGCTAACAATGCCAGACCGGGTATCGTCTGAATCAGGTTTGCAACGAACAAAATTGGACCGCGCGTCCAAGGGGTCCGCATCGCCAGAAAAATCAGAGACAGACCCAGCAATAGGCCAATGGCGAGGGCGCAAGCACTGACAAGCACGTGCTGAGCAAGGTAATCCGGCAGCAGGGTAAGCGCGCCCCCAGCCCACGCGTCCATTAGATGAATCCCGACGGAGCTATCATTGCATAATATCTCGTATACGCTCGGCCTGACGCTTTGGCATGTTAATTAGATCTGCCACATCAGAACTTGGCGGAGATGACATCAGCTCTTTTGGCGTTCCGCTTTCTAAGATGCGCCCTTTACTCATGACCACTATATAATCAGATAATAAGATAGCCTCCTGCACATCATGAGTTACCATTATGGTAGTCAATCCAGACTCTTTATGGATACGACGATATGCCATTCCTAAGTTATCACGCGTGATTGGATCAAGCGCTCCGAACGGCTCATCCATTAAAACGATATTCGGTCGTGCAGCAATCGCTCTGGCAACGGCCGCTCTTTGTTGCTCGCCGCCCGATAATGCGCTTGGTGAGCGCGATAGATAGCTGTGTGGCAGACCAACAAGTTCAAGTAATTCCATCGTTCGCGTCGCGATCCTGGCCGACGGCCATCCTAATAGTTTTGGTGTTATTCCGATATTGTCGGCCACAGTCATATGCGGAAAGAGCCCGATGCCTTGAAATACATAGCCAATTTGACGACGATGCTTCCATGGGATGCTCAGGTTAATGCGTTCATTTTTAATTCTGATCTCACCTGAATCCGGCTCGATCAAGCGGTTTATGCATTTCAAAATTGTTGTCTTGCCGGAACCAGAAGCGCCTACAATGGAAACGAAGGCGCCGGCGCGGATCCTCAACGAGAAGTCTCGCACGGCGAAAGTTTGTCCCGCATCAAAGGACTTAGTCACGTGATCGAATTCGATGAGCGCGGGCCATTCCATGTTGCTGCGATCCGAGAAGCATGAGTTCATCCGCATTGCGGATAATTGACATTAGATGATCGGTGCCACTCTCATAAGTCGGGAGAGCACGACAACCCGTGCAAGCGCGGGCAGATGAATCGGATCCAGAGCCTGCCCAGCAGGTGGGCTTGATTGTTACACGGACCTTGCAATCTTGCTACCGTCACCGAAAATGGCAGACAGAAGCGCGCCTCAAGGCTTGAGGGCCGCTCCTGTGCTCTCAATCTTTCCACTGGGTCCATGCAGACTCTCCAGCGATTTTCGCTAATCCAATGCGCTGAACGCCGAAGAACCCATTGACTTTTCGGGCACGCGTCTTCGCCACGCTCCGCTTCTGTTCACGAGGTATCGCTGACCACCCGTAACGAAGAAGAGGGCGAGGAACAGCTTGACGAAACGTCACGCGGTGAGCGTTTGGCGGAACTTACGTTCGGGATTGCATCGTCATCACGCAACCGGACTAGGGAAATGCCGAACGGAGAATTGGGCGTTATCTGCCGCGAATGTCCGCGGGCCTACCGGACACGTTTGGGTATTCCGCCACGCACGGAGAAGAGCGTTCCTATTGCGCTTTGATGTTGGCAGCCTTGACGATCGGCCACCATTTCTCGCTCTCCGACACATGGAAGGAGCGTAGCGCTTCGGGCGTTTGCTGGTCCCGCGGGAATACGTCCTGCCCGACATCGGCGAGGCGCTTGCTGATCTGCGGGTCGGCGAGCGCCTGCACGACAGCGCTGTTGAGCTTCTCGATGACGTCTCGCGGCGTCCCCTTGGGCACCCACACGGCGTGCCAGGACGACACATAGAAGCCAGGCAGCCCGGCCTCGTCCACGGTCGGCACGTCGGGAGTCGTGGCAAGTCGAGTCTTGGACGTTATCGCATAGGTCTTGATAACGCCGGACTTCACGTGCGGCGACGCGCTCGCGGCAAGGTCGATCATCATGTCGATCTGTCCGGCCATCAGATTTTGCATCGCCGGCGCGGAGCCACGAAATGGAATCATCTGGTACTGTGTTCCGCTCGCGCGCTGGAAGAACACGCCGGCGATATGCGACGCACCGCCAGTACCGGCCGTTCCCTGGGTGGCCTGACCGGGATTGGCCTTTAGCCACGCGATCAACTCAGTCAGAGTATTCGGCACGAGCGTCTTCCTGCCGACAATGAACAGCGGTTGCGCCGCAACCAGAGCGACCGGCTCGAAATCCTGCAGAGGGCTGTAGGACAACTTGAAGATCGCGGCGTTCAGCACGTGCGTCGGCCAACTACCGAGCACGAACGTATAGCCATCGGGCGTCGCGCGCGCGACCCGTCCGGCGCCTATGTTGCCGGACGCGCCGCCGACATTCTCGATGACCACGCTCTGGCCAAGAGGGCCGCGCATGCCCTCCGCAAGGATTCTTCCGATGTTGTCGGTCGATCCCCCGGCCGGAAACGGCACCACCATCGTCACCGTCCGCGTCGGATAGGTCTGTGCCGCCACACCGCCGTTGACGGCCACGGAAGCCGCAACTCCAAGAACAATCGCGAATATCTGTGATCTCATTTTTCTGTCCTGATCGTACGCGGCGTTCCCGGTTCGCCGGAGAGGTTGCTCGCTTACTGGCCCCCAATGATGTGGGCATCGGTGGGCGACCAATAGAGTGTCACGGTTGCGCCGCGGCGCATCGCTTCGCCGTCGCTGCCGGCCTGGCGCGCGCGCAAGGCAACCCCGTGCGATGTTCCTATGGCGAGGACCGCGTCGCCGTAGTTGATGGTTTCGTCGATCACCATGTCGAGCTTGTTGTCGGCGGGTCCGCCGGCATGAGCGCGAAGCCGCTCAGGACGGATCAGGACCAGGACATCGCCGGTCCGCGTTCCGGCGGCCGGTGCCACCCGGGCGGGGCCGATGCCGGCAATCTCGACGATGTCTGGCGTAGCCGGGTCGATCCGGCCGGCGAAGAAGTTGCTGTCGCCGATGAACTCGCCCACAAAACGATTGACCGGCCGGTTATAGACCTCGAGCGGAGCGCCGACCTGTTCGAGCCGACCGTCGGAGAATACGGCGATGCGGTCCGACATCGTCATCGCCTCGGTCTGATCGTGCGTCACGTAGATCATCGTGATGCCCACCTCCCGGTGGATCCGCTTGATCTCGACTTGCATCTGCTCGCGGAGATTCTTGTCGAGCGCGCCAAGCGGCTCGTCAAGCAGAAGGACGTCGGGATTGAACACGAGTCCGCGGGCCAGTGCGACGCGCTGCTGCTGTCCGCCGGACAGTTCGCGCGGGTAACGTCCTGCGAACGCCCCAAGGCCGACCAGTCCCAGCATCTTCTCCGCCCGCGCACTGAACTCGCGCCGGGGAAAGCCGCGCATGCGCAACGGAAACATCACGTTCTTCGCCGCCGTCATGTGCGGGAACAGCGCATAGTTCTGGAACACCATGCCGATGTTGCGCTCATAGGGTCTGCTGAGTGTGAGGTCCTGACCGGCAAGTTCGATCGAGCCGGCGTTCGGGTGCTCGAAGCCGGCGATCATCATGAGGGTCGTGGTCTTGCCCGATCCGCTCGGACCGAGAAAGGTGACGAACTCGCCGCGCTCGATGTCGATCGAGATGCCGTCGACGGCATTGCTCTTGCCGTCGTACGACTTGACCACGTTGCGCAGGCTCAGATAGGCCACGTTCACCCCTGCGGCGGCCGCACGACGATGAGTGCATCGACCACGACGCAGCCGTGTCCATCCGGCAGCGTCTTGATCGGATTGAGGTCGATCTCCTGCAGGTGATCGCGGTTGGCCCAGGCAAAGTCGGAGAGCGCGTAAAGGCACTTGACCAGGCTCTTCACGTCGGCCGGCGGACCGCCCCGCACCGCCCCGAGCATGGCAGCGCCGCGCGTGTCGGCGATCATGGCTTCGGCATCGCCCTCGCGCAGCGGGAGCATCCGCAGCACGAAATCGCGGGTGATCTCGATGGCGGTGCCGCCCATGCCGAACGCCAGCGCCAAACCAAAATCGGGGTCGCGCGTCACTCCGGCGAACACCTCGACGCCGCCACGAACGAATTCCTGAACCAGGAACGCATGGTCCGGCGTGGGCGGATCGACCCGGCCGATACGATCGTTGAGCCGCTCGAAGGCATCTGCGACTTCGTTTTCGCTCTCAAGGCCGAGGGCGACGAGCCCAAGCTCGGTCTTGTGGGCGATGTCGTCGGACACCACCTTGAGCACGACGGGAAACCCGATCTCCCGGGCGGCAGCCTGCGCTTCGGCCAGCGTCGCCACGCGGCGTTCGCGGGTAACCGGAATGCCGGATGCGGCTAACATCCGCTTGGCGTCGAACTCATTGATGGTGCGGCGCGCAGGATTTGTCGAAAGCGCGTCCGAAAGCCCGCGGTTTTCCGGCTCCATTTCCCGGCGGATGGGAGCCTGAACTGTCATGTAGCGGCCGACCCGATCGAGTGCGGCAAGACCCTGCCGGGTGCCTCCGATCTGCACCATGCCGTGATCGCGCAATGCCTTGGCCTGCCGACGGTTCATCTGGCCCGGCCGCGAATTCATCAGGTAGTAGGGCTTGGCGGAGGCGTGAAACGCCTTCGCCAGCATGTCCACATTGGCAAGGACGCGCTCCGGTTCGCCGAGATGGCCCTCGTCGCTGGTGTCGGCGCAATAGACGATCGAATCGATGTTGGCGCTCTTGTCCACGACCGACAGGGCGTGCGGCAGGTTCACCGCATAGTTGCCATTACCCCAGGCATCGAACGGATTGCCGTCGCCGGTGATCCGGCCGATCACGCCTTCGGCCTCGGCGCGCTCCTCCGTGGTCAACGGCGGCAAATGGATCCCGACGGCTGAGGCGTTATCCAGGATCATCTCGGCGAGACCGCCCGATCCGGTGATTACCGAGATGCCTCGGCCGCGCGGCCAGCGTTCGCCCTGACACACCGCCAGCACCTCGGTCATCTCGTCGAGATCGTTGACTTCGATCGCGCGGTGCGCACGCAACAACTCGGAGAAGACGCGTGACTCGCCGGCCAAGCCGCCAGTGTGGCTGGTAATCGCACGTCTCGTGCGTTCGGTTCGCCCGACCTTGAGCACAACAACCGGTTTTCCCGCATAGGCTGCCCGGTCGAGCGCGGCCACGTAACGCTCAGGCTCGCGAACGGTTTCGGTGAATGTCGCGATCACCTTGGTAGCCGGATCGTCGATCATGTATTCCAGGTAGTCGACCGTCCGGGTGACCGCCTCGTTGCCCGCCGAGACCGACAGGCTAAAGCCGAAGCGGCGCAAATCGGAGTGCATGGCGATGCACACCGATCCGCTCTGCGAGATCAGTCCGACATTGCCGGCGAGGCCTTCGGTCTTCATGATACTCTGCTTGTAGGTCGTCACCCGGGCGGTCGGGTTCAGGATACCCATGCAGTTGGGCCCACAGGCCGCGATCCCGGCCTCGCGACAGAGCCCCGCAATCTCCTTCTGCAGATTGGCGCCCTCCTCGCCCAGTTCGGCAAAGCCGCTATCGTAGATCACCGCCGCGCGCGCACCGCGCTGCGCCGCGAGCCGGATCTGCTCGGGCACCAGCGGATTGCGCACGCTCAGCACGACAACGTCGGGCGCTTCCGGCAACTCCAGGAGACTCGGATAGCAGACGTGATTGAGCACGGTCTGATATTTCGGGTTGACCGGATAGATCGCGCCGGTGAACCCGATCGACCCCAGCGACTCCATGACCTGCCGCCCCGGGCCGGGCCGGTCGGTGGCGCCGACGACGGCGACGGAACGAGGGGCGACAAGGGGATCAATTCGCATTGGCGGGCCTTTGACGGAAAAACAGTGAGACGATCACGCCAATCAGGATGGCGCCGGTGAGCAGCGTCGATACGACCGCGATCACGGGATCCGATTCGAGCCTGATGGACTCGAACATCTTTTTCGGCAGGGTCTCGGCATCGCGTCCGGCTATGAAGATCGCCACGACCGCTTCGTTGAACGAATGCAGGAAGGCGAAGAGCGCACCGATCATGATGCCGGGACGCAGGATCGGCAGCGTGACCCAGAAGAACGTGCGCAGCGGGCCCGCGCCGGCGTTCATGGCGGCGCGCTCGAGGTTGCGGTCGAACCCCTTCAGAGCCGCCGCGATCACCAGGAAGGAGAGCGGGATCGACAGCACGCTGTGCGCGATGATCAATCCCAGATGAGTGCCGACAAGACGCACGAGACTCAAGAAACCGTAGTAGCCGAGCGCGCTCACAACCGCAGGAACGATGATCGGAGTCATCATCAGCAGGTTGAACGCGCTCTTGCCGCGAAACCGATAGCGTACGAAGCCGAACGCTGCCGGCAGCGCCACCAGCAGCGTAAACACCATGGTCCCGAGCGCAATGATGAACGAGTTCGCGGTCGCGTGGAGCCAGGACTGGTTGGTGAAATATGCGGCGTAGTAGCCGGTCCAATAGGCGGGTGGGGGAAACTCGAACGACACGGCCTTGGAGAACGACATCGGCACGATGATCGCCATGGGCAAGACCAGAAAGACGGCGACGGCCCAGGCGAGTGTCAGGGGAAGGAGCCTCGCCATCGGCTATCCCCAGAGCCGGTCGAGTCCCGCAAAGCGATTGTAGATCGCGAGCAGGAACAGCGTGCAGACCAGAAGAACCACGGCGATAGCGGACGCGAAGCCCCAGGCCAGGAGGTCCTCGATCTGCTGGTTGATGAGTTGCGAGATCATCATGTCCTTCGGCGTCCCGAGCAGGATCGGCGTGATGTAAAAGCCGAGGCACAACGTGAACACCAGGACCGATCCATTGACCAGGCCAGGCAGGCTGAGCGGCAGGAAGACATGACGAAACGCCGAGAGCGGTCGCGCGCCAAGCCCTTCCGCGGCGCGCATGTAGTTGGGATCGATCTTCCGCATGACGCCGTAGAGCGCGAGCACCATGTAGGGCAAGAGGATGTGTACCATCCCGAGGGTCGAACTGAATGTCGTGAACAAGAGCTGCGGCGGTCGGCCCAAATCGGCGTAGGCATAGAAGGCGGAGACCGGTCCCTTGTTTCCGAGAATGACCAGCCAGGCATAGGTACGCACGACGAATCCGGTCCAGAAGCTCATTCCGACGGCGACAAGAAAGATCAGCGCGATCCAATCGTTTCGGCGCGACATCACGTAGGCGAGCGGATAGCCGAGGAGAACGCACGCGGCCGTCACAATCAGCGACGTCTTGAACGTGTTGATCAGAACGCTGGTGTAGAGCGGCACCGTAAACAGCCGCTGGTAGTGGGCAAGTGAAACCGTCGGGTCTGTGACGCTGAGAAGCAGGACGTAGCCGACTGGAACGACGAACATGAGGATGATGGTCAGCACTGCGGGGATCACCAGCAGCCAGGCTGTCATTTCGTCCCGGGGCCAGCGCCGACCGGTCGACCCGGCGGCGACCACCAGAGGGGTTTCGAGCGCACCCCCAACGGTCATGATGCGCGCTGTTCAGCGGGAAGTTTGGACGGAGCGCGGTGATGCGTCGGGATCTTGCCGTCGGCCAGCGCGGGTTGCGATCGTTCGCTCATGCCCTTCGTCCGATCCAGGCGACCGCAAATGCAACTTGCGGCCACGATTGCGGACCTTATCATTGTTTATGTAACATCAGCGGTCAATTGAATCCGGCTGGCGGCACTTCCCCCAGTCTTGCCGAGCAGGTCTGCTCGTACGTTGGCAGGACGGGTGCACTCACCGAGGGATGTCATGAGAAATCGCAGTCTGCTCACCCGCCGATCCGCCCTGGCGCTCGGCGCGGGATCCGCACTCATCGCAGCGCCTTTCGTGCGACCGGGACGCGCGCAAACCCGCACCGTCTACATGAACTCCTACGGCGGAGTTTGGGAGACGTCCTGGAAGAAGGCATTCTACGACCCGTTCACCGCGCAGACCGGCATCCAGGTCAAGAGCGTGCCCGGCGTCTCGTTCGCGAAGTTGAAGGCGCAGGTGCAGAGCCGCAACTTTGACTGGAACGTCATCAACCTTGGCGACGTCGAGTATGCCCAGGCAGTGCACGACGGATTGCTCGAACCGGTCGACAAATCGATCGTCAAGACCGGCCAGTTGCCTCCGCACATGGTCCGCGATTTCGGGGTCGTCAGCTACTCGCTTGGGACCAATCTGGTCTATCGGAAAGATCGATTTCCGAACGGCGGACCGCAGAACTGGGCCGATTTCTGGGACGTGAAGCGGTTCCCGGGGCCGCGTTGCCTGTTCGACCGCTCCTTCACCTGCCTCGCCTTCGCGCTGCTGGCGGACGGCGTTCCGGCCGACAAGATCTATCCGATGGACGTCGACCGCGCGTTTCGCAAGATGAACGAGATTAAGCCCCACATCAAAGTCTGGTGGCGACAGGGCGCGCAATCCCAGCAACTGATCCGCGACGGCGAAGTCGTCATGATCGGCATGTGGAGTGCGCGGGCGGTCGACCTGATCGAGGACGGCGTGCCGCTCGACATCGTCTGGAACGGCGCCGAACTGTACAACGCCAACCTGATGGTTTCGAAGGGCGATCCGAACGCCAAAACCGCCTGGGAGTTCTGCAACTTCGTCGCGCAGCCCAAGCCGCAGGCAGATTTCGCGATGCTGCTGCCCTACGGGCCCGCCAACCCGGCCGCCCGCGCGCTGATGACGGAAGCAAGACTGAAGCAAACTCCCGCCTGGCCAGCGAACGAAAAGGTCATGTTCCAACACGATGCGGCCTGGCTCGCGCCGCGTCTTGCGGGAATCCGCGAGCGCTGGAGCCAATGGCTGACGACCTGAGGCGTCGTCAGCCACACTTGAAATCATCATCGGAAGGTTGGGAATTCGGATGCCAGAACAAATGGTACGCTACGAGACCGACGATAAAGTCGGCATCATCACGCTTGACCGGGCCGACAAGCTCAACGCGATCAACGCTGAGATGAAGAACCAGATCATCGAAACCTTCGCCCGCGCCGACAAGGACGCGGCGACGTCGGTGATTGTGTTGCGCGCTGAGGGACGTAGTTTTTCGGCAGGCTTCGACATCGGCTCGTCTCCAGACCGAGGAAAAGCCTCTGGAGCAGCCGATCCGAATACCTGGGACGTCATGCTGCACCGGAGTTTCGATTTCGGGATGGCGCCATGGTCGGCGACCAAGCCGGTCATTGCGTCGGTGCAGGGGCATGTCCTCGGCGGCGGCTGCGAGCTTACGATGATGTGCGACCTGACGATCGCGGCCGAAGACGCCAAGTTCGGCGAGCCCGAAGTGCGTTTCTCGCACCTCGGTCCGGTGATGGTGATGCCCTGGATCGTAGGCCTCAAGCGAGCGCGCGAAATGATATTCTTCGGCGACATGATCGACGCCAAGACCGCCCTGGAATTCGGGATGGTAAACCGCGTGGTTCCAGCGGCGGAATTGCGCGAGAGAACGATGAAATACGCCAAGCGGTTGTCGTTGATTTCACCCGAGGCGCTGCGCTGGGGCAAGAAGGTGATCAATCGGGGCGCCGAGATCGCCGGATTCCGCGCCGCTATCGAGGCCGGTGTCGATTCGTTCGTGTCGCTCTATGCGCAGCAGACCGAAGTCGGCAAGGAATTCGGCCGCATCACGGGTGAGAAGGGCCTGAAGGCCGCTCTTGAGTGGCGCGCCGCCCAGTTCCGGGAGTAGAACATCGAGGGGACCGCTACAGCGTTGTCCACGGGAGAACGACCGCCTCGGGCGCGGATCAATCGTGGTGCGACGCGGGCCGGAACGGTCCTCCGGCACTCCGGCCTCG
>JBFXEX010000063.1:0-34020 GCA_050179645.1 Xanthobacteraceae bacterium | reverse complement strand
GGTGGTGACGTTTACGATTCGTCCCCATTTGCGGGCGATCATCGGCGGCGCCGCAAAGCGCGCCATTAGGAAGGCGCCGATCAGGTTGATCGCCAGGATGCGCTGCCAGCCGTCCGGCTTGGTCTCGTAGAACTTGATCCGGGAATCGTTCGGCGTGCCGGCGGCGAACATGCTGATGCCGGCGCAATTGATCAGGATGTCAGGCCCGCCGCCGGTGTCGATCACGGCCTGCACGGCGTCGCGGCAGGCCGCGGCCTGCGAGACGTCGGTGACGAGCTTGATGAGGCGGCCGTCGAACACCGGCTCGGCCGCGAGTTGATCGAGCGCCGCGGCGGCGATGTCGACGGCGGCAATCCTTGCGCCCTTGGCGGCCAGCGCACGCGCCATCACCCGGCCCATGCCGTTCGCGGCGCCGGTGATCATCGCGGTGCGGCCCGCGAGCGGAGATTGATCGGACATTGGACGTTCCTCCCGCGCGGACGATGACAAATCGCGCAGGCGCGCGCAATTGCGCGCATGATAATGCAGCCATCGCGCGTTGCGCTTGGCTGTGTTGCGCAGGAAGACGTGAATGCCCGGGACGCGTCCGGGCATGTCATTGCGCGGCTCGCAGTGCGGCCGTCAATCGCGGGCGATGATCTCGGCTTCGGCGCGGTGGACGATCGGTGCGGTGGACATGACGCCCGGCCGCCGTCGCAGCAGGATCGATGGCCGCCGCGCGCGCAAGGTCGAATGGCGCCGCCGCCTCGCAATCGGTGCGGCGATCTCGACGGTGCCGATCCGCTCGAACGGTTCGCGCAGCTGGCCGTCGGCTTCAGCCACCAGGAGCGGGACGCCGAGTACACGGCCCCACAACTGCCATTCGGCAACGATGTCGGAACCGTCCGCGGCGCGATAAAGCTCGAGCGAGAGCGCAGCGTCGCGATGTTCGAGCACGATGGTGATGGCGCTTGGCGCCGCATCGGCCGCCGGCGGCTCCATCCGGATCGCGACGCCGAGATAGGCGGTCATCGGCAGATGGACCGCCATCTTGATGCCGCGCACGGCGCGATGCAGGACAACGCGCTCGCGGGTCAGCTCGACCGAACGGACGCGCTCGTCGGCCGCTTTGTCGCTGGCCTGAAATCGTATTGGAAGAGAGAACGGGTCGAGCCGCTCAGTGCGGCTCGACCCAGCAGGTATGGCCCTGCCAGTGGTTGCTTGACGCCTCAAGATCTGCACTCCCCCGCCGGATATTCCCCGGTCATTTTCACGCCCCGTCGGAGTTTGTCCCCCGATCGATCGTTGCCCCAAACATGCCGCAAACAGGTCGGAATCAGCTTAATGTTTCTGGTTAACCCGCAGTAGCAGGGCGACTAGCGTGCCGCATGCTTGACGGCTCGTTGCCGTGCATCGTCAATTTTTTCTATTCAATGCTGGAAGCCCGGGCACAACACGTGTAATCCCCTTGCGATGTCCTCCTCCCTTCTCGATCAATCAGCTCTCACGCAACTGGCCGAGCGACTGGTTGCGGCGGCGCGTACCGCAGGCGCCGATGCCGCCGACGCGGTCGCGGTGCGCTCGATCTCGCTCTCCGTTCAGGTGCGCGAAGGCGCGGTTGAAGAGTCCGAACGCGCCGAAGGCGACGACATCGGGCTGCGTGTATTCGTCGGCGCGCGTCAGGCCGTCGTCTCCACCAACGACATCAAGGCCGACGTTGCCGAGCTTGCGTCGCGCGCCGTGGCGATGGCGCGGGTTGCGCCCGACGATCCGTATGCCGGGCTCGCCGATCCGCAGGCGCTGGCGCACAGTTTTCCGGATCTCGATCTGCTCGATCCGGACCTGCCGTCGGTCGCCGAACTGGAGCAGCGCGCCCAGGCCGCGGAAGCCGCCGGCTGCGCCGTCAGCGGCGTCAGCAAGTCAGGCGGGGCTTCGGCCTCGGTCGGCATCGGCGGACTGGTGCTGGTGACGAGCCAGGGATTCAGCGGCGCCTATCTGAATTCAGGTCACAGCTTGTCGATGGAGGCGATTGCCGGCGAAGGCATCACCATGGAGCGCGACTACGAATATTCCACCGCGCTGCATGCGAGCGATCTCGATCCGCCCGAGCAGGTCGGCCGTATCGCCGGCGAGCGCGCCGTCAAGCGGCTCAATCCGCGCAAGGTCGAAACCAAACGCGTCCCTGTCGTGTTCGACCGCCGCATCGCCGGCTCGCTGATCGGTCATCTGGCCGGCGCCATCAACGGCAGTTCGGTCGCGCGCAAGACGAGCTTTTTGCGCGAAAAGATGGGCGAGCGATTGTTCAAGCCTGGCATCCAGGTGATCGACGACCCGCTGCGCAAGCGCGGCCTGCGCTCGCGCCCGTTCGATGCCGAAGGCGTCGCGGTGCGGCCGCTGGCGATGATCGACGACGGCGTCTTGACCTCGTGGTTTCTCGACAGCGCGACCGCACGCGAGCTCAAGCTAGTAACCAACGGCCATGCCCAGCGTGGGGTGTCGTCGGCGCCGTCGCCGGGGCCGACCAATCTCCATCTTGCGCCCGGCCGCGACAGCCGCGATGCCCTGATCGGCGCCATCGCCGACGGCTTCTATGTGACCGACCTGATCGGCATGGGCGTCAACCAGGTGACCGGCGATTACAGCCGCGGCGCCTCGGGCTTCTGGATCGAGAACGGTACGATCGGCTATCCGGTGAGCGAAGTGACGATCGCCGGCAACCTGATCGACATCTTCGCCGGCCTCACCCCGGCCGACGATCTCGAGTTTCGGTACGGGACCAATGCGCCGACGGTGGTGCTGGAGGGGCTGACCGTTGCCGGACGCTGAGCGGAACTCGCGTTCAGCCGACATCACGGATCTCCTGGCGAGCGCTGTGCGCGAGGCCGGCGCGCTGGCATTGCGCCGCTTTCGCACCCCGTTCAAGAGCTGGATCAAAGGCGGGAGTTCGCCGGTCAGCGAGGTCGATATCGAGGTCGATACGCTGTTGAACCAGCGGCTCAGGGCGGCTTTTCCCGACTACGCCTGGCTGTCGGAGGAGACCGCCGACGATCCGGCACGGCTGAGCGCGCGCCGGGTCTGGATCGTCGATCCAATCGACGGTACGCGCGGCTTCATCGCCGGCCTGCCGGAATGGACCGTGGTCGCCGCGCTGGTCGAGAACGGCCGACCCATCAACGCGGCCGTGTACGCGCCGGTCGACGATCAGTTGTATCTCGCCGCGGCCGGCAAGGGCGCCACGCTCAACGGCGTGCCGGTCGCGTCGAGCGCGGGCGCCGCGCTCGAGGGTGCGCGCATCAATGGCGCCAAGCGCCGCCTCGATGCGCTGGCCGCGCTGGTGCCGAGCGTCGAGATCATCCCGCGCATCGCCTCGCTGGCGCTGCGGCTGGCGCGCGTCGCCGACGGGCAGTTCGACGTCGTGTTCAGCGCCGGACAGAGCCGCGACTGGGACCTTGCAGCCTCCGATCTTTTGGTGCACGAGGCTGGCGGCGCACTCACCGATTTCGAGGGGAAATCCCTGGTCTATAACCGCGCCGAGCCCGTGCATGGCGCGCTGATCGCGGCCGGCCGCGAGCGTCACGGCGCGCTGCTTAACTTGGTGCGGGGCAATCGGCTAAAGTTCACCTGATCCCAAATGGGGTAAACGGTCGCGTATGCCGGCGGCGCGCCTCGATATGAAGGATGGCTCGATGTCGGACCTGCCAAGTTCAACCCAACTGCTGCACCTCGTGTTCGGCGGCGAACTGACCCATCTCGACTCGGTGGAATTCAAGGACCTCAACAAGCTCGACATCGTCGGCGTCTATCCGAACTACGCCAGTGCCTATGCGGCGTGGAAGGCCAAGGCGCAGCAGACGGTCGACAGTGCTCAGACGCGATACTTCATCGTTCACCTGCACCGCCTGCTCGATCCGGACAATGACCGGCGGCCCGGGCGCTGACGACACGCAATGTCATTCCTGAAGCGTCTGGTGCGCTCGCCGCGCTTTCAGAAGGCCGCCGGGGTCATGGCGGCCGAATACCTGCGCCTGGTCTTCAGGACCACGCGATTCGTCTATGAGCCCGAGCCGATGTATGCGGAGGCCGAGGCGCTCGCACCGGTGATCGTCGGCATGTGGCACGGCCAGCACTTCCTGATGCCGTTTCTCCGCCGCGGCAAACGTGCGAAGGTGCTGGTGTCGCGTCATCGTGATGGCGAGATCAACGCCATCGCCGCGCAGCATCTCGGCGTCGGCACGATCCGCGGCTCGGGCGGCGACGGCCGCGAGTTTCAGCGCAAAGGCGGGGTGGGCGCATTCCGCGAGATGCTCGACGCCCTGGAGCAGGGATACGCGATGGCACTGACCGCGGACGTCCCGAAGGTGTCGCGCGTTGCCGGCGTCGGCATTGCCAAGCTCGCGAGCATGTCCGGCCGGCCGATCTTCCTGGTGGCGATTGCCACCCGACCTCGTATCACGCTGAACAATTGGGACCGCTCGGTGGTGAACCTGCCGTTCGGCCGCGGTGCCATGGTCGGCGACGGGCCGATCTACGTCCCGACTGGCGCCGATGACGCTGCGCTCGAAGCCGCGCGGCAAGACATTGAGACGAGGCTCAACGCCATCACCGCGCGGGCGTACGAGATCGTCGACCGGCCGCGCGGGGGAAGCGTCAGAGGAATCGCTCATGGCTGAGCGGCTGCCGCTGACGCTGCGGGCCTACCGGGTGCTGTCGTCGGTGGCGGGACTGTTCGCGCCCACAATCGTCGGGCGCCGGCTCAAGCATGGCAAGGAACATCCCGAGCGCTTTCGCGAGCGCTACGGCGAAAGCAAGATCGAACGCCCGGCCGGGCCGCTGGTGTGGGTGCATGCGGCAAGCGTCGGCGAATTGCTCGCCGTCATTCCGCTGATCGGCCGCATCCGCGAGCGGGAATTCAACGTGCTGTGTACGTCCGGCACGGTGACGTCGGCGGCGCTGGCCGAGCAGCGGCTGCCGCCGGATGTGATCCACCAGTTTGTGACGTTCGACGTGCCGCGCTTCGTCACGCGGTTCTTCAATCACTGGCGGCCCGATCTCGCACTGTTCGTCGAATCGGAGCTCTGGCCGAACCTCATCACCCAGGCGGCCGCGCGCGGCGTGCCGCTCATGCTGGTGAACGGGCGGATTTCGGAGCGCGCGTTCAACCGCTGGCGCCGCGCGCCGGCCAGCATCGCGGCCCTGTTGCGGCGCTTCGAGCTGTGCCTGGCGCAATCGGCGACTTATGCGGGCCGCCTGCGCGATCTGGGCGCTCCCCGCGTCGCCACCACCGGCAATCTCAAGTTCGACGTGCCCGAGCCGCCGGCCCATCCCGACAGTCTCAGGAAGTTGCGTACCGCAATCGCCGACCGCACCGTGATCGCCGCAGCCTCGACCCACGCCGGCGAGGAGACCATCGTGATCGACGCCCATCGGAGATTGCGCGGCACGTTCCCGGGACTGTTGACCATCATTGCGCCACGCCATCCCGAGCGCGGCCCCGGCATACTCGATATCGCCGGCGCCGCGCACCTCAACGCGCGTCTGCGCTCGCGCGGCGACCTGCCGGGCGCACTGACCGACATCTACATCGCCGACACCATGGGCGAGCTTGGCTTGATCTACCGGGTCGCGCCGATCGTGTTCATGGGCGGTTCGCTCGCCACCCATGGCGGGCAGAATCCGATCGAGCCCGCCAAGCTCGGGGCTGCGATCCTGCATGGACCCAACGTTTGGAACTTCGCCGAAATCTATTCGGCGCTCGACGCCGTGCACGGCGCCGAGCAGGTGACCGACCTTGGTAAGCTGGTCGTGCGCATTGGCGCGCTGCTCAAGGACGTGGATGCGCGCGCTTCGCTGGTGGCGGCAGGTCGCGAGACCGTCAACCAGCTGGGCGGCGGCCTCGACCGCACGGTGGCGGCGCTCGATCCCTACCTGATGCAGATCCGCCTGGAACGGCGCGAAGGCGATGCGTGAGCCGGCCTTCTGGTGGCGCGAGCCCGGGGCCGCCGCTTGCGCGCTCGCGCCGCTCGCTACCGCCTACGGCTGCTTCGCCGCGCGCCGGCTTAAGCAAGCCGGAAGGCGCGCTGCGGTGCCCGTGTTCTGTATCGGGGATCCGACCGTAGGCGGTGCCGGCAAGACGCCGACTGCGCTTGCGGTTGCGCGTCTGCTGACACAGGCCGGGGAGCGGCCGATGTTTCTCACCCGCGGCTATGGCGGGCACGAGCCGGGACCGGTGCGGGTCGACTTGGCCGTGCATCGCGCCGCCAACGTGGGCGACGAGCCGCTGCTACTGGCGAGAGCCGCGCCCACCATTGTGGCGCGGGCGCGGGTGGAGGGCGCGTCGATGGCAGCCACCGCCGGGGCGAGCGTCATCGTGATGGACGATGGCTTTCAGAACCCGGCGCTCGCCAAGGACTTCGCCGTGCTGGTGATCGATTCCGGCCGCGGCGTCGGCAACGGCATGGTGACGCCGGCCGGGCCGCTGCGTGCGCCGCTTGCCGCGCAACTCGATTGCGCCCAGGCGATGCTGGTGATCGGGCCGTCGGCCGACGCCGACGATGTCGTGGCGCAGGCACGCACGCGGCGCATGCCGGTGTTTTGCGCAGAGCTCAAGCCGGACGCGGAGTCCGTTGCGGGCCTGCGCGGCGCTCGCGTGCTGGCCTTCGCTGGCATCGGCAGTCCGGAGAAGTTCTTTGCGACGCTTCAGGCCGCCGGCCTCACGGTGGCGGCGACGCGCGCTTTCGCCGATCACCACCGCTACACCCGCGCCGAGGCCGACCGCCTGTGCGAAGAGGCCAAGCGCGACGGTCTGGTGCTGGTGACGACCGAAAAGGACATCGTCCGGATGCAGCGCGAGAGCGCGACGGCGGAACTCGCGGCACAGGCCCGAGCTTTGCCGGTGACGCTTGAACTGGAAGACGAGCCGGGTTTGCGGTCGCTGCTATTGGAGCGGCTCGCCGCCGCGCGCGCGGCGCGGTCGACGCAGTAGCTCAGCGCCGAAGTTCAGCGCCCCGTCCGGTTGGGGTGGTAGCGCTGCAGGACCAGTTCCGGAGAGGCGTAGGCCTCCTGCAGGTCGACGCTCCAGTATTTCAGCTCTTCGAGCGGAATCGGCACGCCGGACACCGCGCAGCGGACGAACGAGCCGGGCCGGACCACGCGAAAATCGCCGTCGAGGTATCGGATTTCCGCTTCGCCGGCCATCGGGGGCGAGCGGTCGTATCGGTTCAGCACATTCGGTCTCCGGATGTCCGGCAGGGCGCAGCCATCCACCCTAAACTCGCCGCGCCGCCAGAGGCAAGGTAGTACTGGGTCCCCGCTTGCGCGGGGACGAACGGAGAGAGTCTCGATTCCACCGAAACGTTACGAATCGAACAGGCTGCCCTGGCCGGTATCGCCGTCGTCGCGGCGGCGGCGTCGCCGGCGCAGAATGCCGTGAGACGGAGCGGGGGCATCGCTCGCCGAAACTTCGGCGAGCGCACGCACGCGGCCGTCGGAAAACTCGATGTCGATGCGCTCGCCCGCGGCGACGGCGGCGGCTTGGCGCAGCGGCCGTCCGGCAAGATCGCGCACCAGCGCGAAGCCGCGGGCCAGCACGCCGCGATAGGATACGGCGGCCAGCAGCCGTTCGGCGCGCTCGACTCGCGCGGCGCGGTCGTCAAGCAGCCGCTCGAAGGCGCGTTGCGCCCGAGTCGCGAACACCTCGACGCGCTCGCGCAGCCGCGCGATCTCGGTCTTGCGCGCATGGATATAGGCGGTGCGGGCGACGTCGAGACGCACCGCAAACGAATCGTAGCGTTCGCGGCGGCGCTCGACATGCACGCGCAGGCAGTGCGCGGAGCGCTGCGACAGCATGGCGGTGCGCTCGCGCTCGCGGCGGATGTGGTTGCCGAGCGTCTGCGGCGTCAGCCGTCCCGCCAGCCGCGAATAGGCCGCATGATGAAGCTGCGCGTTGGCAATCAGCGCGCGCGGCAGGCGCGAACTCGCCTGATCGAGGCGCTGGCGCGGCAACGCCAGCAGTTGTTCGGCATTCGGCAGAGCGCGCGCGGCAGCGCGAAGTTCGGTGCGCCGGCCGTCCTGGCTGCGCTGCCAGCAGGCGAGCGCGCGCCGGGCGCAGCTGTCGACCCGCACCATCAGCTCGGCCCTTACCGGCACCGCCATCTCGGCGGCCGCGGTCGGCGTCGGCGCGCGCACATCGGACGCGAAGTCGATCAGCGTGACGTCGGTCTCGTGGCCGACCGCCGAGATCAGCGGGATCATGCTGTCGGCAGCCGCCCGCACCACGTTCTCTTCGTTGAACGACCAGAGGTCCTCCAGCGAGCCGCCGCCGCGCGCCACGATGATAAGGTCGGGCTGCGGGATCGCGCCGGACTTCGGCAACGCGTTGAAGCCGCGGATCGCCGCGGTGACTTCGGCGGCCGAGCCTTCGCCCTGCACCCGCACCGGCCAGACCAGGACGCGGCGCGGAAAACGGTCGGACAGCCGGTGCAGGATGTCACGGATCACCGCGCCGGTCGGCGAGGTGACGACGCCGATGACGCGCGGCAGGAACGGCAGCAGCTGCTTGCGGGCGGGATCGAACAGGCCCTCGGCGGCGAGCTTCTTCTTGCGCTCCTCGACCAGCGCCATGAGCGCGCCGATCCCGGCGGGCTCGAGCGTCTCGACCACGATCTGGTATTTTGACTGGCCCGGGAAGGTGGTGAGGCGGCCGGTGGCGATCACCTCGAGCCCTTCGGCCGGCTTGAACTTCATTCGGGCGAAACTGCCCTTCCAGACCACCGCCTCGATCTTGGCGCTCTCGTCCTTGAGCGAGAAATAGCAGTGGCCGGAGGAGTGCGGCCCGCGGTAGCCGGAGATTTCGCCCCGCACCCGGACGTAGCCGTAGGTGTCCTCGACGGTCTTGCGCAACGCCGCCGAGAGTTCGGTGACGCTCCACTCACGGATGTTCAGGCGCGGTTCGTTCATGGGCTCCGGGCGACGCACACCCGGTTCCAGGTTCCGGCTGAATGCCGACTGCCGCGGGCGCGCGTCCGTTCAGCAATGAAAGGTAAGCAGATTCGCCCGTGAATGTCAGGTCTCCACCGGCGTGTTGTACTGCTCGTCCGAGACGTGCTCCATCCAGGTGACGTGATTGCCGTCGAGCGCCTCCTGGAGCGCGATATGCACCATGTTGGTGTCGGGGCCGGCGCCGTGCCAATGCTTCTCGCCAGGCGCAAACCAGATCGTATCGCCAGCATGGACTTCGCAGGCTGGCTCGCCCCAGACCTGGACCCGGCCGATGCCGGACACGACGTGCAGCGTCTGACCGAGCGGGTGGGTGTGCCAGGCGGTCCGAGCCTTGGGCTCGAAGCGCACCCAGGCGCCGCGGATGCGGGCCGGCGCCGGCGCATCCGCGATCGGGTCCTGCCAGACCGTGCCGGTGAACGAATCGGCGGGCATCCGCCGCGACGGCACCGTGCCGGACCGTTTGATATCCATGAAGCGTCCTCCGTCTGAATCGGGCGTTGCTTTGATGCGGTCCTAACACAGGAACGGCGCGGCCGAGAAGGCAGCCCCCCGACATCCGTGCACAGGTGGTACGGGGCTCCCTTGCCGCGCTTCTGGGCCGTGCTACACCACGCGCCAGCATTCTTCCCACGCAGCGCGATGCGAGGCCGATGAACATTCTTCTGCTCGGTTCCGGTGGCCGCGAGCACGCGCTGGCCTGGAAGCTCGCCGCAAGCCCGCTGGTCGAGAAGCTTTCTTGCGCGCCGGGCAACGCCGGCATCGCGCAGGAATGCGAACTGGTTGCGGTCGATCCGGCCGACCATGCGGCGGTGATCGCGTTTTGCCGCACACGGAACATCGGCCTCGTCGTGGTCGGGCCCGAAGCGCCGCTGTGCGCCGGCATCGTCGACGATCTCACCGCCGCCGGCATCAAGGCGTTCGGTCCGAGCAAGGCGGCGGCCCGGCTCGAAGGCTCCAAGGGCTTCACCAAGGACCTGTGCAAGGCGAACGACATTCCGACCGCCGCCTACGAGCGCTTCAGCGCTGCGGCGCCCGCCAAGGAATATGCGCGCGCGCAAGGCGCGCCCATCGTCATCAAGGCCGACGGACTCGCGGCCGGCAAGGGCGTGGTGGTGGCGCAGACGCTCGCCGAAGCCGAAACCGCCATTGACATGATGTTCGGCGGCGGCCTCGGCGATGCCGGCGCCGAGGTTGTGGTGGAAGAGTTTCTCATCGGCGAAGAGGCGTCGTTCTTCGCGCTGTGCGACGGCGAGACCGCGATCCCGCTCGCCGCCGCGCAAGACCACAAGCGCGCGTTCGACGGCGATCAGGGCCCGAACACCGGCGGCATGGGCGCCTATTCGCCGGCCGCGATCATGACTCCCGAGATGACCCGCCGCACCATGGACGAGATCGTGCTGCCGACGGTGCGGGCGATGAAGCGGATGGGCACGCCCTACAAGGGCGTGCTGTTCGCCGGGCTGATGATCGGCGACACGGGGCCGAAGCTGATCGAATACAATGTGCGCTTCGGCGATCCGGAGACCCAGGTGCTGATGCTGCGGCTGATGTCGGATCTGGTGCCGGCGCTGCTGGCGTCGTGCGACGGCATGCTGAAGAATTTCGACCTGCGCTGGAGGCCCGACACCGCACTCACGGTCGTGATGGCCGCCAAGGGCTACCCCGGCAGCTACGCGAAGGGCTCGCTGATCGAAGGCCTCGATGCCGCCGCCAAGGTCGACGGCGTCGAGATTTTCCACGCGGGTACCACGGCGGACGGCAGTCGCATCCTCGCCAACGGCGGGCGCGTGCTCAACGTCTGCGCGGTCGGCAAGTCGGTGGCCGAAGCACAGGCACGCGCCTATGCGGCGGTCGACCGCATCCGCTGGCCGGACGGCTTCTGCCGCCGCGACATCGGCTGGCGCGCGGTCGAACGGGAGAAGGCATCATGATTCCGCTTTGGTATTGAACCATGTCCGACGAACTCGCAGACCTTTATCCGGGCTTCGCATCGCGGTGGATCGACACCTCGGCCGGCCGCATCTTCGCGCGCACCGGCGGGGCGGGGCCGCCGCTCCTGCTGCTGCACGGTTATCCGCAGACCAACGTGATGTGGCATCGCGTTGCGCCGGCGCTGGCGCAGCAGTTCAGCCTCATCATCCCGGACCTGCCCGGCTACGGCTGGTCGGATGTGCCGCGGTCTGACGCCGAGCATGCGCCTTACACCAAGCGCGCCATGGCGAAAGCCATGGTCGAGGTGATGGAGGCGGTCGGTCACGTGCGCTTCCGTCTCGCCGGGCACGATCGCGGCGGCCGCGTCGCCTACCGGCTGGCGCTCGATCATCCAGGGCGGCTCGAACGACTGGCGGTGCTCGATATCGTGCCGACCTGGACGATGTGGCACCATATGGATGCACGGCTTGCAATGCGCGCGTGGCACTGGATGTTCCTGGCGCTGCCGGCTCCGTTTCCCGAGACGCTGATCGGCAAGGATCCGATCTACTACTTCGATACGCGCGCCGCGGCTGGCACCAAGATCAAGAGCCTCGCGGCGTTCGATCCGCGCGCGCTGGCGCATTACCACGCCTTCTTCAGCGATCCGCTGCGGCTTCACGCGACCTGCGAGGACTATCGCGCCGGCCGTACCACCGATCTCGTGCACGATGAAGCCGACCGTGCCGCCGGCAACAAGATTTCCTGTCCGATGCTGGCGATCTGGGGCGCCGCCGGCGGCATCCCGGCGGAGACCGAAGGGCCGCTCGCGACCTGGCGCGAATGGGCGACCGACGTGCGCGGCTTTCCGATCGACAGCGGACACTACCTGGCCGAGGAAGCGCCCGACGCCACCGCCAAGGCGCTGCTGGAGTTCTTCGGCGGCAAGTGAGAGTTAGCAAGAAGCCGTCATGGCCGGGCTTGGCCTGGCCATCCACGTCTTGCCTTGATGACACGTCAGAACGTGGATGCCCGGCACAAGGCCGGGCATGACGAACTGAGAATGCAGCGTGATGCAACCGATCGATCGGCAGACGGCATTTTCCGGCGTGAAGCCGGTGTCGGCCGGGCTCGCCATCGATGACGAGCGGCTCAACACCTACCTCACGGCCGAGCTGCCAGGCTACGCCGGCCCGCTCAGCCTGCGGCAATTC
Source organism: Xanthobacteraceae bacterium (assembly GCA_050179645.1). Lineage (GTDB taxonomy): Bacteria > Pseudomonadota > Alphaproteobacteria > Rhizobiales > Xanthobacteraceae > VAZQ01. The sequence goes on along the minus strand of JBFXEX010000063.1, from coordinate 21,919 downwards.
AAGGGCGGCCAGTCGAATCCAACCTACCTGGTCGAGACGCCGGGGCGCCGCTATGTCCTGCGCCGCAAGCCGCCCGGCAAGCTGCTGCCGTCCGCGCACGCGGTCGACCGCGAGTTCCGCGTCATCAGCGCGCTGCACGCCCGGGGCTTTCCGGTGGCCGCGCCGCTGATCTTTTGCGCCGACGAAAGCGTGGCGGGAACGCCGTTCTATCTCATGAGCTACGTGGGCGGTCGCGTGTTCTGGGAACCGCATATGCCGGACTCGTCGCCGGCCGAGCGCGCGGCGGTCTACGATGCGATGAACGCGGCGCTGGCTCGTCTGCATACGTTCGATCCCGCAGCGGTGGGACTTGGCGATTTCGGCCGTGGCGAAAACTACGTCGCCCGGCAGGTCGAGCGCTGGTCCAAGCAGTACCGCGCGTCCGAAACCGAACCGATTGCCGAGATGGAACACCTGATCGAGTGGCTGCCGGCGCATCTGCCGCCGGCGGGGCCGGTGCGAATCGTGCACGGCGATTTCCGCCTCGACAACGTCATCCTGGCGTCGTCCTCACCCACCATTCTCGCGGTGCTCGACTGGGAACTGTCGACGCTCGGCGATCCGCTCGCCGACCTGGCCTATCACTTGATGCAGTGGGACATGCCGCCGTCGGAAACCAATGCCGGAGTCGGCACGCTTGTTGGCTACGATCTGCCGGCGCTCGGCATTCCGTCGCGCTCCGACTATGTCGACGCCTACGTGACGCGCACCGGGCTCGATCTGCGGCCGCATCTGCCGGTCTATCTCGCCTACAATTTCTTCCGCCTGGCGGCGATCCTGCAGGGCATCGTCGGCCGCGTGCGCGACGGCACCGCAACCAGCGAGAATGCCGCCGGCATGGCGCTGATGGTGCGGCCGCTCGCGGTCCGCGCATGGGAGTTCGCCCGGGAAGCGGGCGCGAAATGAAAACCTTCGCGCTCGCGCTCGGAGGCGGTGGCGCCCGCGGTTTCGCCCATATCGTGGTGCTCGAGGCACTCGATGAGATCGGCGTGCGGCCGATCGCAATCTCCGGCACCTCGATCGGTGCGTTGATCGGCGCCGCCTATGCGTCCGGCCTGTCGGGCCGGGAGATCCGCCGCCACGTGATCGCGCTGGCGCACGACCGTACCGAGGTGTTCCGCCGCCTGGTCCAGGCGCGCGCGGGTAGCTTCGCCAATCTTCTGAGTATCGGCTTCGGCAGCGCCACGATGGTCGATGCGGAAAAGTTCTGCCGCCAGTTCCTGCCCGAGAAAGTGCCAGATGTGTTCGAGCAGCTCGGCATTCCGCTCACCGTGATCGCCTCCGATCTCTACGCGCGGCGCCAGCGGGCATTTTCGAGCGGAACGCTCAAGCCGGCGCTGGCAGCTTCGATCGCGCTGCCCACGGTGATGCGGCCAGTCGTGGTGGACGACCGCGTACTGATCGACGGCGGTGCCACCAACCCGCTGCCGTTCGACGTGTTGCGCGGCCGGGCCGATGCGATTATCGCGGTCGACATTTCTGGTGCACCGACTGAAGAGCGCCGCGACATCCCCAACCCCTGGGAATGTCTGGCCACTACCGTGCTGGTGATGGGCAGTGCCATCACCGACGAGAAGCTCAAGCACGGCGCGCCGGACCTGATCGTGCGGCCGAACGTCGGAGCGTTCCGCGTGCTCGACTTCCTGCAGGCCAGCGCCATCCTGCGGGCGGCGGAACCGGTCCGGGCCGAAGTAAAGGCGCAGGTGCGGGCGCTGCTTGAAACGTGACGATCCAAGGCGGACGCAGCCCCGGCGTCATTGCGAGCGAAGCGAAGCAATCCAGATTCTCGAGACGGGTTGGATTGCTTCGTCGCTTGCGCTCCTCGAATGACGGATAAGCCACTCCACCACACTTCACCCGCTACAGCCGATCATCGCACGTCGCAGCGCTTGCCGTCGTTGAGCGCCGGGTTGCTGAGACCGATCCAGCTCGCTGCCGCGAAATAGCAGACCGCCACAGACGTCTCCTTCTGCAGCGTGACGATGAAGACCTCGCGGTTCTCGGTCGCGTCGCCCTTGGCGAACGTGACGCCTTTGATCTCGTAGCCCTTGCCGATGATGGTCTTGAACGACTGCTGGTCCTGCGCGAGCGCGGCAGGCGCGCCCCCAAGCCAGAGCACGGCCACAATAGCGGCGGTCACCTGATGCACGAGTTCCTCCTCGAATCGTCCCAAAGTGGATGCGCAATCATAGGAGATGACGCAGCGCGCCGTCACGCCGTTGCGTGCTACCGCCGCACACGGAAGAAATCCTTGAGCAGGAGGGCGGCCTCGGTCTCCCCGATGCCGCCGTAAAGTTCCGGGCGATGATGGCAGGTGGCCTGCTCGAAAAAGCGCACGCCGCTTTCGACCGCGCCGCCCTTGGGATCGGCGGCGCCGTAATAGAGCCGCCGGACGCGGGCAAACGAAATTGCCGCCGCGCACATGGTGCAGGGCTCGAGCGTGACGTAGAGATCGCAGCCGGTGAGCCGTTCGGAGCCGAGGATTGCGGCAGCTTCCCGGATCGCCAGCAGTTCGGCGTGCGCGGTCGGATCGCGGTCGGTCAGCGTGCGGTTGCCGGACCGTGCAATCGGCATGCCGTTGTGGACGATGACGCAGCCGACCGGCACCTCGCCGAGCGCAGCGGCCGCGCGCGCCTCCTCCAGCGCCAGATCCATGAAAGTGTGCGTCGGCATGGCTCGTCGAAGCTCCGCAACTTTGCTATCACGCAGTGGCCGCAACGGCGAGCCTCGCGTCGCGATGCCATCGAATGGAATTCACGCAGCCATGACAGCACAGCGCGACGCTTCAATGCCCGGTGAGCGCATCGCCAAGATGATGGCGCGCGCCGGAGTGAGCTCGCGCCGCGAGGCCGAGGCGTGGATCAAGGAGGGGAGGGTCGCGGTCAACGGCAAGGTGATCACTTCGGCGGCGCTCAATGTCACCGCCGTCGATCGCATCACGATCGACGGCGCGCCGTTGCCGGTGAAGGAACGCACGCGCTTGTTCCTCTACCATAAGCCGGCCGGACTGGTGACGACGCACGCCGATCCGGCGGGGCGTCCGACGCTGTTTGCGGCGCTGCCGACCGGCCTGCCGCGGCTTGTCAGCGTCGGCAGGCTCGATCTCAACACCGAGGGGCTGCTGCTGCTCACCAACGATGGCGGCTTGGCGCGCGTGCTCGAATTGCCGGCGACCGGGTGGCTGCGGCGCTACCGGGTGCGGGCTCATGGCCGCGTGGAGCAGGCGGCGCTCGACAAGCTGTACCGAGGCATCACCATCGACGGCGTCCGCTATGGGGCGATCGAAGCGACGCTCGACCGCGAGCAGGGCAGCAATGTCTGGCTGACCTTTGCGATGCGCGAGGGCAAGAACCGCGAGGTCAAGAATGTGCTGGGCCATCTCGGTCTCGCGGTGAACCGCCTGATCCGGGTGTCATACGGGCCGTTCCAGCTCACCGGCCTGGCGGAAGGTGCGATCGAAGAGGTCAAGACACGGGTGCTGCGCGAGCAACTCGGCGAACGGATCGTTGCGCTGTCGGGCGCGGACTTTTCCGCTCCGATCCGCGAAGCGGCCGCGCCGGCGACGCATCGCCCGACCCGGCAACCCGAAACGCAAGCATCGCTGCCAGGATTGCACAAGCTGCGCGAACCTGCCGGTGTGCGGGCTGCGAAGGACGACAGCCCGAAATCCGGTGGACGATCGGCGTTCGAGAAGCGCGGGCGGCACGCACCTCAGGACGGTCGAGAGAAAATTGCCGCACAGCCCGCCAAGCCGGTTCGCAAGCGCCGGGGCAGAAGCGAGGCCGAGCGTTTCGGCGAACCTGAACTGGCGCGTCGCGAGAAGCGCGGCCGCAGGCGGTTTGCCGGCGCGAAGTCCGGCGGCGCAAAGACGCCGTCCGGCAAGAGGCGCTGATGCGGATCGTCGGCGGCCGGCTGCGCTCGCGCGCGCTCGTTGCGCCGAAATCCCAGGCCATCCGTCCGACCTCCGACCTTCTGCGCGAGACGCTGTGCAACATCCTGTTGCATGCGTACGGCGATCCGATCGCCGGCGCGCGCGTGCTCGATCTCTTCGCCGGCACAGGGGCGCTGGGGTTCGAAGCGCTGTCGCGCGGCGCCGACTTCGTGCTGTTCGTCGACGAGGGTGCGGAGGCGCGGGCATTGCTGCGGGAGAACATCGCCGCGCTCGGCCTTGGCGGCGTGACGCGCATCTTCCGGCGCGATGCGGCGAAACTTGGCGCGGCGCATCCGGTCGAGCCATTCTCGCTGGTGTTCGCCGATCCGCCCTATGGCAAGGGCTTGGCCGAGCGGGCGCTTGGCTCGGCCCTCGCCGGTGGCTGGCTCGCGCCCGGCGCGCTGATCGTGGTCGAGGAGGCGGCGCACTCCAAATTCATTGCGCCGCCGGGCTTCGTCGAACTCGAGCGCCGGCCCTATGACACGACCGAGCTGATCTTCCTGCGGCCGGCGGAATCATCCCAGTCGGCGCAGTAACGGATCGCGCCTCAGTTGGGAGTGATGCCGGCGTCCTGCACGACCTTCTTCCAGCGGGCGATTTCCTGCGGCAAATATTTCGCCAGATATTCGGGCGTGCGGCGATCGCGCGGCACGATCTCGAGGCCGAGGCCTTCGAGCCGCTTGTGGATCGCCGGATTGTCGACCGTGTCGCTCATCGCCTTGTTGAACTTGGCGACGATGGCATCGGGCGTCCCCTTCGGCACGAAGAACGCATTCCAGACGCTGGCCTCGACGCCTTTGAGGCCTTGCTCGCCGGTGGTGGGCAGGTCCGGCGCGATCGACGAGCGCTTGTCCGCCATGATGGCGATGCCCTTCACGGTGCCTTGGCGCGCCTGGGCGGCGCCGCTCTGGATCGTCGCACACATGAAATCCATCCGCCCGGCGATCACGTCCTGCATCGCGGGTCCTTCGCCGCGATACGGCACGTGCGTGACGTTGGCTCCGATTGCGGAGTTGAACAGGACGCACGGCAGGTGCGTGCCCGAGCCGACGCCGGCCGAGGCGAACTGGGTCTTCCCCTCGTTGGCCTTCAGATACTTGATCAACTCCTGGAGATTGTTGGCGGGCAGGTCCTTGCGCGCCACCAGGATGCGCGGCGATTCGGTCGTCAGTCCGATCGGTTGGAAATCGGCGACCGAGTCGTAAATCGGCTTCTTGGCCATCGCCTGGCTGTAGGCATGCGTGCCGGAGTTGCCGATCAGGAAAGTGTAGCCGTCGGGCTGCGCCTTGGCGACGCGCAATGATCCCGTGGTTCCGGCCGCGGCGCCGACGTTCTCGACCACGATCGGCTGACCGAGCAACTCGCTCATGTGCTGGGCCTGAATGCGCGCCGACGTATCGATGCCGCCGCCGGCCGCAAATGGCACCATCAGGGTGATGGGCCGTGTCGGCCAATCCTGCGCCGCGGCGGTGCCCAACCCGGCGAGCAGCCCGGCCAGCGCAGTTGCCATCGTCATCTTCTTCATCGTGATCTCCTTTCCAAGCTTATGGTGTCAATCGACCTGTGCGCCGCTCGCCTTGATCGGCCCGGCCCATCGCGCGATCTCGATCGGAATAAGTTTCGCGAGGTATTGCGGGGTCCGCTGGTCCGGTGGCGGGATCCGTAGCCCCAGGCTTTCCAGCCGTTGACGGACGGCGGGCGTGTCCTGCGCGTCGCTCGCCGCGCGGCTCATGCGCTGCACGATGCTGTCTGGCGTGCCCTTCGGAAAGAACAACGCATTCCAGCCGTTGCCGTCGAACTCTGCAAAGCCCTGCTCGCCGGCGGTCGGGACGTTCGGCAGGACCGCGGCGCGGCTTTCGCCGAGCGTGGCGATTGCCTTGACCGCACCGGCTTCGATCTGCGGCACCGCGGTTGAGATGACGTCGCACAGGAAGTCGATCCGGCCGGCGACCAGATCCTGCATCGCGGGGCTGGAACCGCGATAGGGCACGTGGGTGATCCGCGTTCCGAGCGCAATGTTGAGCAGGACGCAGGTGATGTGGGTTCCCGAGCCGATGCCGGCCGAGCCGTACTGCATCCGGCCTTGGTTGGCGCGTGCGTAGGCGGCGAATTCCTTTAGCGTCGAAACCGGCAGGTCCTTGCGCGCCACCAGCACCCAGGCGCCGCCGGGGACGAGGCCTACGGGCGCGAAATCGGCGATGGCATCGTAGGGCGGCCGCTTGTAGAGCGTCTGGCTGAAGGCGTGCGTCGCGATGTTGCCGAGCAGCGCCTGATGGCCGTCGGGGGCGGCCCGGGCGATGCGGCTGGCGCCAGTCGTTCCGCCGGCGCCGACGACGTTTTCGATCACGATCTGCTGCGACAGTAACTCACCCATGCGCTGCGCCAGCACGCGTCCGAGCACGTCGGTCGGTCCGCCGGCCGCGAATGGGACCACCAGTGTGACCGGCCGGGCCGGCCAGTCCTGCGCTCGCGCCGCGGCAACCGTCATCAGCAGGCCGACGGCGATGCCGGCCCGCACCACATGGGACCAAGTCACTTCGGACGATTGCCGCATCAATCGACCGAAACTCCGCTGGCCTTGATGGGTTTACCCCAGCGCTCGATCTCGCTCTTGACGAACTGGGTCAGATATTCCGGCGTTCGCCGCTCGCGGGCCGGGATGCTGACGCCGAGGCTCTTGAAGCGGTCGCGCACGGCAGGCGATTCCACCGCGTCATTCGATGCCTTGGCGAGCCGCTGAACGATGGCAGCGGGCGTCCCCTTGGGGAATGAGAACGAACTCCACGCCCCACAATCGAGACCCTTGAGGCCTAGTTCTTCGGCGGTCTTCAAATCCTCGAGGCCCGGTGCGCGGTCGAGCCCCAGCGTCGCGAGCGCCTTGACGGTCTTGCCTTGAATCTGCGGCAACGCGGTCGAAATCTGCTCGGCGATGAAATCAATGCGTCCGGCCATCAGGTCCTGCATCGCCGGCCCCGCGCCGCGATATGGCACATGCGTGATCTTGGTGCCCATCGCGACATCCAGCAGAACGGCGCAGACGTGGGTGCCGGATCCTCCGCCAGCCGATCCATACTGCATCTTGCCCTGATTGGCCTTCGCATAGGCGACGAACTCGTCGAGCGTATTGCCGGGGAAGTTCGGACGCACGATCAGCACGCGCGCCGAGTCCGAAAACAGCGCGGCCTGTTCGAAGTCGGTGACGGCGTTGTAGAGCGGTCGCTTGTAGAGCGTCTGGTTGATGGCGAGCACCGCGCTGCCCGACAACAGCAGGGTGTAACCATCCGGCGTGGCCTTCGCCACGCGTCCGGCGCCCGTCATGCCGCCAGCGCCGCCCTGGTTCTCGACGATGACCTGCTGGCCGAGCAGTTCGGACATCCGCGCCGCCATGATCCGCCCGATGGTGTCGACCGGACCGCCGGCCGCGAAGGGGATCACCAGGGTGATCGGCCTGGTCGGCCAATCTTGCGCGGCCGCGCTTGCGGACCATGCCAACAGTCCGCCCAGCGTGGCGGCAAACAGACGTTTGAGCATCCTCGTCCTCCCCATTGACCTGCGGCGGTCCAGCATTCGCTTCGACCGCGAGAGCATTCGCTCTATTTGAGTTTAACCAAATCTTCCGCCATCGGGCATGCGAAAGAGCCGGACATGCCAGTCCTGCGGACGCCAGATGCCGAAAGCGCGAGGGCCGCGGAGCCTCCGCCGGCAAGCCTCCGGCGCCGGGTTGCCGCGCGCGTTGTAGCATAGTGCAGCGTCTGCGCCGTACCGGCGGGCGCGACACTGCGAAGCAGCAGGAGGGTGTCAGCGACCGCGAGGCCGGCGCAGGTGGGCCCGCAGCCGGCTGAACGTCGACCACAGGATCGGGGTTTGCTTGATGAAGCGCTTGGTGCGGCGATAGGCCGATGTCAACGCGACGACGAGCCAGCCCTGGGCCGTCTCGCCCGCCAGATAGTCGTACAGCTTGAGCTCGGTGTCCGACCAGTCGCGCTTATAGCCCTCGTCGCCGACGGTGAAATCGAAGCGGGCAAACCCGCGCTCGATCGCATGACGCATCAACTCGTGCAGATGAGCCCGGCCCGGCCCGAAGCGGGCGAGTTCCCCGTCGTGATAGCTCGACAGTACCAGGTAATAGGAATCGCGGAACGTCAGGCCGAGATTAGCGGCCGCGGAGGTCGTTCCGACGTCGAGCCGGCTGACATGGGTCAGCGCGCCGACGTTGTGGTCGGTGGCGACATCGAGAAAGAATTCGCGGTAGCCGGGCCGCGCAAAGAGGTCCTCCACGCCCATGCGGGCAAGCGCGCGCGATTTCCGCGCGATCAGTTCGTCGAGCGTGCGGGCAATGTCGTTGGGCTCCTGCACGTCAATGAAGCGCACTTCGCCGTGCTCGGCGAGATGCTTGAGCTGACGGCGCTCGCGCTTGCGGGTCGAAGACGAACGCTTCGCGGCGTAGAACTTCTCCCAGTCGTCGGTGAGCGTCGCGATATAGGCGCCACTCGGATGCGGCTGGACCGGCAGAGCGAGAAACGGATCGTTCTGGCGGCCGACACTCTCCGGCATCTTCTGCAGGTCGATCAGGTCGAAGCCGAACTGCGCCTGTCCGCGCAGCAACCTGACGACTTCGTTCCAGAGGCCGACGAAGCGCTCGGGCGCGAACCGCTGCGAGAAATCCGCTGCGAGCAGCGGCGCGTTGTAGTCGCATAGTTCCGAGCCGAGCCAGGTCAGGCAGCGGACCGGCCCGCGCCGCGCGATGGTAAGCTGCATGATGAAGACCAGATTGCCGCCGGCGCCGCGGCCCAACACGATCGCGGGCGAGGTGCCGATGCGCGTGCCGATGTGCTGCTGCCACTTGGCGAGCCAGTTGTACGATTGAAAGACCGTGCAGTCGGCGTTGCGCTCGAAGTCCTTCCACTCCTCCTCGACGCCGGCAAGATCGTCGAACACCTGCAGCTCGAGGTCGGACCAGTTGGCCGAGACTCGCGGTTGCGGTCGCACCGCCTCGGCGGGGAGGCCGAAGGTCTCGGGCGAGCCCGGAGCAATGCTGGGGACTTTTGATGTCTGAGAGAATAAGTCGCTGATGAGGGTACTCTGGGACACTGGAGCTCTCGTAGAGGCGACTTGGGGACTGCATGCTTCTCGCACGGAATATCGCAACTATTCCTAAACGGGACGCGTTCCGCGCCACCTTGCGGCGGCAATTTCAGCAACGGTTTCAGAAATCGTTAAGGTTCGCCGGCCTGCCCGCGCGGACGCATGGCCAGACACGGCGAGCACCGATGCACCGGCCTTTCGAGTTATTCGATTGATAACCGTAAAAATTGCAAATCATTGATATTTTTTGGAAAACTCCTCAGGCTTGGGCGGTGTTCCCCGGTAGCTCAGATGGTAGAGCAGACGGTTGTTTCCCGTCCGGTCGATGGTTCGAGCCCATTCCCGGGGAGCCAATGATTTCCCTCCAGCGTGGACGTCCGCCAATTGCCGCCACGTATTGCCTGTCGCGTTGAGCCCGTCGTCGAGCGCGTGACCGCCTAAGCTGAATTCTTTCGATCGGGAAGTATTCCGTTACATCATCGCGGATGCAGTTGGGTCGTTTTCACAAAGAGCCTCTGTTCCAGCCGGAATCGCCGTCATTTTCGCCGCAATATTCGGCAATCCTTGCGTGAGCCGACGGGAACTGCCGGTGCGCCTTTGGGCGGCATCGCGGAAGGAACGTCGGCAGGGGGGCGCGAAGGAGATCATATGTCGGCAATCCTGCTGGGTTTGTGTCGCCTGAGGGAGCTTGCGGCGGCGTTCGCGTTGATCGTGCTGTTGGCGCCGGTGGCGGTGGCACAGGAAGCGAGCGGCGAGGCTGGTACCGCGCCGTCCATTGCGGCCGCTCCCGCTCCGTCCACCGAGGCCACGCCGGTGCCGGCGGCCGCGCCGGTGGTCGAGGAGAAGCTGAGCGACGCCCAACTCGAACAACTGGCTGCGCCGATCGCGCTGCACCCCGATTCGCTGTTGGCCCAGATCATGACTGCATCGACTTACCCGCTCGAAGTCGAAATGGCCGCCCGCTGGTCGAAGGCCAATCCGAAACTCAAGGGTAAGGAACTCGAGAACGCGATGCAGCGGCAGAACTGGGATCCGAGCGTCAAGTCGCTGACCGCCGTGCCGCAGGTGCTCCTGATGATGAGCGATAAGCTCGACTGGACCAGGCAGTTGGGTGACGCCTATCTGGCGCAGCCCGACGATCTGACCCGGGCGATCCAGCGCCTGCGCTCAAAGGCGGCCGATGCGGGCCACCTGAAGACCACCAAGCACCAGAAGGTCACCCGGGTTTCGGGCCCGCCGCCGGATGTGGTCGGGCTCGCGCCCGAACCCGAATACATCGCCATCGAACCGGTCGAGCCCGAAATTATTTTCGTCCCGGTCTACGATCCCCTGGTGGTCTACGGCCCCTGGCCCTGGCCGGTGTATTCGCCGTTCTTCTGGTATCCGCCCGGGTATGTCACCGTCGGTGTATTCGGATTCGGGGCGCCGTGCTTCGTCGGTCCCGCGCTATGGGCGCGATACGACTGGCGGGCCCGTCGTATCGGCATCCATATGCCGTATTACAATGCATTCAATCGCACCCGCTTCGCCAACGTGGGCATCCATCAAACGTGGCGTCACAACCCCGTGCATCGCGGCAACATCGCCTACCGCGACGCGGCACTTCAGCAGCGCTTCGGCCGGCCGGGAGGTCTCGAACGCCAAGGGATCAACCGCCAAGGGATCAATGGTGGAGTCCGGCCGTTCGCGTCGCGGACTGGCCTGCCGCAGAACGGCCCGGGGCAGAACGGCCCGGGGCTCCAGCGTCAGGGCCTGACCGGCAACATCGATCGGCCCAACGGCGTGCCGCGTGCGAACCTGAACGGCAACACGAATCCTGCGCTCCGGCAGAACGGGATCGGTCCTCGCAACGCCGCGATCAGCCCGAACGTCAATGTCAATCGGGGCTCGGTCAATATCAATCGAGGCCCGGCCGTCCATCGTAACAACCTGGGTGCCAATCCAGGTACAACGGTAAACCGGAACGTTACGATCCATCGAAACAACGTTAACATTCATCGGAATACGAATGTGCACCGCAATGTGGCCGTCCCTCGGACCATGAATGGGGGCACAGGCGTCTCTCGGGTGATGGGCGGACATGCGGGTATGCCGCGCACTATGGGCGGACACGCCGGCACGCCGAGGGCCATGGGCGGCGGTATGCCGGCTGCGCGCCCGATGATGGGAGGTTCCGCCGGCCGCGCTGCTGCAGCGCCGGCCGCTCGGGGGCCCGGGGGCTTTGGCAGCAGGAGATAGGCGGCGCCGCGGAAGGCCCGCTTCTTCGCATTGCGGCGCTCCAGCATGATGCTGCCTGGCAGCATGCTGGCGTACCCGCATCACCCTGGCACACGCCCGTCTCATTTTCGGACGACATAGGGAGCGTCCGAAGCCGCTGTGCGGCCCGGTTTTGCTGTGTTGGATCGTCGTGGCCGCCTGGCAACTATGTCTGAAGCTTTATCGGGCGACCGCTGGACAGCGGTCGCCCGCCGCGCAATGCTCTCCCCGCTGCGCCAGGGGTTGGTGCAAAAAGAGCAATGGTTGCGTAGCGTGGGGCGTCAGGGATGTTCGAGAAATCGGTCAGCGAGACCGTGTCGTTCGGAGAGCGGCTTGCGAGTTCTCAGGTCTTCTCCGATCTGTTCCGCGACGGCATGGCGCTCGTCGAAGAGACCGCGGCCTATCTCGATGGCCCGGGCCGGCAGGATTCCAAGAAACTCGAACGCGCGGCGGCGCTGGCTTATGCCACCGAGAGCATGCGGCTGACCACGCGGCTGATGCAGCTCGCTTCCTGGCTGCTGCTGCATCGGGCCGTCAAGGAAGGCGAGATGTCGCTCGCGCAGGCCCATAAGGAAAAGGCCAAGGTCAAGCTGTCGGCGGGCGAACAGGCCGACGAGAACAACATCAAGCTGCTGCCGGAGCGACTGGGCGTCCTGATCCAGCGGTCGCGTGCCCTGCAGACCGCGGTGCGCCGGCTCGACGCCACGATCCACGCCAGCCAGTCGCGTCCGCGCCTGGACATCAGCAATCCGGTCGAGCGGCAGCTCGGCCTGCTGCGGGCGGCGTTCGAACAGGAATAAGGCCGGGGAGGGCGCGTGCGCCCGCGAATCCCGGTAGACCAAGCCCCGCTCGGGAGCGGGCTTTGCCGCGTCCGGGGTTCAGGACCGCGGGCTACTTCTTCAGGCCGAGATTGGCGAATTTCTTCTGGAAGCGCGACAGCCTGCCGCCGCGATCGAGCAGCTGCTGCTGGCCGCCGGTCCACGCCGGATGCGACTTCGGATCGATGTCGAGCCGCATGGTGTCGCCGGGCTTGCCCCAGGTGGTGCGGGTGGTGAACTCCGTCCCGTCGGTCATGACGATCTTGACGGTATGATAATCGGGGTGGGTCTCGGGTTTCATGATCGGCTCGCTGCGCGACGTGCGCCGGACTGGCGTGGCTGAAAGGGTTGCGGCTCTATAGCCCACACATTTTGTCGAAACAAGCGCGCTGCCACGGGACGGACCCCCGCGGCGCAATTGCCACCCAATGTGTTTGCCACCCATGTGTTTACCCCATGTGATTGCCACCTCTGGGCAGGCGGGGCATTCTCCGCGCCGTCTTGGAGCGTTTCCAGACGAATTGAGGTTCGGGAAGACGATGAATTTGCCAGGAAGACGATGAACGTGGTGGAGCGAGGAATACCCGCCCCCGGCGACACGGCCGGTCGCCAGCCGGAAGCGCCGGTGGCGCCCCCTCCGGCCCCCGCGAACCGCGGCGCCAAGCTGCGGCCCCTGGTCAGCCTGTTACCGTATCTGGCGCGCTACCGCTGGCACGCTCTGGCAGCGTTGTGCGCGCTTGTGGTCGCCGCGGTGACCACGCTGGTGGTGCCGATCGCGGTCCGCCGCATGATCGATTTCGGGTTTTCACGCGACAGCGCCACCCTGATCGACAGCTACTTCACCGTCCTGATCGCGGTCGTGGCGGTGCTCGCGCTGGCCAGCGCCGCGCGGTTTTATCTCGTGACCATGCTGGGCGAGCGCATCGTCGCCGACCTGCGCAACGACGTGTTCGCCCATCTGACCTCGCTTTCGGCGTCCTATTTCGATCAGGCCAAGACCGGCGAGGCGATCTCGCGGCTCACCGCCGATACCACCCAGATCAAGGCTGCGGTCGGCTCGGCGGTCTCGGTGGCGCTGCGCAACCTGGTGCTGTTCGTCGGCGCTGTTGCCATGATGGTAGTCACGAGCCCGCGGCTGTCGCTGTTCGTGCTGGCCGCGATCCCGATCATCGTGCTGCCGCTTTACGGCTTCGGGCGGGCCGTGCGGGCGCGCTCGCGCGCCGCGCAGGATACGCTCGCTGCGGCCTCCGCCTACGCATCCGAACTGATCGGCGCAGTGCGCGTGCTGCAGGCCTTCACCAACGAGACGATGGCGCGCCGACGGTTTGCGGCCGCGGTCGAGCGCGCCTTTGATACCGCGCTCGCCTCGACGCGGGCACGCGCGGTGCTCACGGCGATCGCGATCTTCCTGGTGTTCTCAAGCGTCGTAGTCGTGCTGTGGGTCGGCGCCCAGGACGTGCTGGCCGACCGCATCACCGCCGGCCGGCTGTCGCAGTTCGTGCTCTATGCGGTGTTCGCCGCCGCCGGGCTCGGACAATTGTCGGAAGTCTGGGGCGAGCTTTCGCATGCGTCGGGCGCAGCCGAGCGGCTGTTCGAGATCCTCCGGATTCGACCGGAGATCGTCGCGCCGCCGCGACCCGTCGCCCTGCCACAGCCGGCGCGCGGCGAGGTGGCGTTCGACGACGTCCGCTTTGCCTATCCGACCCGCCCGTCATCGCAGATCCTCGACGGCGTCTCGCTGCGCGTGCGGCGCGGCGAGAAGGTCGCGCTGGTCGGACCTTCGGGCGCCGGCAAGAGCACGATCTTCCACCTGATCCTGCGGTTCTACGATCCGCTGTCCGGGACAGTAACGTTCGACGGCGTGCCGCTTGCATCCGCCGATCCGGTGGCGTTGCGGCGAGAGATCGCGCTGGTGCCGCAGGACACCGTGATCTTCGCGGCATCGATCGGCGACAACATCCGCTTCGGCAGGCCGGAGGCGAGCGACGCCGATGTCGAACGCGCCGCCGAGCTGGCATTGGCGTCCGAGTTCATCGACCGCTTGCCGGACAAATACCATACCCAGGCGGGCGAACGCGGCGTCACGCTGTCCGGCGGCCAGCGCCAGCGCATCGCGATCGCGCGCGCGATCCTGCGCGATGCGCCGCTCCTCCTGCTCGACGAGGCGACCTCGTCGCTCGATGCCGAAAGCGAGAAGCTGGTGCAGACCGCGCTCGAACGGCTGATGCGCGACCGCACCACGCTGGTGATCGCCCACCGCCTGGCGACGGTATTGTCGTGCGACCGCATCCTGGTGATGGAGGGCGGCCGCATCGTCGAGAAAGGCACCCACGGACAACTCGCCGGCGGCGGCGGCCTCTACGCGCGGCTCGCTAAGCTGCAGCTGCAGAGCAACTGATCTCCGAGTTGACGCGCACAGTCTCTCACCGTTCGTCCCCGCGGAAGCCGGGACCCAGGACAACGCAATCGGTATTGTGTCACTGGGTCCCCGCTTCCGCGTGGACGAACGGAGTAAGCTTCGCTTCTGCTGAAGCGAAAGTGCCGGCGGCCAACATGAACAATCGTTCATGCGCCGCACGAGTTTTCCGCGCGTCCGCCGGAATTCGGTCACCGCTTTCGAGATTCGGACATCGCAGTCGGAATTCGGTCACCGCCCGTCCCAACGCCAGCCACGGAACCATGCGACCACTCGCGCAACTTCCTCCTTCAGGAGCGATTCATGCGCTGGTCCCTGCTTGCTCTCGCTGCGATCTCCACGTCGCCGCTCGTGATGTTTTCGCTGGTCGGCATTGGCGGCGCGAAAGCCCCCGACGGGTTTCGCGTCTCCGATCCGATCGTGCACGAGAACCTGGCGATCTATTTCATTCACGGCAAATCGGAGACGGGAAAGGTACCGCTTACCCTCGAAGAGGCGATGGCGAGAGGCGTCGTCCGCGTCAAGGAAACGAGCAACGTCAATCAGCTTGAGATCGAAAATCTCGGCACCGAGGAGGTGTTCGTCCAGTCCGGCGACATCGTGAAGGGCGGCAAGCAGGATCGCACCTTGATGGTCAGCCTCGTTCTGCCGCCGAAATCCGGGAGCATTCCGATCGCGTCGTTCTGCGTCGAACAGGGACGCTGGTCGCCGCGCGGCCGCGAGGACGCGCACAATTTCTCGACCGCCTCGGCCGCGGTGCCGTCGCGCGAGATGAAGCTCGCCATGAAGGCGCCGCTGCCCGCCGCTCCGTCCAGCGACAGGGTCATGCGCGGTGGCGCACACGCCTTCGCCGCCGAAACCGGTGTGCGCCAGCAGCAGGTGTGGGACGGCGTGCGGCGGACGCAGGCCAAGCTCACCGACCGGATCGGTGCGTCGGTGCGCTCGGCGCAGTCGGCCTCGAGCCTGCAGCTGGCGCTGGAAAACGAACAGTTGATCGACGTCCAGAAGGGCTACATCAACGCGCTCAAGGCCGCCGGCGAAAGCGGCGGCGATATCGTCGGCTTCGTGTTCGCCATCAACGGGCAGCTCAACAGCGCGGACGTCTACCCGTCGAACGGCTTGTTCCGGAAGATGTGGACGAAGTTGCTGACGGCGAGCGCGATCGAGGCGATCGGTCACAAGGACGAGCCCAACGTCGCTCCGCCTTCGACCGATGCCGTCACGGCGTTCATCGCCGCGGCGGAGGCCGGCAAGGCCAGCGAGAAGGCGCTCAATGCCGGCGTCAAGCTCGAAACCCGCGACAGCGACAAGGCGTATTATTTCGAAACCGCCCGCGCCTCTGTGCCGGACGCTGCGCCGTCACCCGCTTCGCGCTGGGTGCACCGGAACTATCTGGCGAAGTAACCCGGTCTCTCCGCTCGTTTCCGCAAAGGCGGACCATCGCTTCACCCTCCCCCTTGTGGGGAGGGTCGCCTGCCCGCGCGAAGCGCGGCAGGCGGCGTGGGGTTTGTTTGCGTGCGTTGAAGTCAGAAAGTCCCCACCCCCGCCCCCTCCCCACAAGAGCCTGCGGCCGGGCGCGTGCAAGCGCGGCCCGGGTGGGGAGGGGAGAGCGCCGCGGTTGCCTCGCGACGCTACTTCCCGCTTAGTGATCGTAGTGCAGGTGCAGTTCTATCCGGTCGCCGTCCACCCGGCAGGTGATGCGGTCGGCCTGCTGAGACAGCAGATATCCGGCGAACAACCGCTCGCCTTCCTCGGAATCCTCGATGTCGCGCAGGTCCGGCCGCCGGTCGGGAATGACGATCTTCTGGCCGACGTAGAAGAGGCGCACGTCGAGATTGTACTCGTCGAAGCTCGCCTCGATCTCGACGCCGCCGGGCACCTCGCCGATGATTTCCAGCGACTGGACGGTGGCGAAGATCGCCCGGGTGACAATCTCTCGCCGCGCGCCCCAGTGGCCGCCCTGGGCGATCAGAAACTGCTCGACCGTATCGCGGTAGTCGGGCTTCATCTCGATGCGGATGCGTTCGCGCTGGCGCACGCCGATGCGCATGATCGCGTTCAGTACGACGGCGCAGGTGGTGCCGAGCATCAGCGAACTGCCGAAGATCGGCTGCAGCAGGATCGGCAGGGTGGCGAACACCTCCTTGTAGGCATCGGCCAGCACCAGCATCGCAAACGAGAAACCGATGACGATGGTCTTGCGGGTGTCCAGCATCCGGGCAGTGATCATCTGCAGCCCGTTGATGAAGATGAACACCGCGGTGAAGAACAGGATGGCGCCGACGATCGGGTCGGGAACCGTGACGAACTTCAGTGCCGCAAGCGGAAAGAAGGCGCCGAGCGCAAGAAGGATACCGATCGCATAGGCGACCCTGCGGGCGGTCACGCCGGTCGCGGCTGCGAGTCCGATGCAGGGCGAATAGACATCGATGCCGACGCTGCCGATGAAGCCGGCGAAGCAGGTCGCCGAGCCGTTGCCAGACAGGCCGCCGCGCAAGGATTGGATATTGGGGCGGACCCAGTCGGCGTCATTGATCTTCTGCGCGGTGCTGACGGCGCCGAGGAGATTGAGCGTACCGGCGATGGCCGCGACCACGAACGGCGCCAGGAGCGTGATGTCGAACTGCCAGCCGGGATGGGAGTGGAACGGGAAGCGGATGAAATCGAGGGGTTCGTGAACGAGCCCGGCCGTAGGATTGGGCAACCCGATGGCGTAGCCGGCGATGAAGCCGACCATCGAGCCAATCAGCACGCACGACGCCTTGAGAAAACCGCTCGTCCAGATATTCAGCACGACCATCGTTCCCAGCGTGATGCCGGCGACGATCACATAGTGCGGTTGAATGCCGTGCTCCTTGGTGATGCCGAGCCCATAGCGCAATCCGAGCGACGCAATTGCGAGCCCGATGGCGGCAATGACGAGGCCGGCAATCTCGGCCGGCAGCAACGCCCGAAGGCGGTGCAGCAGCGGCGCAATCGCCAACTGGACGAGGCCCGCGACGATTGTCATGCCGAACAGCAGCGCCATGCCACCCCGCTGCAGGGCGAACATGGCGGGCGCGAAATACACCGGCATGAAACCGGCCGGACAGAGATATCCGGATCCCATGAACTTGCTTTTCATGGAGATGAGAACGGTGCCGACGCCCAGCGCCAGCAGTCCGATGGAAATGAATTCGAGCGTCTGCGAGAAGCCGAGGTTGGCTTCGCGGGCGAGCGCCACCTGGTAAGCGAGCGAGGTCGTTGCCAGTCCGATATGCTGGAAGGCGGAGACAGCGACCACCGGCAGCGGCGGCGAGTCGTCGGCGCTGTAGAGGAGGCCCTTTTCGGCTGCCATGGGCTGACGACTTATTTCAGCTTGCTGAAGGCTTCTTCCCGCGATGGAAAGACCATGAAGGTTTGCAGCAGGCCGCCCATTTCGAACAGTTCGCGCACGTGACCGGTCACGCCGCACAGCGCCAACTGGCCGTTCTTCTCCTTCAGGCTGCCGTTGGCCACCAGCAGGACGCGGAACGCCGCGCTGGTCAGGTATTTGACCGCGGCCATGTCGATCAGAATGTTGCGCACGTCGGTCGAGGCGAGCGCCTTCAGCTTCTGCATCAGCTTATCGGCGTTGCTGCTGTCGACACGGCCGATCACCGACAGGACGCATAACTCGCCGTGCTGGGATTCGGTTAGCGAAAGGGGGTCCGTGGTCATTATCGTGTCCGACTCCGTGATCCCTGATAGTCGAGTTCGCCGCCATCCTGCGGCATACGAGACGTCCCCACGGCTCGTCGAAGGCTCTTGCTACTCCGATTTTTATTGCGCTGCAAATTGCGGCAAATCATTCGGGAAGGCAACCGCGGCCGCCGCGGCGTCCGGCGAATTGATCTATCCAGGATTTCGCGTGGGACCTGGGACAGTGTTGAACGGATGCCGCTTTCGGGGCACAACCGGGTGGCCGCAACGCCGCTGAACGACACATTGGAGGATGGCATGAAGGCCGTGCTGAAGGACCATGTGATCGCCGAGAGCGAAGACATCGTGGACTGCAAGGGCTATCAGTATTTCCCGCCCGGTGCGGTGCAGATGCAATGGCTGGAGCGAGCGCCGAAAACCGCGTCGGACCACGAATGTCCGCATGGCGTGCAGTTCTACCACGTGGTGATCGACGGCGTGCGCCACGACCGCGCCGCCTGGTGTTACGAGACGCCGCGGCCGGAGATGTCGCAGGTCGGCGGCCGGTTCGGCTTCTGGCGGGACGTCGAGGTCGGCTGAGATGCGCTGCCGTTACCTGAGCGACAGGGTGGGCAAAGGCGCGGAATGCGTCGTCAGTCCGGCTTGCGCGTGCCCTTGCGCGGCTTCTTCGCGGCCGGGAACTCATGCACCGTTGCGGTGACGCCGGCGCTGCGGCGCAGCGCTTCTTTGAGGCTCGTCGGCCGCCCGTGCTTGTGCAACAGGTCGCGGAACGCTTCGTCCGCGAGTTCCTGAAAGTCCTTCATCTGGTCGCGCGCCAGGAGATCGAGCGCGTTCCAGGTTTCCGGGTCGAATTGCACGCGCTTGCCGGGCATCGCCTCACTCAACTTGCAAGTCTCAGCCGCTTCTCCTTCGACTCGAAGCGCGAGCGGAAGATTGCCGCGTCGAGCGGATCGGCAAAACAATAGCGCACGAACGCCGCATATTCATCCTCGACGTACATGTCGAACTTGCCGACATAGTTGGTCAGGAACTTCATGATCTCGCTGTCGCCGTCGAACGGCCGCCGCGGCAGCACCACCTGATAGGGGCATTCCTCGTCGAGCTTCTGCAACCACGCGCTGCGCTTGTCCGCGTCCATCGCTCACCTCCACCGACCCGTAGGGGGAGCGTATGTTCCTGATTTGTTCCTTGCTGTCAAGTGGAATCTTGATCCGTGATCGGGGACCTGTGGCGGGCAGGGCGGTAGGCGTCGCGCCTGAAGTCCGCCGGCGGCGTTGGCAGCAGCCGAGCCACGTTGCTTGATCGACTCAAACGTCGCGATGCGCGCGTGCCGACTCATGGAGCGCATCGCTGCTTGATGACGTTTCGATGACGGCCCGCGCAGACGTTTTGCTTGCCGACCGGGCGGTCGTCCGGCATAGGATTCGTATGATTGATTCGGCGACGGGCCGCGCGCTGATTCTGGCGGCCGGAGGAATTGTATTTCGAGAGGGTCCCAAGCCTCGCATCGCGGTCGTGCGATTGCGACGGGATAAGGCTTGGGTACTGCCGAAGGGCAAACTCTGTCGCGGCGAGCGAGCGCTGGAAGCCGCCAAGCGCGAAGTTCTCGAAGAGACCGGATACCAGGTGTCGGTGCACGAGTTTCTCGGTGCGATGACCTACGGGTTCAACGGCAAGATCAAGATCGTGCAATTCTGGCACATGCGGGCGGTCGGCGAGCCGGTCGGCAAGCTGATGAGCGACGTCAAGGCGGTGAAGTGGCTGTCGTTGAAGCAGGCCATCGAGACGCTGACACGTGCGCATGAAAAGGTGTTTCTCGCGAATGTCGGGCCGGCGGCGCTGAAGGCGGCCAAGCAATCGAAGCGTGAAAAATCCAAGAAGGCCGCGAACGGCGCGAAGCGGGCAGCGAAAGCTCCGCCGGCTGCGGCGGCATCACGTGACATGGACGAACGGCGGGACGCAAGCTGCACTCCGTTCGTCGCCGCATTCGGTGGGCTCGGGCATTTGTCGCACGTGACGACGCGCCGAATGGCTTGACGCTTACATCGCCGCGCCGGACGCGAGCCAGAACGGCTTCGCCTTCACGAACGATTTCCAGTCCTTGACCAACTCGACGTCCATCTCGGCGGCGCGCCGGCGATGCCAGCCGAGCACGCCGCCCGCTGCAAACGCCAATTGTCCCGATGGCGCGGCCGCACCGCTGTCCGCGCCGTCGCCGCCGACGCCGACCAAGCGGGCCAGCATGGTCTCGGCCACCGCAACGTCGTTCATGCGACCGAGATCGTCCTGCAGCCGCGTCAGTTTCTTGACGAATTTCCTCTTCCGCTCATCCTCGAAGATGTCGCTGAAGAAATCGAGCGCATAGCGCAGCCGCTTGAGCGCGATCCGCACCTCGTGCCGCTCCGGCTTCGACAATTCCTCAAAACCGCGCCCGCGTTTCAGGAGCCCCCCGTGAGCGCGCGTGAGCGCCGCCGACGCCAATTCAACCAACGGCCGATCGAGGCCTTTGCCTTCGCCGGCCTTGGACAGATCGTCGGCATGGCCGAGCGCGCAGAGTGCGATCAGCAGGTGACGGTAGCGCGCTGATTCCAGGGCTTCGGTCACGCCGCGGTAGGCCTCGGCCTTCCTGGTCGCGAGTGTCGCCATCAGTGGCGCCAGGTGTTTCTCCTCGCCGAGCGCCGCGATTGCCGGTTCGAGCAGTTCGGCCTGCAGCACATCGAGATCGCGCGCCGTTCCGAGGATGCGGCCAAGCCATCGCACCTCCTCGTCGATCGGCGCGATGCGCTTGCGGCGCAACAGCGGCCGGTAGATCTTGAACGCCGATCGCAGCCGGCGTAGCGCGATGCGGCACTGGTGCACGCCCTCGATGTGAAGGTTGAGGCGGGCGCAGTCGTCGTTCGCAGTCAGATGCGCGAAGGAATTGAGCACGATGAGGTGCAAAGAATCCCCGGCCGTCATCTCCGGCGCCAGGCTGAGTTTCGCGGCCCGCGACCAATGCCGGCGCTCGGCGTTACCGAGCGCGTAGCCGATGTCCGCCTTGGTTCGCGTGTGCAGGCGACCGTCGACCAGATCGGCCAGGCGCTGTGCCTCCGCAAACAGCGCCGGCAGATCGCCAGATACCATCTCCAGCTCGATCTCGTGCAAGGGCTCGCGTGCTTCGCCCACGATCACCGCGCCTTCGTCGAGCGAAACGTCGATCTGCGCGCCGTCCGCGACCAACCGGCGGGTTTCCCGCTTGACCTCGACGTCGAACATCGGCTCCAGGTCGGCGGAGGTGAGCTTGCGAAAATCGTCCGGTAGCGCCGGATCGATCACCAGGGTGGGATCGGGAATGGGGTCCGGGACCACCGTTTCCCACTCGGTGCGGACCAGCGAGTCGGCTGTGCCGCTCGGCATTTTCAGCGTCTGCACGAACGAATGGCCGTCGGTGCGGGTCCGCAGGCTGATGTGACCGTCGCGCAACCGATGGTCGGTGGTGTCATAATAGACGCTATGAAGCGACTGGCGGTGCAACCGCTCGAGTCCCCGCCACCACGGCGACCGCCGGATTTTGGCGATCTTGGCCGGCTCGGTCCTCAGCTTGACTTCGATTTCCTGGTGCGACGCCATCTCGTCCGTTTCTCGCTCGCGGACTGCCTGGTCCGGGGATCAGTCACGTGAATTTTTTGCTGCAAGGCTCGGTTTGAGTTCGCA
>JBFXEX010000062.1:0-34184 GCA_050179645.1 Xanthobacteraceae bacterium | reverse complement strand
GCGGGCGCCGACGTGATCCAGCTCGACGAGCCGTGGCTGCGCAACGACCCGGACGCGGCGAAGCGCATCGCCGTCAAAGCGATCGACCGCGCGCTCCAGCGATTGACGGTGACGACCGTCGTGCATCTGTGTTTCGGCTATGCGGCCGTGGTGCACGGCCAGAAGCCCACCGGCTATTCGTTCCTGCCGCAGCTCGCCGACAGCGCGGCGCAGCAGATTTCGATCGAGGCCGCGCAGCCGAAGCTCGACCTCGGCCTGCTCGCGGACCTTGCCGGCAAGACCATCATGCTCGGCGTCATCGATCTCAAGGACGAGGCGGTGGAGACGCCGCAGCAGGTCGCGCAGCGCATCCGCGAAGCGTTGAAACACGTCGACGCGAAACGGCTCGTTCCGGCTCCCGATTGCGGAATGAAGTACCTCAGTCGCGAAACCGCCTTCGGCAAGCTCGCCGCGCTCAGCGCCGGCGCCGCCATCGTCCGCCGGGAGCTGTCGTAACGCCGGGGAGTGCGGCTCGCTCAGTCTGCCCGCGATCGGCGAGCGCGCAGGTATACGAACCAGTACACCGCCCCCACCATCAGGCTGCCGCCGACCAGATTGCCGACCGTGGCGACGACGATATTGTGAAGGACGCCGCCCAGGGCGAGATCCGGGTAGGCTGCCGCCGTCTTGCCGATGGCGGACCAGAACTCCGGCCCGGCCCAGGCCTTGATGGCGAGGCCGTACGGCAGGAGGTACACGTTGGCGATCGAGTGCTCGAAGCCCGCTGCCACGAATGCCGTCACCGGCGGGACGATCACCATGACCTTGTCGGTCGTGCTGCGCGCGCCGAACGACATCCACACCGCCAGGCAGACCAGCACGTTGCAGAGCACGGCGAGGAAGAACAGTTGCACCGTCGGCAGCGCCGCCTTGGCGGCGGCGATCGCCAGCGCGGTTTCGCCCACGGCGCCGCCGCCGAAGCCATACTGCCGGGCGAGAAACACCAGCGCCGCCGTGCCCAGCGCGCCGGCGATGTTGCCCACATAGACCAGCGTCCAGGCGCGCAGCAGAGCGCCGACCGCAATCCGCCGGCTGGCGCAAGCGACCACCATCAGCGAGTCGCCGGTGAACAGTTCGGCGCCGCCGACGATCACCAGGATCAGGCCGAGCGAAAACACCAGCCCGGCCAGGATCCGCGCCACGCCCCACGGCATATCGGCCGCCCCGGTCAGCGCGATGGTGGCGAACATTGCGCCGAGCGCGATGAAGGCGCCGGCCAGCACGCCCAGTGCGACCAGCGTGATGGCATCGCGCCCCGCCTTGGCGGCGCCGGCCGCCTCGCAGGCCCGCGCCATGTCGGGCGGCAGCAGCGCGTCAATCGAACCGGCGCCGGGCGCCGTCACAGGGCCTTCGCTCAACGGAAACTCCGTCCCTCTCCCGGTGTCTAGTACGCCGCCTCGAGCAGGTTGCGCACCTCGGCGCCCGAGACCGGCCGCGGCGCCGCGATGCCAAGCTTGGCCATCTCGCCGGCGACGAATTCGATTCTGCCACGGTCAAAGCCGATGTCGCGCAGGCGGTGCGGAATCGGGAAGCCTTCCAGCATGGCGGCGATCCGTGCCGCCGGATCGTCGGCGCCGAGTGCCAGCGCCAGTTGCGCCCGCGCCTGCGGCGCCGCGGCCAGATTGAAGCGGGTGACATGCGGCAGGATGATCGCGTGGCTCTCGCCATGCGGCAGGCCAAGGCCGCCGAGCACATGCGCGAGCTTGTGCTGCAGCGCGGTGCCGGGCGCCAGCATGATGCCGGCGAGCCAGGCGGCGATCAGGCATTCGCCGCGCGCCTCGCGGTCGCCGCCGTCCGCCACCGCGCGCGGCAGGTAGATCGAGAACCGGCGGGCCGCATCGGTCGCCAGCGCCGCCAGGTAGGGCGTACCGCCCGCCACCCACAACCCTTCGACGCAATGCGCAAGCGCATTAAGGCCACTCGCGGCGGTGACCGCCGGCGGCAGGTCGAGCGTGAGATCGGGGTCGTAGACGATGGTGCGCGGCAACACCTGGTTGTCCTTGCCGGTGAACTTGCGTTCGCCGTCGCTCAGGCCCCAGATCGCAGTCGCTTCCGACCCCGAATACGTGGTCGGCACAGCGACGATCGGCAGCGCGAGGTCGCGGGCGATGATTTTCGCCAGCCCGATCGCGGCGCCGCCGCCGGCCGCGACCACGCCGTCAGCGCCGGCGTCCCGGGCGGCCGCCAATCCCGCTTCCGCTACCGGTTTTGGCACATGCACGACCGCCCGCGCATACAGACCGGCCGCGCGCGCTCCCAGCAGATCGCCGAGACGCGCTCCAAGCCGCGCGCCGCTCCCGGGCGTCGCAATCACCAGCACCCGCTTCAAGTCGAGCCGCGCCACTTCCTCCGGCACGCGTGAGGCGGCACCCGGCGCAAACACCACGCGTTGCGATGGGAGATCATGAACGAAGGCCTGGGTCACGCCCCACTCCTGCCTGCGACGCCCGTGCAGCGCCGGCAACCTCGCATTGTCCAATGCGGTGTGCAATCATGAGACCAAGACGGCGTGATAAATGCCGCAACCGCGTAACGCACCTCGAGGGAGGACACTCATGGTTTGCAAGCTGCGCATTGGACAAGGCGCGTGCATCGGTCTCACGCTCGCTGCGGCCCTCGTGCTGTCGAGCAGCAATACCGCGATCGCGCAGACCTACGGCTTCGCCACCCTCCAGCCCGGGACCCTGAACCACACCACCGCCAGCGCGGTCGCCAAGGTGCTCAAGGAAAAAGCCGGCATGAATGTGCTGGTGCAACCGACCGCCGGCGATCAGGTGATCATTCCGATGGTCGCCCGCGGCGAGGCCGAGATCGGCATTTCCAACGCGATGGAGGTGCACGACGGCATGTCGAAGGGCTTCAAGGACTTACGCATTATCGGCGCCGCGCATGCGTTGCGCGTCGGCTTCTTCGTGCGCAAGGACTCGGGGCTGACCAAGGTCGCCGACCTCAAGGGCAAACGCGTGCCATATGGGTTTTCCGCCATGCGCGGGCTCGAGCCGACGGTGCGTGCGATCCTCGCCACCGCCAATCTGACCGAGAAGGACATCAAGCCGGTCATGGTGCCCAACGTGATCCGCAGCGCCGACGATTTCACCTCCGGCGCAGCCGACGGGTTCTATTTCGCGTTCGGGGCGCCGAAAGTTCGCGAGGTCGACGCCACGGTCGGCGGCATTCGCATGACCGAGATCGACGAGGCGGGCATGCCGGCCGCACGCAAGATCGAACGCTGGGGCTACCTGACGCAGGTCAATCCCGGTCCGGTCTTTGTCGGCGTCGAGAAACCGATGAAGGTTTACAGTTTCGACAACCTGTTCATCACCTCAGCCAAGACCAGCGACGAGGTGGTCTACAAGATTCTCGATACGCTCCTGAAGAACAAGAGCGACCTCATCGCCGTGCAGCCGGTGCTGCGCGAATTCACGCCGGCTTTCGCCTACAAGCAGTACGAGGTGCCCTACCATCCGGGCGCGCTGAAATACTATCAGGAGCACAAGCTCGCGCCCGCCGCGCTGAACTAGCGCAGCGGCGTCGCACCGACAGTTCGAAAGGCGACAAAAAGCCAGACCAAGGAGGAACCCATATGTCTGCCACACGACACCTGATTGCGGCCTGCGTCGCAGGAGCCGCGCTTGCCTTCGCGAACGTGGCCGCGCAGGCCCAGACCCTCGGCTTCGCGTCGATGCAGCCGGGCACCATCAATCATACCACCAGTTCGGCCATCTCGAAGGTGCTGAAGGAGAAGGGCGGCCTCAACACCCTGGTTCAGCCCACCGCCGGCGAATCGGTGATGATCGCGATCGTCGGCCGCGGCGAGGCGGACTTCGCCATGGCGAACGCGCCCGAGATCGGCACGGCACTCGCCAACAAGGGGCAACCCAACCTGCGCATGATCGGCGCGGTCTATACGCTCAAGACCGGCTTCTGGGTGCGCAAGGATTCAGGGATGCACACCGTCGCCGACCTCAAGGGCAAGCGCGTTACCATGGGCTATTCCGCGATGCGCGCGCTCGACCCGCTGTCGCGCGCCATCCTGGCGGCCGGCGGCCTTACCGAAGCGGACATCAAGCCGGTGCTGGTCCCGAACGTCATGCGCTCGGCCGACGATTTCGTGTCCGGCGCGGCCGATATGTTCATGTTCGCCTTCGGCGCACCGAAGGTCCGCGAAGTCGACGTGCAGGTCGGCGGTACCCGCTACCTGGCCATTCCCGACAGCCCCGGGATGCCTGCGGCGCGCAAGATCTCACCCTTCGGCTACCTGAGCGACATTGCGCCCGGGCCGATCTTCATCGGCGTCGAGAAGCCGATGAAGACCTACACCATCGATAATATCCTGTTCACCAATGCCAAGGTGTCGGACGACGTGGTGTACAAGGTCATCGACACCATGGTGAACAACAAGGCCGACATGGTGGCAATCGCGCCGAACCTGCGGGAGTTCACCGCGGAAGGGCTCAACAAGAGGTACGACTTCCCCTACCACCCCGGCGCGTTGAAGTACTTCAAGGATAAGAACGTCAAGGCCACGGCGTTCCAGTGAGCGAAGAGCGACTGCCGGCGGAAGCGAAGGCGGCCGCCGGCACTCCGTCGCGGGCGACCGTCATCGCGACGGACATCCTGCAGGCGTTGTTGCTTGCCTGCGTCGTCGGCTGGGTGCTCGACGTGCCGCGGCGCACGCTCGGGCTGGCATTTTATACCGAGCAACTGCTGGCGGTGTGCATGGGGCTTTCGCTCGCGCTGTGCTTCATCGGCAGCAGCGCGCGCAAGCCCTCGGCGATCGATTGGGGCGGCACCATCGCGTCGTTCGGCATCGCCGCCTACATGGTCTATCGGGTCAACATCGGGTTGCCGATCCCATGGGCGCTTTACCCCTGTCTTGCCATCTCCCTCGTCTGGACTGTGATCGGCAGCCGGGCATGGGCGATGCGCTGGTTCGACTGGATCGCCGCCGCGCTGTCGATCGTCATCTGTCTTTACATCACGGTCCGCTACGAGCCGCTGACCTATGAGATTGCGATGCTGCCGCCCGAAGGCATCATCGGCAGCGCGATCCTTGTTCTGCTCGTGCTGGAAGCGACGCGGCGCACCGCCGGCGCAACGCTGGTCGCCATCATCCTGATCCTGATCGTCTACGTCTTCATCGGCCCGCATCTGCCGGGCGATTTCCAAACGCGGCCGGTGACGCCCGAGCGCCTGCTCGTCTACTTCGGTCTCGACGTCAACGGCATGATCGGCCCGCTGCTCGGAGTCGCGGTGCTGATCGTGGTGCCGTTCACCCTGATGGGACAGGTGCTCGGCCGCACCGGGGGCGCGGCCTATTTCGCCGACATCGCCATGTCCGCCATGGGCCACTTCCGCGGCGGCGCGGCCAAGATCGCGGTGGTCGGTTCGGCGCTGTTCGGCATGATCTCCGGCGCCGCCGTCAGCAATGTGGTGGCGGTCGGCATCGTCACCATTCCGCTGATGGTGCGCTCGGGCTTCTCGCGGTCGCGCGCGGCGGCGATCGAGTCGGTGGGCTCGACCGGCGGCCAGCTGATGCCGCCGGTCATGGGCGCCGCCGCCTTCATCATGGCGGAGTTCCTCCAGGTATCCTACGGCGCGGTCTGCATCGCGGCCGCCATTCCGTCGCTGCTCTACTACGCCGCACTGTTCATGCACGTCGACCTCGAGGCCGCGAAGCACAAGATCGGCGCCGCCCGGGTCGAAGAAGAAGTGCCATCATTCCTGGAAGTGCTCAAGTCAGGCTGGCACTTTCCGATCCCGATCGCGTTTCTCGTCATCACCATCGCGTTTCCGGAGGTGTTCCAGATCCCGATCGAGCGTGCCGCGGTCTACTCGACCGGCATCCTGATCGTGCTGTGCCTGATGTTCGGCTACCGGGGCAAGCGCAACTCCGTCGGCGAGATCGTGCGCGCGGTGCTCGATACCGGACGCGCCGCGCTCGACATCGTGTTGATCGGTGCCGCCGCCGGCATGGTGGTGGGCGCCCTGAACATTTCGGGCATCTCGTTCGGACTGACGCTGCAGCTCATCGCCATCGCGGGCGAGAACCTGTTCGTCCTGCTGCTGCTCACCGCGATCATCAGCATCATCCTCGGCATGGGCATGCCGACGATCAGCGTCTACGTCCTGACCGCGACGTTGCTGGCTCCGTCGTTGGTCAAGCTCGGCGTCACGCCGATGGCAGCGCACATGTATGTGATGTATTTCGGCATGCTGTCGATGATCACGCCGCCGGTGGCGATCGCCGCCTATGCGGCCGCCAACATCGCGCAGGTCTCGGGCTGGACCACCGGGTGGGTCGCGGCGATGGTCGGCTGGAGCACGTTCTTCATCCCGTTCCTGTTCGTTCTGGAGCCCGCGCTGCTGTTCGAGGGCAGCCTGCCCTCGATCGCCTGGAACCTGATGCGCAACCTGCTCGGCATCTATGTCGGCACGGCCGCGATCGTCGGCTACGGCTTCACCATGCTGTCGCCGCTGCACCGCTGGCTCTATGGCGCCTTGGCCCTGGCGATCCTGATCCCGCCCAACACCTTCCCGGGCGCCAACATGCTCGACTGGACCGGATTGGCCGTGGCGGCTGTCGTGGTGACGTTCGACTTCCTGCGCAGCCGGGCGGCGCGGACCGCACCGCAAGCGAAAGCATCCTGAACGGCACCGGCGCCGCTCAACAAAATGGCCGGGACAAGCCCGGCCATTCGACTTGCAGCAGATGCCGCGAGCGTCAGGCGGCGGCCTTGTCCTCGCGCCAGATGCCGAGCGCTTCCTGCGCCGGACGGTCGGAGATCGAGAACAGCACCGACTGCTCCGTCGCGTTGTGCGCGTAGTGCTTCCACGGCGGCACGACGAAGACGTCGTTCGGTCCCCATTGCAGCACTTCGCCGCCGTCGATCGTCGTGGTGCCCTTGCCTTCGACGCAGACGAAGATCATGCCGTCGGTAGCGCGGTACTGCTCGCCCTTGAAGCCCTTCGGGAACATGGCGAGGCCGGCGCCCATGGTGGCCAGCACCGGACCGCCGGTGATCGGGTTGACGTAGTGCACCCGAGCGCCGTGGCGCTTGTCGATCTCACCGGCCTTCATCATGCGCTCGATGATCGGCCGGGTGCGAGCGTAGGTGTAATTGATCACCGGGCTGCGCTTGGTCAGCGCCGGCGCATTGTCGGGCAACACGCCAGAGCCGTAGTAGGCCAGCGAATCGCCGTCCGCGCGGTTGGTGGCCTGGGTCGCTTCCTCGAAATGATTGGCAAACGAGGTCTCGAAGAAGTTGACCTGCGGGAAGTCGAGCACGTCGAGCCACAGCATCGGCTTGTCGGAGGTGTTGCCGTGGTCGTGCGGCGCCCAGTTCGCGGTGATGACGAAGTCGCCGGGCGACATGAAGGACTTCTCGCCTTCAACCGCCGTATAGGCGCCGTCGCCGTCGAGCACGAAGCGGATCGCCGACGACACGTGCTGGTGCGCGGGCGCCACCTCGCCGGGCAGGATCATCTGCACCCCGGCGAACAGCGTGTTGGTCGCCTTCGACTCGCCGCGCATGCCCGGGTTTTCCAGGATCAGCACCCGGCGCTCGGCCTCCTCCGCGGTGATCAGGCCGCCGGATTCCATCACCAGGCGCTTGATGTCGTCATAGTGCCAAATGACCGGCTGGACGCGGGTCTTCGGCTCCTTGGTGACGACGCTGCTCATCACCTTCCAGAGCGGCGTCATGCCGTGCTTCGCGATGCGTTCGTAGTACTCCTGCCGCATCGCCTCGATGTTGTGCTTGGGGCCGGGGTCCTTGGTCATGGTCGCGGTGGCCATCGCGCTTTCCTCCGGTTGGGAAATTATGCCGTTTCGGTACGAACAATGCGAAACCGGCAATTAGTATATAATGAAACTATCTCCCGGCGGAAGCCGTCCCGCCGGGGTTTTCGCAGGCTCTTGCCCAGGGTCCCGGGTTGGCGGGAGCCCCCCACTCGGGCGCCCTTTTCGCAACAGTTACGACAGCTTCCACGAGGCAAAGCCGGCGCCCACCAGCGTCTCGGGGCTCGGGAAATAGTCGATCAGCTCGAAACCCTGGCTGCCGGCCGCGGCATGGGCGACCACCCAGTCGCGAATCTCGTGCGCGCCATTGCCGGTGCGCGGCAGCCGCTCGCTCAGGAACGACGCCAGCCGCTTCTCCTCGCCGTCCTGGAAATGCGCGATGCAGGCGTGGTCGAACTCCTCGTCGATCCAGCCCATCGTGGTCTCGCCGATCGAATGGCTGAGACCCCCGGTGCCCAGGATGGCGATACGCAGTGGCTCCGGATAGGTGTCGATCGCCTTGCGCAGCACCCGGCCCCAGGCGAGGCAGCGTTGGATGCTGGGCATCGGCTCTTCGAGATCGTTGATGATGATCGGCACGATCGGCAGTTCGAGATCGACCCCCATTCTCCACAACGGAATGCAGCTGCCGTGATCGAGCTTGAGGCGGTGCGACAGCGCGGGCTCGAAGTCGTTGTCGAGCGCGACATCGAGCAGGTGCCGGCCGAACGCCGCGTGGCCCTTGAGGTGCGCCACCGGATAGACCTTCTGCATGAACGGCTCGGGCGGGCCGTCGTGCTCGTCGCCGATGCCGATGCAGACCGCCGGCAGGTTATTGAGAAAGAAGTTCACCCAGTGGTCGGGCGAGATCACCACCAGCACATCGGGCCGGCAGTCGCGCAGCCGGCGGCCGAGCTCGTCGAACGCGCGCGTCAACTGCGCGCGATGGCCGGCCGGCATCGTCTCCCAGTCCCGCGCGATGATCGGACCGTGGCTCGCCGCGAACACTCCGACCAGGCTAGCCATGGGCGGCCTCCTTCTGCGGCTGCTTGCTCTTATCGGCGAGCGCATTGAGCCGTGCCATGAATTCGGGCTGCGGCATGCCGCGCACCTGGAAATAGAACCGCAGCAGATAGGCGTTGACGTGCGGCGCAACGGCACCGACGTCGTCCGTCATGATCGCCTTGCGCATCTCAGGCGAGATGCCGTAGCGGTCGAGGAAGCCCGCGATGTCGCCACGATATTCCGCCGCGAGCTTCGGATCGTTGTGAAGGTCGTAGAACAGCTTGCTGAGCCGGTAATCGGTCATCGCCGCACCTCGGTTGCGGGTATTCGGTCACTTACGTTACGGCAACGCTTGGCATGAAGCCAGCCCAGCCTTTGACCGGCTCGCGTGATGGAAGCTCTCACAGCAAGCTCGGTCTGCTCCCAAGAACCCTCAGGCAGGATGCGATCACGCCTTGCCGCTGAGCTTGCGGGCGTATGTCTCGAAGCCGGCGAGCTGCTGCTTGACCAGGTCGAGGGAGGTCGGGTCCTTGAGTTCGTGCGTCTTCTCGTCGAACTTCTGCGGCGCGAACGTGATGATCACCTCCGGCCGTCCGAAGATATGAGCATCGAGTGCGGTGAGGGTCATGCGCAGGTGATACTGCATGCGCGAGCCGCCCAGGATGCCGCCGGCGCACGACTGCAGCGCGACCGGCTTGTCCTTGAACGGCTGGTCCTTCATGCGCGACACCCAGTCGATCGCGTTCTTCATGCCGCCCGGGATCGACCAGTTGTATTCCGGCGAAACGATCACAATGGCGTCGGCGCTGCGGACGGCATCGGCCCAGGCGGTGACTTCGGGAGGGAACCCCGCACTCTGCACATCGAAATTGTAGATCGGGATGGTTTCGAACGTCGGCGCGGCGCGAAACGCCATCCCGGGCGGCGCCAGCGCCGGAAGGTGGCGCGCCAGCGCGCCATTGTACGAGCCCTTGCGCAGCGAGCCGCAAATCACCAGCGTATCGAGTTTCTGATCGGCCACGGTCTACCCCTGAAAAGGCGCGGCGCCGAAGGGCGCCGGTCGTCGCATTGATAGCGGATCGGACAACGGGGGCAAGGACCCCCGGCGGGCCCCGTCACGGTTCGCTCAGGTCCGCCGCGACGCGCGGAATGTAGGTCGCAAACGCCGCAAGCTGCTGCTTGATGAAGCCGCGGGTCGGCTCATCCTTGAGTTCGCCGGTCTTCTCGTCGAATTTACCGGCGCAGTTGCCGATGAAGATTTCCGGCTTGTTGATGACGAAAGCGTCGAGGAACGCCATCGCCTTGCGCATGTCGTACTGCACGCGGGCGCCGCCCACCGGCCCCGGCGAGGCCGACTGCAACGCGACCGGCTTGCCGGCAAAGGGCTGGTTCGGCAGCCGCGACACCCAGTCGATGGCATTCTTCAGCCCGCCCGGAATGGTGAAGTTGTATTCCGGTGTGCAGAAGATCACGCCATCGGCGGCGCGGACGGCATCGGCCAGCGCATTGACCGAGGCCGGGAAGCCCGTCGAGTTCTGGATGTCAGCATTGTAGAGCGGAAAATCCGCAAAGCCCGGCGCCGGCGTGATGGTCATGCCGTCCGGCGCCAGCGACGGCAGCAGCCGCTGCACCATCGCGTTGTAGGAGCCCTTGCGCAGCGAGCCGCAAATCGAAACCACGTTCAGTGCCATGTCGCCCTCTCAAGATCGGGCGGCGCACATTGCGGGCCCGGCCCATCTTTCCGTATCGGGATGCGCCGGGCCCGGCAAATCAACTGAACGCCAGCGCGATTGTTCCAAGCCCCACCCCGACGCCTGCGGCGTCGACCTCCCCGCTACTCGCCACGCTGGTGGGGGGAGGCGAGCCGCGGCACGGCCAAAAATGATCACGCAAAATCATCAGATGCGGAATCACTTCTCCTCTGCGATCGGGTTCGACAGCACGCCGATACCCTCGATGTCGATCTCGCAGGTGTCGCCGGGCTTCATCCAGAGCGGCGGCTTGCGCGCATGGCCGACGCCCGAGGGTGTGCCGGTGAAGCAGATATCGCCCGGCTCCAGCGTCATGCCCTGGGAGACATAGACCAGCGTCTCGGCCACCGGGAACATCATGTTGTCGGTGTTGTCGGACTGCAGCGTCGTACCGTTGAGCCTTGTCTGAATCTTCAGCCCCTTGCCGCCCGCCGGCACCTCGTCGGCCGTCACCAGCCACGGACCGAAGCCGCCGGTGCGGTCGAAATTCTTGCCCATGTCCCACTGCGTGGTCTTGCGCTGGAATTCGCGCACCGAGCCTTCGTTGCCGCAGGACCAGCCGGCGATGCACGAATAGGCGTTGTCCATCGTGAGATGCTTGGCGCGCTTGCCGATCACGAAGATCAACTCCGCCTCGTAGTCTAGCGTCTCGGACGCCTTGGGCCGGACGATGGGCTGGCCGTGCGGCACCAGCGACGTGTTGGTGCGAAAGAAGATGGTCGGAAACTTCGGAAGGTTGTCGCGCATCGGACCTTCCTTGACGTGCTCCAGATAGTTCAGGCCGAGGCAGATGATCTTGCCGGGCCGCGCCACCGGCAGGCCGAACTTCAGCCCCTGCAGCGGACGACGCGCCGAAGCCGGCGCGCGCTTCGCGGCATCCTTGAGCCCGGACAGGTCGCCATTGTTCCGGCGCAGCACCTCGCCGAGGTCGTCCGGAATGCTTTTGTCGACTGCCTGCAGGTCGATCACGTGGTCGCCCTCGACGACGCCGAGATGCAGTCCATCCGCGGCTTCAAAACCCACAATCTTCATGTCTTACGTTCCTTGTTGAACCTGTCCGTTAACCGCTAACCCTCATGCTGAGGAGCGCACGAACTGCGCGTCTCGAAGCATGGCCGCACGCTCCAAGTTTTACCGCCATCCTTCGAGACGCGGGCTTCGCCCGCTCCTCAGGATGAGACCGGAGCGAACTGCGCGAACCCACATGACCGCCGCTCCCGGTAGCATGGGGCGTTCACGAATTACTGGCTCAGCGGCTTGCCGACCAGCGCGGCGATCTCGTTGCGCGTGGTCAGGAACACGTCGTCGCGCGCCTTGACCTTGCGGGCAACTTCCTCGAACGCCCAGGCGCCAGTCGGCCGGCCATAGACATGGGCATGGCAGGTGGCGTCGAGGATCACCGCCTCGTCCTCGTCCTTGAGCATGTGGCCGAGCGCCTCGTCGAACAGTTCGACAAACTGGCCGGGCGAACGGCCGAAGCGCATGGCATGCGGCAGGTCATTCACCTCCATGGTCAGCGGGATGGCGATGATCCCGGTGCCGTCCTCGAAGCTCTGCAGATACGGACGATCGTCGTCGAACACGTCGCCCTGCCAGACGTAGCCGGCCTCCGCCAGCAAGCGCGCGCTCTCCGCCGACGGCGTACCGCGGGGACTCACCCACCCGCGGGGGCGCTGACCGGCCGCCGCTTCCAGCGCCGCCGTGGTCCTGGCGATGTCGGCTTTCACCTGCTCGGGCGAAAGCTGCGCCGGGATGATGTCCTGCGCGTAGCAGTGCGCGACCAGTTCGTGACCGGCCGAGACGATCGCTTTCACCGCGGCGGGCGTGCGTTCGCCGAACACGCCGCTCACCATGACGCTTGCGCGCACATCCGCGCGGTCGAGCGACCGCAGCAGACGGTCGATGCCGCGTGTTGCCCCGTAGCCGCCCCAGGACAGCGCGTTGGTATCAAACGCGCCGGCCGGCAGCGGGTTGCCCATCGGGCCGATGCCGGGCGCCTTGCCGTCCGACCAGCCCTCGTAGGCGACGTTGAGCACGACCGCGACATGACGCCCGCCGGGCCAGCGAAACTTGCGATCGAGCCGAACGACGCGCGCCCCGCGCGCCACCGCATCCTGGCCGTTCTGCATTCAATTGCTCCGGGAGATCCGCAGAGAGGGGAAACGCGGCCGGACTATACCGGCCTCGCGTGGGGCGTGCCACTGAGCGCATCCTGGAAATGACGGCGCAGCACGTCGCGGCCCGCCTGCCCGGCCGCGAGACTCCAGGCATTCACCACCGCCAGCCGGAAGCCGCCCGGCGGCATGGCGTGCTGGCCGGGGTCCTTGTCCTCATGGAAAGTGACCTGCACGCTGGAAATGCCCGGCATCCGCCGCACACGCTCGACCACGGCAGGCGGCGGATGGCGATAGTGCGGGCCGTGCGGCTCGAACAACACGACGCTGACGCCGTCGCGGCGATCGATGTCCGGGAAATCCCAGCAGCGCGCTTGATAAAGCCGGACCACCGCGTCGACCCAGCCGGCACCGCAGAGATCGGGCCACTGGTCGCTCATGCGCAGATGCACCTCGATCATTCTCCCGCCGATCGTCTCGATGTTGAGAATGCCGGTGTAGTTTGCGAGGCGTTGGCGGATCCAGGTACCGCAATAGCTCTCGACCTCGGCGTCGCGCGCGGCGTGCACGGTCCAATGATCGAACGTCCCCTCCCCGCTCGGCGCACCGGTGACGTGCCGCCACCAGCGCGGCTCGCCGTCAACCACCGCAACATCGGAGCTGACGTGGCGGCCTTCGAGCAGCGGCATCCACATGTGGCCCGCCGTGAGGTTCGCTTCGTACTCGGCGGCGGAGGTCAGGATACGACTGCCGATCCCCATGCCCTTGAGGTTGACGATCGGCTTCGAGAAAACCGGAAAGCGCGGCGGCGGCACACCGTGTGGCGCGGCGTCCAGACCTTGGCTGTGCGCGATCGCGATCTTGTCGTAGACCCAGCGATGCTCCGGATGCCAGTGCCAGGCGTCGCAGTCTTCGGTCGGAATGAAGACATCCGGCGGACAGTTCGCCCGCTCGAAGTATTGCAGGCGCCAGGGATCGGCTTCGCAGATCGGCATTGCCAAAACGGCCGCTATCGCGACCGCGTCAGAGGGCTAATCGTCCTGAGCCACAAGCGCCTGCACGGAGAAATACCGGTTGTCGTCGGTCCAGACCGCAGTCGGGCTCCAACCGGAGCCGCGGGCGAGCGCGCCGAAGGATTCGAGCGTGTATTTGTAGCTGTTCTCGGTGTGGATCGTCTCGCCGGCGCGGAAATCGATCATGCGGCCAGCCACTCGGACCTTCTGGCGCGTCTTGCTGGCGAGATGCATCTCGATGCGGTTGCGCTCGGAGTTGTAAAACGCCCGGTGGCAGAATCCCGACAGGTCGATATTGGCGCCGAGCTCGCGGTTGATGCGGGTCAGCAGGTTCAGATTGAATTTCGCCGTCACGCCGGCAAGGTCATTGTAGGCCGCGTTCAGCACAGCCTGATCCTTCACCAGATCGACCCCGATGATCAGCACCGCGCCGCGGCCGAGAATCTGCCGCGCGTGGCGCAGGAACGCCGAGGCCTCGTGCGGCTCGAAGTTGCCGATCGTCGATCCCGGGAAGAATCCGGTCCGCGACATGCCGGCGACCGCCTCGGGCAGATCGAATGGTTTGGTGAAGTCGGCTTCCACCGGCAGCACCTTCAGCTGCGGAAACTGCTGCCGGACCTTGTCGGCCTCCTGGGCCAGCATTTCGGGCGAGATATCGACCGGCACATACGCGGCGATTGCCGGCGCGGCGGCGAGCAGGGTGCGCGCCTTGTTGCTCGAACCGCTGCCGAATTCGATCAGCGCCGCGCCCGGCGGAATGGGCCGCGCGATGTCGGTCGCGTGTTCGCGCAAGATCGCGAGTTCGGCACGCGTCGGATAATACTCCGGCAGCAGCGTGATATCGTCGAACAGCCGGGCGCCGGCGGCGTCGTAGAAATATTTGGGCAAGAGCCATTTCGGCCGAGACGTCAGCCCGGCGATGACGTCGCGCGCGAAATCATTCTCGCTCTCGCCGATCTCGTCGGCGCGGACTCGCAGTGGGGCCCCCATGACTATGCTCCATGCTCCGCAAGCCGCAAGCCGCTGAACTGCCAGCGCGCGGACGGGTAGAAGAAGTTGCGATAGCTCTCGCGCGAATGCCCCTCGGGCGTCGCATGGGAGCTGCCGCGCAGCACCATCTGGTTGATCATGAATTTTCCGTTGTATTCGCCGAGCGCGCCCTCGGCGGCGCGATAACCCGGATAGGGTAGATAGGCACTGCCGGTCCATTGCCAAGCATGGCCGAACGCGTCGTCGAGCAGGTTGGCACGCGCCGCCACTTCCCATTCGGCTTCGGTCGGCAGACACTTACCGGACCAGCGGGCGAACGCATCCGCTTCGTAATAGCTGATATGCGTGACCGGAGCCTCGCGATCGACCGGCCTGAGGCCGCCGAGCGTCAGCGTGAACCACCGGCCGTCGATGTCGCGCCAGTAGCCCGGGGCCTGCCAGTCGTTTGCCGCAACGGCGGCCCAGCCGTCGGAGAGCCAGAGCGAGGGAGTCGCGTAGCCGCCGTCGGCGATGAACTCCAGCCATTGCGCATTGCGGACGAGCCGCCGCGCGATCCGCACCGGTCCGATGAACACCTGATGGAGCGGACCTTCGTTGTCGAAGCTATAGCCGCCGCCGGCAAAACCGACGTGGTGGACGCCGGACGGCAGGGGCGCAAACACGTCGGACGGCGGCGGCGATGGCGGCGCGCGCCAGGCGGCATCGTAGCTGGGCGCGACCGGGTTCTGCGCGAACGCGTGGAGGATGTCGGTCAGCAGCAGTTCCTGGTGCTGCTGTTCATGCTGGAGCCCGATCTCCAGGATGCGCAGCACCGGCGCAAGCCCGGCGTCCGGCACGGTTGCGAGCAACCGCTCGACCGCCGCATCGACGTGTGCGCGATAGGCGGCGACCTCCGCGCAATCGGGCCGCGTCACCATTCCGCGTTGCGGACGCGCGTGACGCGGTCCGGCCGCGACGTAGTAGGAATTGAACAGAAAGGCAAAGCGCTCATCGAACGCGCGATAGCCAGCAAGATGAGGAGCCAACAGAAACTGCTCGAGGAACCACGTGGTGTGCGCGCGATGCCATTTGGTCGGACTGGCATCCGGCATCGACTGCACCGTCTGGTCTTCAGGACCCAGAGATGCGGCGCGCCGTTCGGTCTCGTCACGGACACGACGAAAGGCATCACGCCAGAACGAGCGCGCGTCGTCCGAGAAAGCGCGATCAGCGACAGTGGCGTTCGCATCGTCGCGATGGCGACGATGAAGAGATGAACTTGCGGGAGTCATGCCCTATCCCGGGCTGGAGGTGCAACTCGACGTGCGGCTAACTCGATGCGCTGCTAACTCTTTGTGCGAACTAAAAGGCGGTTCGCGCCCAATAGTTCCGCGCCCATACCTAATCAATCCTGGTCGATCCGGCATAGCCCGTTCGGATCGTCGCGCATAATCTATGACAACGCGACGACAATTCCAGAGTCGAACGAGAACCGATGATTTTTGAATGACTTAGGTCAAGACTGGGTAACTTCGTGGCGCCCGCCCGGTACCCGGCGGCACGTTATTTTAGCGCGTTTGCCCCGGTAGCGGCCGCGACGCCGTTCTGCTGGCCGGTCCCACCGCTTACGCCGATAGCCCCCACGATCTTGCCGTTCTGGAGGATCAGAACACCACCCTCGGAAGCCACCGGCGCGTCGGGAAACGTGATGAACGTCATGTTGCCTGCGGCAAATTGATCCGCGAATGCCTTGGTCGGCCGCCGGAAGAACACCGCCGTGCGCGCCTTGGCGCGCGAGAGTTCGGCCGACGCGTGCTGCGTGCCATCCATCCGCTCGAAATAGATCGGCTCACCGGACGGCCCCACAATGGTAAACGCCATGCGCCAATTATTTTTCTTGGCCTCGGCAAATGCCGCGCCCGCCACCGTTTTCGCCTGCTCGTTGGTGATCGGCGCACCGTAATCCGGCGAAACGACGGGTGGCGGTATCGGCGCCGGCGGTGTCGGCTGCTGCGCCAATCCGGTGCCCGCCGATACCAGCGCCGACGCGATGCCCATCGCCATCACCCAGACATGAGGTCGCATGGTCCTGTCTCCACTTGATTCCCGCCCCGTCCAAGGGGTCATGATGTTGTCGAAAATTCGTCGTCTTTGCGGATCGCTGGATGATCCATCTCATCTGGGGTTGTGCGCTTGGGCGAGCTTCGAACAGCATAGGCCGGTTGCGGTTCGACGAGCAAGGCGCGCGGCAAGGCGGCACTTCGTCAATGGCAGGCGCTATAGGGGACCCCGACGGACATGAAGAAGCAAACACTACGACGGGTCCACGCCCTCCTGGCGGCAGTCCTGATCGGGATGCCGTCCGCGGCGCTGGCGCAGGCCAACTGCCGCAATACCGGCTCCTTCGACGCTTGGCTTGCCGCCTTCAAGAAGGAAGCGCTCAGCCAAGGAATTTCGGCGGCCACGATCGCCGCCGCATCGCCCTACCTGGTTCTCGAGCAGCGCATCATCAACATCGATCGCTCGCAGAAGTTCTTCGCGCAGAACTTCCTCGAAATCTCCGACAAGATGCTGGCCGGCAGGCGCATCCCGAACGGCGTCGCCAAGATGAAGCAACATCAGGCGCTGTTCGTGCGCGAGGACAAGGACTTCGGAGTCCCGGCCTCGGTGATCACCGCGTTCTGGGGACTGGAAAGCGATTTCGGTTCTGGCCAAGGCAAGGACCATTCGATCAAGTCGCTGACGACGCTGGCCTACGACTGCCGACGCCCGGAGATGTTCCGCGGCCATCTGTTCGACGCCTTGCGGTTGATCGAGCGCGGCGACCTGCGTCCAGATGAGATGATCGGCTCTTGGGCGGGCGAGCTTGGCCAGACCCAGATGATGCCATCCGAATACATGGCGCACGCCATCGACTACGATGGCGACGGCAAGCGTAACCTGATCAAGAGCGTGCCGGACGTCATCGGCTCGACCGGCAAGTACCTCGTGCATCTCGGCTGGAAGCGAGGCCAGCCCTGGCTGCAGGAAGTGCGCGTGCCGACG
Source organism: Xanthobacteraceae bacterium (assembly GCA_050179645.1). Taxonomy (GTDB): domain Bacteria; phylum Pseudomonadota; class Alphaproteobacteria; order Rhizobiales; family Xanthobacteraceae; genus VAZQ01. The sequence goes on along the minus strand of JBFXEX010000062.1, from coordinate 16,468 downwards.
AACCTGCCGTGGAAGGACGCCGACCTGTCGGTGCAGCATCCGCGCTCGCGCTGGGCGACCTTGGGCGTGACCCGGCCCGACGGCAAGCCGTTGCCCGCCGATAACATGGCGGCGTCGCTGCTCCTGCCTGTCGGGCGCTTCGGTCCGGCGTTTCTCGCTTACGAAAACTTTCAGGCCTATCTGAAGTGGAACCAGTCGCTGAACTACTCGATCACCGCCGGTTACTACGCGACGCGCCTCGATGGCGCGCCGGTGATGAGTCGCGGCAGCGGACCGATTCCAAAGATCTCCTACGACGAGACCCGCGAGCTTCAGGAACTGCTGCAGAAGCGCGGCTACGATGTGGGCCGCATCGACGGCGTGCTCGGTCTCAAGAGCCGCACCGCGATCCGCGAGATGCAGGTCAAATTCGGCATGCCGGCGGATGGGTGGCCGACGGACGAACTGCTCGGTCGCATGCGCGGCGCACCGCGCTGACGCCTGCGTCGATCAAGCCAAGCTGCCGTTGCGCCCGCTGCGCTGGTTCCCGGCAAACGCCGGAGCCGGAGCACGCATTGGGTGTTCGCACGACATATCCCTGCATCCATCCGCATATCCAAAATCATTGGCGCCAAGACGTACGTAAATGTTGGCCTGTCGCTTCGCGCGCAAACTGACGACATGCGCGCAACCAAGTGCCGCTGCCTGAACGGATGTTCAGCAAGTGTGCGATTTCGGCAACAAACTCCGGCCGCATTACAACACTAACGCTCGCATCTCACCGTTTGATTGGAGGACCACGTGGCCGGGACGTTTGCTGAAATCAAGACGAAACAAAAAACGCGGTACGTGTTGCTCGTCGGCACGATGATGTCGGCCATCGCTGCAGCACCTGCAAGCATGGCCGCAGACGGGTCCGCCGCGCCTGCCCTTGCGTTACACCCGATGGTGCTCGCCCAGGCGGTCGTCAACCCGATCGACACGCCGCAGAAGGGCAAGGGACCGCCGCCGAAGGGACAGCCCCCAGCGACAATTCAACGTGCTGCGCCGCCACCGGTGCAGCCGAAAGGCGTCCAGGCACAACCGCCCGCTAAAGGACCGCAGCCCGGACCGCAGCGGCAGTTCGGCGCGCCGAAAGGCGCTCCAGCGACCGCACCGCAGACCGGCGCCCAGCAGCCTCCGACGCAACCGCCGCCCGGCGCCCCGAAGCGGCAGTTCGGCGGGCCCAAGGGCGGCCAGCAGCCCGTGCAGACTCAGCAGACCACCCCGCCGCCGCAACCCGGTTTGCCGAAGGGCCAGCGCCCCGCGCAGACCCAGCCCGTTCCGCCAAAGGGCCCGCAGCCGGTGCAGACCCAACAACCGCCGCAAACCGCGCCAGGCATGCGGCAGGTTTCTCCGCCAGTCATGCGACCGGGTGGTCCGGTCCAAACGCAGCAGCCGCAACAACCGCCCGGAGGGCCGGGCCTCGCGCGCCCTGTGCCGGGCGCCGTTCAGCCGCCGCCCGGAGCGGCGACGGTCACACCGATGCGCGGCAACGTCGATCAGTTGCGCACGCACCGGATCGAGCGCAAGGACAATAACGGGCGGATCGTCATTCAGGAGCCGGGCGGGCGCACCATCGTCCGCGACGGCGGCCGCGTATTTATCCGCCACGACGATAATGAGCGCTTCCGGCATTTCGGCGGAAATTCGCGCTTCGAGGATCGCGGTCGCGAACGGTTCACGTATATCTCGCGTCCCGGCGGCTATCAGATCATCACCGTCAACGACCACAATGGCCGGATGCTGCGCCGTATCCGCCGCGGGCCGGACGGCCGCGAGGTGGTGCTGATCAACAACGCGGTGGTTGGTGCCGCGGTCGCCACCGGCTTCATCCTGGCGCTCGCCGCGCCGCAGATTCTGATCCCGCGGGAGCGCTACATCGTCGACGTTAGCGGGGCGCCCCCGGCGCTGCTCTACGAGACCTTCAACGCACCGCCGGTGGTGCCGCTGGAGCGCGCCTATGCGCTCGACGAAATCCGCTACAACGTCAACCTGCGCGATCGCGTGCGCCGGGTCGACCTCACCGCGATCACATTCGATTCCGGATCCTGGGAGCTGGGGCCCGAGCAGTATCCGAGACTCGAAGCGGTCGCCAACGGAATCCGGCAGGTCCTGGCCAACAGTCCGACGGCCGTGTTCATGATCGAAGGCCATACCGACGCGGTGGGGGCCGATGTCGACAACCTGTCGCTGTCGGACCGGCGCGCCGAGTCGGTCGCCGTCGTGCTCACCGAGCAGTTCCAGATCCCGCCCGAGAACCTGGTCACGCAGGGCTACGGCGAGCAATACCTCAAGGTTGCGGTGGATGGTCCGCAACGCGAGAACCGCCGCGTGGCGGTCCGCAACATCTCACCGTTGCTTGCGGGCAAATAGCAGCACGCACGATCACGCATCTCGAAGCGCGCCCCGCCATCCGGCCGGGCGCGCTTTGTTTTTTGTGCGTTGCCTATATGGCCGCAACGTGCCCGGCTTCCCAGCCCAGCATCGCGCGCTTGCGGGTGAGGCCCCAGTGATAGCCGGTGATGGCGCCGCTCTTGCCGAGTACGCGGTGACACGGCACCACGAACGACAGGGGATTCTTGCCCACCGCGGCGCCGACCGCACGCGAGGCTGTGGGCCGCTCGATCTTCGCCGCGATGTCCGAATAGGTGGTGGCCCGGCCCATCGGAATCTTCAGCAGCGTCTCCCAGACCCGGACCTCGAAGTCGGTGCCGATCAGCACCACGCGCAACGGCCGATCCTTCCGCCACAGCTTTGAATCGAAGATTCGCTGCGCCAGCGGCGCGGTGCGCGCGCTGTCCTCGACGTAGTCGGCGCTCGCCCAGCGGCCGCGCATGTCGGCAAGCGCGGCCCGCTCCTCGCCGGCGTCGGCGAAGGCGAGGCCCGCAAGCCCGCGATCAGTCGCCATCACCAGCGCGGTGCCGAACGGCGACGGATGAAAGCCATAGGAGATTGTCAGGCCGCTGCCGCCGGACTTCCATTCGCCCGGCGACATCGCCTCGTGTGTGACGAACAGATCGTGCAGCCGGCCCGGTCCCGACAGCCCGACCTCGAAGGACGCGTCGAGCACGCTGGCCGAATCGCGCAGCAGCCGCCGGGCATGATCGAGCGTCAGCGCCTGCAGGAATGCTTTGGGCGTCAAACCGGCCCAACGGCGGAACAGATGGTGCAACTCGGTCGCGCTGGTGCCGGCCGCAAGCGCGACGGCATCGGTGTCCGGTTGTTCTCGCCAATGTTCCGAGATGTATTCGATGGCGCGGCGCACGACATCGTAGTCGGACACCGCGCAGGTCAGTGGCACCAGTTCGGACAGACGTTCGGGCGAAAGCATGGAAGCCTCCATCGGTTGCTTCCTGTCTAAGTCGGACGACATGAAGCGCCCACCCGATTTCTGTTGTCTTCGGTGCGCCCCGGAATGACTCCCCAGGCGTTTACCGAAGATCAGTCGGTCACCGTCCGGGTCGGTCCGCGCTTGGCCTCGCCCAATGCGGCGCTGAGCGCCGACGCAAAGCTCGCCTTCTCGTCCGGTCCCAGCATGCCGGCGATCGTCAGCCGCCGGCCGTGCGAGACCAGGAACAGCCGCTCGATGCCGAACTCGGAATGCACCACGCGGTCGAGCCGCACCCAGAGCGGGTTAAGCGTCCATTCCTTGATTCGGCCGTGGTGGGTCACCTTGCGCACGGTCAACTCCGACGGCGTGACGGTCACCTGCTCGTAGGCCCTGGCGCGGCGGTAATTGATTCGGAACGCCCAGTAGACCAGCAGCACTTCGAGGCCGCAAAAACCGAACACCGGCCAGGCGCCCTTCGACAGGAAATACACGCCGGTGCCGAAACTCAGGCCGCCGATCACCAGCATCAAATTGCGAAAGCCCTTCCGGCTCAGCGAACGATGCGGCGTGAGCACTGCGGAAAACAGCGCGGGTTCCTGCGGGGCTGCGTTGTCCGGGATCATGTCTCCCCTTATACCAAATCCCATGGCGCGCAAAACTCCTCGCAAAGCGGTCCGCCGCGTGTCCCGCAGCGCACCGAGCCGCACCGCACGGGCTCTGCGCAAGGCGCGCACCGGGACAGCCGCCAAGGTGCGGGCGGCCCCGCGGCGCCTGTCGGCTGACCGCGAGGCGGTCGCCGGGGCGGTGCCTGAATGGACAGACGCCGAAGTCGAGGAAGCGTTCCGCCGCTTTCAGGCGGCCACCGCCGAGCCCAAGGGCGAACTCCAGCACGTCAATCCGTTCACGCTCCTGGTCGCGGTGGTGCTCTCCGCGCAGGCCACCGACGCTGGCGTCAACAAGGCGACGCCGGCGCTGTTCGCCTTGGCCGATACGCCCGACAAGATGGCCGCGCTCGGCGAAGCGCATGTGCAGGACCTGATCAAGACCATCGGCCTATTCCGCACCAAGGCGAAGAACGTGGTGGCGCTGTCGCAGAAGCTCGTCGCCGAACACGGCGGCGAGGTGCCGCGCAACCGCGAGGCGCTCGAGGCACTGCCCGGCGTCGGCCGCAAGACCGCCAACGTGGTGCTCAACATGGCGTTCGGCGCGCCGACCATCGCGGTCGATACCCACATCTTCCGGGTCGGCAACCGCACCGGGCTTGCGCCCGGCAAGACGCCGCTCGAGGTGGAGCTGAAACTCGACGCGCGGGTGCCAGAGCGATACAAGCTGCACGCCCATCACTGGCTGATCCTGCACGGCCGCTATGTCTGCGTCGCGCGCCGTCCCCATTGCGAAAAATGCATCATCGCCGATCTCTGCAAGTGGCCCGGCAAGACGGTCGCTGCTTGAGTTCCTCCGGCTCTGCGCGCCGGCGCCCGTGCTGGCGCACCGGCACCCGCTGACATAACATCCCGGCGCGACTCGCAAGGGTGCTTACATGGCACTTCCGATCGGCAAGATTGCCGCCGGCGCAATGGTCGTCGCCGTCTCCTTCGGCGGCGCCTTCTGGGTGATGCATGTCATGTCGCCCGGCGCAGAACGGCGGCCTGCGCTCGCCGAGGTGCCGCCGCTCAAGCCGCTCTCGCGCGCGTCGATGATCGTCACGCCGATGGCGGTGTCGCTCGCGGCGATCCGCGAGGTGATCGAGCAGGCCGCGCCCAAGAACATCACCGGCGAACGATCGGACCTGATCTCGCAGTTCCTCAAGGATGGCAAGATCGGTTGGGACATCAATCGTGGCGCATTGACCATCACCGGACAGGCGGATTCGATCGCGGTGTCGGCACCGCTGAACGGCACCTTGCGCGCGACCGGACAGTTCTCGGGCCAGGGCGGCGACATCTCCGGTCTCATCAGCAGTTTTCTCAGCCAGAACTCTCGCAGGGGACCCGATGCGCGCGGCAACCAGCCGGTCGACCAGCGTGGCAACCTGCGCGGCAATGTCACCATGACGGCCCGGCCGGCGATCCTTCCGGCATGGCGGATCGACCCCAATCTCTCGGCGCGGGTTTCCTTGACCGATGCCAGCACGACCATCATGGGGTTCCGGCTTAACCTTGCCCAGGACGTGAAGCCGATGGTCGACGAGGCCGTGAACGAGCAGATCGGCGAACTGCAGGCGAAAGTGCGCAGCGACCCGTTTCTCGAAACGATCGCGCGCCGCGAGTGGAGCAAGATGTGCCGCTCGGTCGCGCTCGGCGCCATGGCAGAAGGCATGCCCAACCTTTGGCTGGAGATCCGCCCGATTCGCGCGTTTGCCGCCCAGCCGCGCACCGACCGGGCTGCCGTTACCCTCACGCTGGGCGTGCAGGCCGAGACTCGCGTCGTTGCGGGCGAAACCAAGCCGGACTGCCCCTTCCCGGCACAGATCGACATCGTTCCGCAACTTGAGCAGGGACGCGCCAACCTCGCGGTGCCGATCGACGTGCCATTCACCGAACTCAACCGGCTTCTCGAAGCCCAGCTCAAGGACAAGACCTTTCCGGAGGGCCAGAGCGGCGCCTTCGCGGTCGACGTCCGCGGCGTCAGCGTCGCCGCTTCGGGTGACCGGCTGCTGATCTCGCTGCGCGTCAGGGCAAACGAGAAGAAGAGCTGGTTCGGACTCGGCGCCGAGGCGACGGTGTACGTCTGGGGCCGGCCGGTGCTCGACAACGCGCGGCAGATTCTCCGGCTCACCGACATCGCGCTCGACGTGCAGTCGGAGGCGGCGTTCGGCATTCTGGGCGCCGCCGCCCGCGCTACCGCGCCCTACCTGGAGAAGGCGGTGGCCGACAATGCGACGATCGATCTCAAGCCGTTCGTCCAGAGCGCCCGGCAGAGCCTCGAAGCCGCGATCGCCGAAATGCGCCAGACGGCAGGCGGCGTGCGCGTCGATGCCGCCGTGACGGCGCTGCGGCTGGTCGGCATCGCTTTCGACGCGAGGACGCTGCGGGTCATCGCCGAGGCCGACGGCACCGTGCGGGTCGCAGTGACCGCGCTGCCGCTGCAGTAGGCTTGCGCATCGACACTCTCTCCGCTCGTCCCCGCGAAAGCGGGGACCCAGAGCTGCAGTGCCGAATATCCTGGGTTCCCGCTTCCGCGGGAACGAACGGGGATAGGATCCGCATCAACTAGGACGTATAGGCTTCATGCCGACCTCGCCGCGATCTGCGCGCGTGACAGCCGCTTATGGACGTGGACCATCAGCGCCATGCCGAAGAGCGGCGTGGCGAGATTGACGATCGGGATCGACACGAACGCCGCAATCAGCAACCCCGCCATGAACACCGTGCTCTGGTTGGCCTTGCGCATCGCCTTGGCCTCGGGCGGCGGGCGGTAACGCATGGCGGCAAGCTCGAAATATTCCCGGCTGAGCAGATACGCGGTGGCGACGAAGAAGATCACGAAACCGAAGCCTGCGAACAACAGAAACGGCACCGCCAAGATGTAGACCAGGACCGACAAGAGCGCGGCCTTAACGCCGACCCACACCGAACTTGCGATCGGGAGCGGCGCACCGGTCGGCTCGTCGGGATAATCGCGCCGCTCCACTTCGAGCGCGATGTCGTCGACGAAGAAGCTCGCCACCAGCGCGGTCACCGCCGGCATCAGGAAGATCGAGCCTACCACGATCCCGAGCCCGGCTGCGATCGAGAGAATCCAGGCCAGGATGTTGAGCAAGGTATGCCAGTTCGCGCCGAGCACGCTCTCGGCCCAGACCTCGCCCTCGACGGCGAGCCAGACCAGCAGCCGGTGCAGCGCGAACCCGATCGCGAAGATCAGCACCACCGCGAGACCGACCGATTTCAGTAGGATCGCCCGGAACGGCGGCGACAGCATCTGGGACAGCGCCCTGACGGCGGCCTCGAGCATTCGATGTTCTCCCCGCAACATCCGCAGAGGTAACGACGGCGGCCGAACCGCACAAGTCCGCCGGTGCGTCGATTTGGTCGATCGCCTCCCCTTCACATCTGCGCCTGCGGCGTCAAATGAATTGCGGGAGAAGACGCATTCCGGCATGGTGCCGGTGTTCCAACCCCCCAGTTTCCGGACACGATGAAACGCCTGACCCGACGGTCGTTCCTCGCCGCTTCTGCCGCCTTTGGCGCAGGGCCGGCATTCGGCGCGCCGCGGCAGAAGCCGGCGCCCAAGCCGGAGGAACCGGGACCGCCGCGCTCCGGCAAGGTCGATATCGTCGTCGTCGGCGCCGGCGCCGCCGGGATCGCTGCGGCGCGACGGCTGTCGGCTTCGCGCGGCCTGAAGTTCGTCGTGCTGGAGGCGACCGGACAGGTCGGCGGCCGCTGCATCACCGACAACAAGACGTTCGGCGTCCCGTTCGATCGCGGCGCGCACTGGATCTATTCGGCCGACATCAATCCACTGGTCCGACTGGGCGCGCAAACCGGATTGGAAATCTACCCGGCACCGCCCGGGCAGCGGTTGCGGGTCGGCCGGCGTTATGCCCGCGAGGGCGAACTCGAGGACTTCCTCGCGACACTGGTGCGCACCAATCATGCTCTGGCGACCGCTGCGCGCGGACGCGCCGATATTTCCGCCGACAAGGCGCTGCCAAAAGACCTGGGCGAGTGGCGGCAGACGATCGAGTTCGCAACCGGGCCGTTCACCTGCGGCAAGGACCTCAACGAAGTCTCCGCCGTCGACCTCGCTCGCGCGGTCCATCGCGACAACAATTCCTACTGCCGGCAGGGCCTGGGCACGCTGCTGGCGAAGCTTCTACCAGCCGATGTGCTGCTCACCGATACGCCGGTGAACCGCATCATGTATTGGGGACGCGGCCCGGTCGAGGTCCAGTCGAACCGGACGCTGTTCACCGCACGGGCGGTGATCGTAACGGCGTCCACCAATGTCCTGACGTCGGGCAAGATCGACTTCCAGCCCAACCTGCCCAAGGGATATCTCGATGCCTTGCGCAAGCTCAAGCTCGGCAGCTACGACCACATCGCGCTCGAACTGCCCGGTAACCCGCTGGGACTGCGGCCCGACGAACTCACGTTCGAGAAATCCGAGAACCGTCAGACGGCATCGATCTTCGGCAACGTCCTGGGCAGCACGGTCTGCGTGGTGGATGTCGCGGGCTCATTCGGGCGCGAACTTTCCGCCAAGGGCGAACGCGCGATGATCGACTTCGCGCTCACCTGGCTTGGCGAACTCTACGGCACCGACATGAAGTCGATCGTCAAGCGCACCGCGGCGACGCGCTGGAACGAGTCGCCCTGGGTGATGGGCGCGATCTCATCAGCCGAACCCGGCGCCCACCCGTCGCGCAAAGCTCTCACCGAGTCGCTGCGAGGCCGCGTCTTCCTCGCCGGCGAGGCCACCCACGAGACCCTGTGGGGCACCGTCGGCGGCGCCTGGGAATCCGGCGAACGTGCCGCCGAAGCGGCGCTGCGGGCGCTCGGCCGCCGATGAGCGCCAAGCCCAATGGAAAGTACACAGGAAGGCACAAGGCCTTGATCGCGTGGTCGAGCGGCAAGGACAGCGCCTGGGCGTTGCACGAAATGCGGCGCGCGGGCGATTGCGAGATCGTCGGCGCGCTCACCACCGTCACCGACACGTTCGCACGCGTCAGCATGCATGGCGTGCGCCAGGAATTGCTGAACGCGCAACTGGCCGCGGCCGGACTTCCGCCGCTGCTGGTGCACATCCCGTTTCCGTGCCCGAACGAGGTCTACGAGGCGCGCATGGCGGCGGCGCTGGCGGACGCGAAAGCCGCCGGCGTCACCCGCATCGTGTTCGGCGACCTGTTTCTGCCGGACGTGCGCAAGTATCGCGAGGACAAGCTCGCCGGCACCGGCATCGCGCCGCTGTTTCCGTTGTGGGAGCGGCCGACCGCCGCGCTCGCGCGCGAGATGATCGCGGCGGGAGTTGAGACCTATCTGACCTGCGTCGACCTCAAGCAACTGCCCAAGGCGTTCGCGGGACGCCGCTTCGACCAAGCGCTGCTCGACGAGTTGCCCGCCGCTGCCGACCCTTGCGGCGAGAACGGCGAATTTCATTCCTTCGTCGCGGCCGGCCCGATGCTGTCGCGCCGCATTCCCGTCGCGGTCGGCGAGACCGTCGAGCGCGACGGCTTCGCGTATGCGGATTTGCTTTCTGCGGATCGTCAAAGCTCCGCACATCCAAATTGAGCCACGCACTCTCCGCTCGTCCCCGCGCAAGCGGGGACCCAGTTCTTCAACTCGTGAGATCAATCGCTGGGTCCCCGCTTGCGCGGGGACGAACGGGGCATGAGTGCGGGCACACTACCCCCGCAGCACGCCGCCGGTGCGCTTGCCGACCTCGGCGACGATCTTGGCGCCGATGGCGTCGATTTCCTGTTCGGTCAAGGTCTTGTCGCGAGGCTGCAACGTCACCGCGATGGCGATCGACTTCTTGCCCGGGTCGATACCCTTGCCCTCATAGACGTCGAACACGCTGACACCCGCAATCAGCTTGCGGTCGACGGCCTGTGCGGTGCGAACGATGTCGCCGGCCTTGACGCCGCGATCGACCACGAACGCGAAATCGCGCTCAACCGGCTGGAACGGCGACAGTTCGAGTACGGGCTTGGCGCGCGTCGCTTTCGCCTTGGGCTCCGGAATCTTCTCCAGGATCACCTCGAACGCCACCAGCGGGCCTTCGGCCTCGAGTGCCTCCAGCACGCGCGGATGCAGCTCGCCGAAATGGCCGAGCACGTTCTGCGGGCCGACCTGGATGGTGCCGCTGCGGCCGGGATGAAACCACGCGGGCCCGCCCGGCACGACCTGCATCGCCTGCACCGGTGCGCCGGCGGCAGCAAGCACCGCCAGCGCGTCGCCCTTGGCGTCAAATGCATCGACCTCGCCGACGGTGCCCAACCAGAAGCGGCCGCTGCCCGACGCCTTGGCGAGCGAGCGCCGGACACCGCTCGCGGCCGTGACCTGATCCTCCGGCCGGTCGCCGCGGAAAATCTGCCCGACCTCGAACAGAGCGACGTCGGGAAATCCGCGGTCGGCGTTCTTCTGCGCGGCCGCGATCAGGCCAGGCAGCAGACTAGGCCGCATGTCGGAGAGATCGGCGGCGATCGGATTGGCGAGCGCCAATTCGGACTTGGCGCCGCCGAACAGTTCGGCCTGCGGCTTCGATACGAACGACCACGTGACCGCCTCGACCATGCCGCGCGCCGCCAGCGATCGCTTGGCCTTGCGGGTGCGCATCTGGATCGACGTCAGGATCGGTTTGCGCGGCGCCTCGCCGCGATCGAACGGCGTCGCCGGAATGCGATCGACGCCGAGGATGCGCACGACCTCCTCGACGATGTCGGCCTTGCCGTGGACGTCCGGCCGCCAGGAGGGCACCGTGACTTTCACCGTTTCGCCCTGCCCGGCGACGCTGAAGCCGAGACGGCCGAGCACGCCGTTGATCTCCGAGGCGCTCGCACGCAGGCCGGCAAGCCGCGGCAGTTCGCTGAGCGGAAAGTCGATGATGCGCTCCGGCGTCTCGACCTTGCCGGCCACGACAACCGACGACGGCTCGCCGCCGCACATTTCGAGTACCATGCTGGTGGCGAGCTCCAGGCCGGGCAGCATGAACGCCGGATCGACGCCGCGCTCGAAGCGGTAGCGCGCGTCGGAATTGATCCCGAGTTTGCGGCCGGACTGGGCGATGTTGAGCGGCTCCCACAGCGCCGATTCGATCAGTACGTCGGTGGTCGTTTCCGAGCAGCCGGAGGCCTCGCCGCCCATGATGCCGGCCAGCGACTCGACGCCGTTCTCGTCGGCGATGACGCAGATCGAGTCGTCGAGCGTGTAGGTCTTGCCGTCGAGCGCGAGCAGGGTTTCGCCGGCCTTGGCGCGACGGACGGTGAGATTGCCATGCACCTTGGCGGCGTCGAACACGTGAAGCGGCCGGCCGCGGTCGTAGGTCATGAAGTTGGTGATATCGACCAGCGCATTGATGGGACGCAGCCCGATCGCCTTGAGCCGGCGCTGCAGCCATTCGGGCGACGGGCCGTTCTTGACGCCACGCACCAGGCGCAAGCCGAACGCCGGGCAGAGCGACGGCGTCGATCCGAAATCGAGCGTCACCTTCACCGGACATGGGAACTTGCCTTCGACCGGCTTGATAGGCGTGTCCTTGAACGTGCCCATCTCGGCGGCCGAGAGATCGCGCGCGATGCCGTGCACGCCGGTGCAGTCCGGCCGGTTCGGCGTCAGGTTGATCTCGATCACCGCCTCGTCGAGTCCCGCCCACTTGGCGTAGTTGGCGCCGAGCGGCGCGTCGGCCGGCAGGTCGATGATGCCCTCGTGGTCGTCGGAGATCTTCAACTCGAACTCCGATACCAGCATGCCGCGGCTCTCGACGCCGCGGATCTTGCCGATGCCGAGCGTGATGTCCTTGCCGGGGATGTAAGCGCCGGGCGGCACGAACACGCTGGTCATGCCGGTGCGGGCGTTAGGCGCGCCGCAGACCACCTGCACCGGATCGCCGGCGCCGGTATCGACCATGCAGACGCGCAGCCGGTCGGCGTTGGGGTGCGGCTGCGCGGAAATCACCCGCGCGATGGTGAACGGCGCCAGCGCCTTGCCCTGGTCGGTGACGTGCTCGACTTCGAGCCCGATCATGGTGAGCTTGTCGACGAGCTTGTCGAGCGGCTCGTCGGTGTCGAGATGCTCCTTGATCCAGGAGAGCGTGAATTTCATGATTGCCGCATTCGGAACAGAAGGTAGGTCGCCAAGGTGCGGCGATCCTCGGGGCTTAGTGCTTCGATTTCCACAACAGCTTGGCGCGCTTGGTCGACCAGCTTTTTCGCTTCTCGTTGAGAAAATACATTCCTGAGCGGCGGCAGATAGTCCGCTCGGTGTCGCTCGCTCTGCAACGGCACGACCAGATCGCCGATCTTGCGAAGAGTCAGCCTATCCTTCAGCGGCTCCCTGCCGAATGCCGATTTAAGTGTCCCATGCTCCAAGGCGCGATAGACACGCGAGTATTCATCCGTCGTGCCGTCACTTGAAGGAAGCAAGCAATCCGCACATGACTTTGCGAGCGCATGAAATACTGCGTAGTAAGCAGTACTGACTGCCCGGCGCTTGAAGGCAGAGCTTCTTGGTCGGCTCTCAAGCAGGCTGTCGGCCGAGTCCAACAAGAGCAAAACCATGGACGCCATGTTCTATTCCACGTCCTCATCCACCATCTCGCCTTGGGGAGATTCGCTGCTTAAGAATACGAACCGCTCCTCTCCCTTGCTGATCAGTCTTGATCGAATTTCATGAAGTACGTCAGTAAGCCGGTTCGAAGGCACATCGCCGTTCTTCAGATGCACTACGATTCGGAGGATGGAACTGCCGTCAAAATCTTCCTCGGAACGGACAGTTGAGCGCTGAAAGCCCAAGTCCTTGAACCGGTCGCGAAGAATGCTTGATACGATCTTATTAATCTCTGCATCGGTCATGGCTTACTCTCAAAGATCGCAATCTAGCATCAGCTCAATCCCCCCGCCAGCGTCGGAAAATCGAGCGGGCGGAAGCCGTAGTGCGACAGCCAGCGCACGTCGGCATCGAAGAACGGACGCAGGTCCGGCATGCCGTATTTCAGCATGGCGATGCGGTCGATCCCCATCCCCCAAGCAAAGCCCTGGTACTCGTCCGGATCGAGCCCGCAATTGCGCAGCACGTTCGGATGCACCATGCCGCAGCCGAGAATCTCCATCCAGTCGTCGCCCTCGCCGAACCGCACCTCGCCCTTGTCGCGCCGGCACTGGATGTCGACCTCGAGCGATGGCTCGGTGAACGGGAAGAACGACGGCCGGAACCGCATCTTGACGTCGTCGACCTCGAAGAACGCCTTGCAGAACTCCTGCAGGATCCACTTCAGGTGACCGAGGTGCGAGCCCTTGTCGATGACGAGGCCCTCGACCTGGTGGAACATCGGCGTGTGGGTCTGGTCGCTGTCGCTGCGATAGGTGCGGCCCGGAATGATGACCCGGATCGGCGGCTTCTGGCTCAGCATGGTGCGCACCTGTACGGGAGAGGTGTGCGTGCGCAGCAGCATGCGCGAGCCGTCCGGCTTCGGGTTGAGATAGAACGTGTCATGCATCTCCCGGGCCGGATGGCCTTCCGGGAAGTTGAGCTTGGTGAAGTTGAGATCGTCGGTCTCGATGTCCGGCCCTTCGGCGACCGAGAAGCCCATGTCGGCGAAGATCGCAGTCAGTTCGTCAACCACCTGACTGATCGGATGAATGCGCCCCGTTTCCGCCGGCGGCTCGCGTACCGGCAGCGTCACGTCGACCGTCTCGGTGTTGAGCCGGGCGTCGAGTGCGGCATGCTTGAGGGCTTCCCTGCGCACCGTGAGCGCCTCGGTGACGCGATCCTTGAGGCCGTTGATGCGCGGCCCCTCGGCCTTGCGCTGCTCCGGCGTCATCGATCCGAGCGTACGCAGCAGCGCCGAGACCGAGCCGCTCTTGCCGAGCGCGGCGATCCGCACCGCTTCCAGCGCAGTCTCATCGGGTGCGCCCGCCACGGCGGACAAAATCTCCTGTTCGAGCGTGCTCGGATCGGACATCGCGTCACTCCGCCAACAGCGGCAGGTCGGTATCGTGCGGCTTGCCGCCTGCCTGCGTCAGCATGCAGTGGACCTGGCCGCGGTGATGGGTCTGGTGATTGAACAGGTGAGTCACCAGCATCCATTTCGGCTTGGTAATCTCGCGCTGGGCGCCGAGCGCGAAGAACGTCAGGTCGCTCGCGAGCCAATCGGCGTCTAGCTTGTCGGCCCAGCCAACGATGGTCTCGTCGAACGACGCGCGCTCGCGCTTCAGCGGCTCCCAGTCGGGATAGAGCGAAACCGATTCGGGGATGGTGGCTGTGAGCTTGGGACCGGCGCCGAAGCGGCTCAGCCAGACGCGGTCGGCCCACAGGAGGTGGCTCAGCGTCTTGTGGATCGAACCGAAGAATGCGCCGCGGTCGCGGCGCCGCTCGTCGTCGCTCAAAGTATCCGCAACGCCGTAGAGATTCTGGTTCTGCCAGCGATTGTAACGCGCCATGCGCCGGGCAAAGGCGGTGTCGATCATCGGATGCTCCAAAGATCGCGTTGTCGGCTTTGGACGTGCCTCGGCCTCCTTCGTCATGCCCGGGCTTGACCCGGGCATCCATCTTCTTGCGAAGAGAGCCTGATGGATCGCCGGGTCAGGCCCGGCGATGACGACCGAGAGAGCCTACGCCGTGGCCGGGATCGCCGCCTTGGCCTTCTCGACGATCGCCTCGAACGCAACCGGCTCGTGGATCGCCAGGTCGGAGAGGACCTTGCGGTCCACGGTCACGCCGGCGAGATCGAGGCCATTGATAAAGCGGCTGTAGGTCAGGCCAAACGGGCGAACGGCTGCGTTCAAGCGCTGAATCCAAAGCGCCCGGAAGGTGCGCTTGCGCCGCTTGCGGTCGCGATAGGCGTACTGGTTGGCCTTCTCGACCGCCTGCTTGGCGACCCGGATGGTGTTCTTGCGCCGACCGTAGAAGCCCTTGGCTTGCTTGAGGACCTTCTTGTGCTTGGCGTGTGCGGTCACGCCGCGCTTGACGCGGGCCATGGTGATTCTCCTGACAGATTACGTGAACGAAGGTGAGGCAATCGCGGCCGTCGGCGGCCGGCTGGTCAACCGTTGGGCAAGAAGTACTTCTTGATATTTTCGCCGTCGGTCTTGAACAGCACGGCGGTACCGCGAAGCTGACGGATCTGCTTGTTGGTCCGCTTGATCATGCCATGCCGCTTGCCGCGGTGGGCATAGAGCACCTTACCGGTCCCGGTAATCTTGAAGCGCTTTTTGGCGCCCGACTTGGTCTTGATCTTGGGCATTTGGCTCTCCTTTCGGCTCCTGCCATGGCAAAAATGCCCGGCCGGCCGGTGTTTGCTCGTCTGAGCGTGCTGATTGAGCACTTCGCCATCGCCACGGCAGCCCTTGCGCCGGGCGACGGGAGGGCCGGGTTATGGCAGAGGCCGCGGGAAAACACAACAGCCACAACAGGCTAGATCGTGCCCCAGGCGGTTCCGGCGTGCCGGCGGAAAAACCGGCAGCCGCGGCCGGATGGAACCAATCGGCCCGCTAGGCAATTTTGATATCGGCCCAGCGGCATACTCGTTGCTTGGTCGTCGACAGAGTGCGCGCGAGTGAGGCTCCCATGAGACATCCACGGCTCCGGATCGGCGCCTCTTGGCAGGCCCGCATCTGCTTCGTGCTGGCGGGCGCGATCTTCGTGCTGTCGCAATTCATTGCGGCCGGGTCGCCGCCCGGACGCGACGACCGCACCGCACGCGGTATGGATTCGATCCTGGCCGAAACCGAAAGCGGCGAGACGGGCACGACCGTCGACTAACCGCGGCCCCCCGGACGAAAAAATCGCCGTCGGGCGATCGACCCAACGGCGCTCCATCAAATCACGTCGAAAAGTCGTCCAGCTTTCTCAGCGCGGCGCGAGCACCATGACCACCTGGCGGCCTTCGAAGCGCGGTTCCTGTTCGACCTTGGCCACCTTCGAGTTGTCGTCCTTGACCCGGTTCAGCAATTTGTAACCGAGTTCCTGGTGGGCCAATTCGCGGCCACGGAAGCGCAACGTGACCTTGACCTTGTCCCCCTCTTCGAAGAAGCGCTGCATCGAACGCATCTTCACGTCGTAATCGTGGTCGTCGATCATCGGCCGGAGCTTGATCTCCTTGACCTCGACGACTTTCTGTTTCTTGCGCGCTTCGGCCGCCTTCTTCTGCGCCTGATATTTATACTTGCCGTAATCGAGAAGTTTGGCGACAGGCGGGACCGAATTCGGGGCGATCTCTACGAGATCAAGCCCGGCCTCCTGGGCTCTTTGCAAAGCGACCTGGGTGTCGATCGGCCCATGATTGTGGCCGGTCTGATCGATCAACTGGACTTCGCGGGAGCGGATCTCTTCATTGATGCGCGGGCCGTCCTTGGGGGCGGGCTGCGCGGTTCTCATCGGTCGGCGAATGGCTTTGCTCTCCTCATGCTATTACAACAAGCCTGACCTCGGCAGGCGGCGGAAGGATCGATAGAAACCG